>QHYU01000181.1 GCA_003224235.1 Acidobacteriota bacterium
GGTACTGCCTCCCTGGGTAACGGTGCGCGAAGCAGGTGTAGCAGAGAGGCTGAAATCAGGCACTGCCGCAGCATTGACCACCAGGGAGACTGAGGTCGTGTGTGAGAGAGTGCCGCTGGTGCCGGTAATGGTCGCAGAGAAGCTGCCCGTCGAGGTGGTAGCAGTGGTGGTCACGGTCATGGTCGCGGAGCCGGTGGCCGGGTTGGGGCTGAAGCTGGCACTGGCCCCGGTTGGGAATCCGCTCGCTCTGAAAGTAACCATTCCGGTGAAACCTCCCGACGGAGAGATGTTCACGGTATAGGTGGCACTGCCTCCCTGGGTAACGGTGCGCGAAGCGGGTGTAGCGGAGAGGCTGAAATCAGGCACTGCCGCAGCATTGACGACGAGGGAGACAGAGGCCGTGTGTGAGAGATTGCCGGTGGTGCCGGTAATGGTCGCAGAGAAGCTGCCCGTCGAGGTGGTAGCAGTGGTGCTCACGGTCATGGTCGCGGAGCCAGTGGCCGGGTTCGGGCTGAAGCTGGCACTGGCCCCGGCCGGCAAACCGTCCGCGCTCAAGCTGACCGCTCCCGTGAAACCTCCCGACGGAGAGATGTTCACGGTGTAAGTGGTACCGCCTCCCTGGGTGACGGTCTGCAAAGCGGGCGTAGCGGAGAGGGCAAAGTCAGGATTGGCCGGTGCGGCGCATGCGCGGATGGCTTTGTTGACGTTCAGCCGCCCGCCGGTTACCGTCATGCCAGAAAGAGATGGTATGGGGTCAACATTGTTGAGAAGGAGCGTCTTCAGGCTCGCGGTGTCGAGCGCGCACTTGGATAGCACCAGCAGCGCCGCGCCGGAAACGTGCGGAGTCGCCACTGAGGTGCCGCTGAAGTAGCTGTAGGTGTTGTTCCTGGTTGTGGAGAGGATATCCACGCCGGGTGCTCCCAAGTGAACACTGCTGGAGCCAAAGTTCGAGAAACCCGGCAGGGCGTCGGTGTTGTCGGTTGCGGCCACGGCCACAACGTTGGGTGCGTTGTAGCCGGACGGGTAGTGTGGGACGACATCATTATTGGAGTGGTCGTTCCCGGCGGCGGCGACGAACAGCATATCGTTGGCATTGGCGCGGTTGATCTCATCCAGCAGGGCCTGGGAAAATGCCCCTCCTCCCCAACTGTTCGAGAGCACGCGCACGTTGGCGCCGCTGGTAGCCGCGAAGGCGGCTTTGGTTTGCACTGCGAACTCGATGGCATTGATCGCATCGGCCGTGGTTCCCGTGCCGGTGGCATCGAGGAACTTGCTGCCCATGATGCTGGCCGTCCAGTTCACTCCCACGACTCCGGTCCCGTTGTTCCCCACGGCGCCGATCGTGCCGGAAAGGTGGCTGCCGTGATCATTGTCGTCTAGGGGGTCGCAGACCAGGGTGATGGCATTGAACCCGTGACTTCCGGCCGGGCAGGTGATTGATTGGCCTCCGATGGTCACGGTAAACGCGGCGGGCGCAGACCAGATGTTGGCCGCCAGGTCGGGATGCCTGTAATCAATGCCCGTATCGATCACTGCGACTACGTTCGCTCGGGAGCCGGTCGAAATATCCCAGGCCGCTGTTGCGCTGATGTCGGCGCCGGGGATGCCGGGGAAGCCCCGAATGGTCTGGCCGGTGTTTTGGAGTCCCCACAGCTCGCCGAAGCGCGGGTCATTGGGGATGGCAGTCGTGTGGACGATGTAGTTGGGTTCGGCGTACTCTACATCGGATCGCGCCGACAGCTCGCTGACCAAGGTAGCGACATTCTTCCGCGAGGAGTGGAGGCGAAGCAGTCCGGTTCCGCCTACCCGCTCGGACTCATCGACTTCTCCCGCTGCCTGCGCTTCGAGGACTGATTGGAAAGTCGTCGGTCGGAACTTCACCAGAACTTCATTGGCGGCTGCTTCTTTGCCCTCGACCCACTCGCCGCGGATTTGGTTTCTGTTCTTGTTTTGAGCCCAGAAGGGCAGGGCGGCGATGACCAGCAACAGCCAGATATTCCCCAATTTCTTCCACGAACTCCTCACGTTACAACCCCCTTTGAATCTGGCAAGCCCAATTGTCAGAATTGCGTTATCAAATCTTGCGATAACCGCTCAGGGGATCGATGGATCAACCATGGCGGCTCCTCAAAACCTAAGTCAAAGCATTTCGGGTTCGACTTGCCTTTGCTTAGAGTCAGCTCCCCCCCGAGCAAGCTATAACTGCTGTCGGGCGAAATCTACTGCTCAGGAGGACAGTTTAGGGGCAGCTACATCTGCGAGTCGGCTGCACCAAGAAGGCCGGCGACCTGATCATGCAGCAGCAATTTGGCAAAAGCTGGGGATTGAACGAAGGGCTCACGCAGGTTCAAGGACAAGAAACGGGGCTATATCAGTAAAGAAGGCAAGACGTGCGTTCCTCTACATCGTGATGAATCCGTGGACCCTTCTGGACGGCTGGGGGTGGTGGGAGTCGTAGCAGCGCCGACCCGCCTTACGAAGCCATTGTTCGCGGCCACGGAGGTACCGATTCTTCTACTGCGCTTCCTGAAAGACGGGGGCTTTGCGGTTCGGCGGCAGCAGAAGCCGGTAGTTATAGCCTTTCTTTCTCTCTTGGAAATCTTTTTTGGAGGCTTCGACCAGGGCCGGATTCTTGAATAAATCGATGGCCGTGCCAGCGAGTGTCTTTGCCGCAACGTCAATGGCCTTTTGTCCGATGGACATGCCGGCGCAGGCGGCCACCTGCCAGCTATGGATGGGCGCGCCGAACGGATACGAGGCGACACCCAAGCTGCCGCTCGGAACGTTCCAGCTCACGTTGCCCAGATCCGTTGAATAAAGTCCCTGAGCGACTTGGTCCGGGAGTGGCTCGATGTTCTCCGCGAAAGCCCCTTGAAAATTTCCCTTTAACGGCTCTTGCATCTTCCGCGCCAAAGTCCTTTCTTCCTCCGTGAACTTCGGCGGCCCGACTAGATGCAGGTTCCGATCAATGGCCTCCGCAAGGGGGCGGTTCGGCAGCACCTCGTGCGAATCGTCCGCCACTTGGATTTCGACCTGCGTGCGGCTCATCAGCGCGGCGCCTTCCGCAATATGGGAAATCCATTCAAACATGTCCAGGACGTCCTGGTGTTTGTTTGCGCGGATGTAGTACCAGGATTCCGCATCGGCCGGAACGACGTTGGGCTGGCCGCCGCCTTTTGTGATGACGTAATGGATGCGCGAGTCCTCTTTCACATGCTCGCGCATGAAGTTGACGCCGACGTCCATCAATTCCACGCCATCGAGGGCGCTGCGCCCCAGATGCGGCGCGCTCGAGGCGTGCGCGGCCACTCCTTTGAATTTGAAACGCACCTCCGTCACCGCTTTGCTGTACTCAAAGTTGGCCTGCGTTCTGGCGCCGGGATGCCAGCCCAGCAGGATATCAACATCCTTGAACAAGCCAGCCTCGAGCATGTAGTTCTTTCCGCCGGCCGCTTCTTCCGCGGGTGTTCCGTAAAAGCGAATCGTCCCCTTCAGATTCCCCGCTTCCATCGCCCTGGAAACTGCAACCGCCGCTGCGGCGCTGGCAGCTCCAATCAGATTGTGCCCGCAGCCGTGTCCGGGCCCTTCCTCGACCAGGGGCGAGCGAATGGGCTCGGCTTTCTGCGACAGCCCAGCCAGGGCATCATATTCGCCATAGATGGCGATGACCGGTTTGCCGCTGCCGGAGCTGGCCACAAAGGACGTCGAAATCCCGGCAACGCCCTTCTCGACGCGGAATCCGTTGCTTTGCAGGTACTGGATCAGCTCGCGACTCGATTTGAATTCGCGCAGGGCCAGTTCCGGGTTACTCCATATGTTCAGGCTGACCTTCCGGGTAGTGGCGGCGTTCTGCTCGATCCAGCGGAACGCCACTTCCTTTTCCGGATCGCTCGGAAACGGAGCGGACAACAGCAAGACAAGGATTGCCGCGATGCCTGCTCTCATGCATCCTCCCCTTCCGCTGCGAGTTCGATGCAGGACCCCCCGGTCATTTGTTCCCTGATGTCATCTCGTAATGTCTCAGGTAGGTCAACCTGTCGGACCCACAGTAGGTCGCTCCCGCGGCCAAGTCAACACCAAGCCGGCGAGTCTCGCTTCCTTCGTGCTCCGCAACACTGCGCTGTATCGACTCAGCCCGATTCTTGGCGCGATGGCTCTGAAATCAGAGTGACTTGCCGAAGCTTTATCTAAGGAGCATCATAGGCTGACGGAAGATGCTAACCGAAGAAAGGAGAGCTACGCATGATCTTTGTCACTGGTGCTGGCGGGACCGTGGGAGGTGAGCTGGTGAAAAAGCTGCTCGCCCTAGGCGTGAAGTTTCGGGCGGGTTATCACTCGAGCGCAAAGGCGGAGGAAGCCAAGCAGAGGGGCGTGGACAGCGTCGCGATCGATTTCGCGAACCCAGAAGCACTCCAGCCTCTGCTCCGGGGCGTGGACAAATTGTTTCTCATCTCAGGCAACATCCCGCATCAGGACGAGCTGGAGTTGAATGTGGTCCGCGAGGCGAAGAAAGCGGGCGTCCGGCACACCGTCAAGAACTCGGTGTGGGGAGCGGAGAGCGAAGCCTTCTCATTCGCCAAGGTGCATCGACCTGTAGAAAGGGAGATCGAGGCTTCAGGAGTGACCTACACGTTCTTGCGCCCCAACGGGTATATGCAGAACATGTCGAGTTTCTATGCGCAGACGATCAAGACGCAGGGCGCTTTCTATCTGCCTGCCGGGGAAGCCCGGATCAGTCATATCGACGTCCGAGATATCGCCGGCGTGGCCGCAAAGGTTCTCACTGGAACCGGCCACGAGGGGAAAGCTTACGATCTGACCGGCCCGGAAGCGCTCACCTACAGCCAAATCGCCGAGAAACTCTCCGCGGCAACCGGCAAGAAGGTCTCTTACGCGGCTATTTCTGACGCAGAGTTCAAGAGAGCCATGGTTTCTTCGCGAGCACCAGAGGAAGCCGCTGATGCGATCATTGAGTTGCTCCATTATTACCTCTCGGGGCAAGCGAGCCGGATCTCGCCGGCTGTCCGTCAGATTACCGGCAAGGAGCCGATTTCCTTCAGCCAGTACGCAAGAGATTATGCCGCCAGCTTCCTGCAGGAGGCGAGGGCGGCAGGATGAGTTCGGGAATGTCCATTGCTCCAGTGAAGCCGAGCATTTCGATGGAGGTTCTAAACCGGATTGACGTCCGCGTCGGAAGGATTGAGGCGGTGCAGGACGTGCCGGGCTCCGACAAGTTGGTGCAGCTCCGCGTCGGCTTCGGCGACCACACGCGCACGATTGTGGCGGGTCTCAAGCAGGAACGCGCTAACCCTCGCGACATCGAGGGCAAACAAGCCCTGTTCATCGTCAACCTGGAGCCGCGAAAGATGCGTGGTGTTATGTCCGAGGGAATGCTGTTTGACATCGGCTATGCCGATGGGCTCCGCCCGGTACTGGCCATACCCGAAGCCCCCGTGCCAGATGGCACCCGCGCCGGCTAGCCTGTACTCCGGCATGGCGAGGAGCCGCAAGATCAGGCGTTGCTGGGGACTTGTCGGCATGGCTGAACAATCCTTCGGCCACACACAACGGTTGCGCTACAAGCTGCCACTCAGCTTCCGGAAGGGTTCCTCAACGACGGAGCAACTCCCGGTACTCAGTAATGTTTCTGCCCAGTCCCGGTAATGGGCTTCCCATCCAGTCCCACTTTAATTTCTGATTTCTTGCCGGCGCTTTCTACCTCGGCCTCATAGGCCACGATCGCGTTATTCTTGGTGATGGTTTCGACCCTTAGGATCTTGCCATGGCCGGCCTGCTTTTCTATCCCAGTCCTCACCGCAGGGGGGAGCGAATTCAAGGCCACTTCCTCCTCGATTTCCACAACCGCTCCAGAGGTATCCATCAGAACGTCCTTCTTGTGCCCATTCACGGTCAATTCGGCCTCGTAATAGGTCTTCCCTTGCTTGACCTCTTGCGACAGGCCGCGGATCTTCACCCCTTTGCTTTGTTCCATGACTGTTTTCCTCACCGCAACTGGAAGATCCTCGATCTTCACGGACTTTTCGGTATCCTGGCCCGGCGCAGCCATCGATAGACCGGAGACCAGCGCCACGAAGACTGCTACGTTGCGAATCTTCATTCTTCTCCTCCTCTGGAAGAGTTGATCTGACCTCTAGACTGGGCGAGATTCTACCGCCATGGGTCGCAGCTGTCACCTCGTTCACTTCCAGGGGCGGCTGCGGCCCGCAATTGGCGAAGGTTTGCCGAAAGTCTATCGATCCGGTGGAATGCCAAGGGGACACGTGGCGTGTTGATTGAAACCAGAAACCTGTTCCAAAGGACAGTAGCCAGTGGGGCTTGTTTAAAGCTACTTTGAATAGTTCTGCTCTGTGCCGCATTAGGATAGGGTTGGACTCGATTCCAACTTGCAAGGAGAGAGAAACTTGTTCTGCGAAAGTTGTGGATTGCAATTCTCGCCCAAGCAATCAGTTTGCACCGGCTGTGGGGTGGCTTCCACCCGGCACTGGCTCCAGCTAATGAGTTTGATTACGCTGTTCGTGGCCATTGGGTGCAATTCCCTGGTGGCCTGGTTTGTGTTGCCGCGCCTCGTCGCCGGCCACCAGCCGCGGCTATTCTTTCGTGCCTGGTTGTGGTTAAGCGAGAGGTTTTCCGTGTACGGATGGGTGCCGGTCGCTATGAGTCTCCTTGCCTGGGACTACTTTATTCGGCCCGGGTCCAAACCGAAGATAAAGAGATGGGTAGCGCGAAGGCTCTTGATATGCGTGCTGCTGGCAGGAATTGCGCCGCTAATTCCTTGGTGGTTGCCCGCGGGTCAGCCCCCTGCAGGTATCCTCGCCGCTATCCACAAGAGTCCTGGCCTGCCATTGATTCTGCCGTGGGGCGTGGTCCTCTTAGTTGCGGGGCTCTTGTGCCTGAAGGCGGACACTCGTGACTCTCTGTTGGGACACGGAAGGGTGCTGAGCTTGGTCAGCCTCGGACTGCTCTTGTTGGTCCTGGTTCCGGTCCTATTGGGCTGGTCATTTAGCTATCGATAGTTTAAGAACGCGGGTAAATCACCGGACCGGCTCGTTAGGCGCGACGGCGCTCCTTGGCGTCTGATCTGAGAACGGTTGTGGGCGACGTCGTCTTTGCCACGCTCGCCGGTTGGGCCCCGCCGTGCTTTTAATAAGTTGGTGCAACCTGTCCGCTGATCTCTACCAAGGTCAGCTAATTGATTGGACAAAGCAGAGCGATTGGGCATCCCGTGGAGCGATCAAATCTGTACCCTTTATAAAGCAAGCCGATTTTTTGTAGAGTACGGAGGCCTACTTTGAGAGTCAGAATACTCTTGCCGGTCCTACTTTTGGGATGTGTCGCGCACGCCAAGGAAAGGCAGCAGTCCTACCAGAAGGGGGTGTTGATCCAAATGGAGTCATCGCCCTGCGGCTACGCCGAGAAGGGCGGCAAGACCGTTGGGGGCACCATTTTGGGCACAGACGCGGAACATAAGAAAACTCAAGAGGTGCTCTGCCAAGAGTATGTCCTGCAATCTGACCGCATCGTGTACCGTATTCGGCCAAAGGACGACAAGCATCCCGTTCTGTTGCCGGTTGGCGAAAGCGCCGAATTTCGTGTCCACAAGGATAAACTCTTGCTGCGCGTGCCGGAAGGGGACGACAAGGAGAGGGAGTACTTCGTAATCTCCATGACGCCTCGCGGGGACGTGGAAGATCGCAAGGCTCCCACCCCAATAGCCACAAAGCCTAAGTGAGTCGTCTGCCCAGCGGACTCGTTTGACTGTGGCAAAAGGCGACCCGCGTGGATACCGTCTGTGAGACCCTGGTGGAACTGGGCGGACACCGGAGATCCACGGTAAACCATACACGAGTGAAGCGCTATCTCACCCTTTCGCCTTGCTACTGAGTGGACCACAAGAGGTAGGGCCAACACGGGCATCCCATGAGCGATCCTGAAGGATCTCCAAAGACAGTAACCGCCGTGGTAACGCCGCTTCGTCAGAGCGAACGTCGGAATCGGCTTCGCATCAAGTTTTCAAGGCCTGTACGCGTCGGCTCAGAAGCCAAGTACGGGCGCGTGGAGGAAGTGCGAACCACGGTGAACGTCTCACGCGACGGACTCTACTTCACCACCTGCCTGGAACACTATCACGTCGGAATGTGGCTGATGTTGACTTTTCCCTACGCGCCAGCCGACCCCATCAAAAAGGAACAAATCGCCAAGGTGGTGCGGTTGGAACGCCTGGCGGATGGCCGCGTGGGCGTGGCTGTTGAATTCTTTTCGCGGTGAACGAGGCTGACGCAGCGGCTCTCGGCACTCTTGGCGGCGGGGAAGAAATCTACCGGGCCATCCCTGGAACTCACTGCTTAATGGAGCGTTGTTACCGCACGAGCAGAATCAATCCGCTGATGCACAGCACCGCTCCGGCCATCATGCGTAAGGACACATCTTCCTGGAAGAGCGCGGTTCCCAAGGGGATGAGGAGGATGGCCACGGCCACGTTGGAAATCAAGGCAGCTCGATTCAGTTTCCAGCCCAATCTGTAGGCCACCAGGTACCCAGCTTCGATCATGACCACTGAAAATCCGAGCGCCAGGCTCGACCAGTTTAAGCCGTGCATGGAGCGCAGCGGCGCGCGTTCTGCGAAAAGCAGCAAAAGGAGGCAAAGAGCGAGTGCGGTCGCAAACGCCACGGCCAGGAGGGCGAAGGGACTTACAGCCCGCGGCATCGTCTTCTGCGCAAGGTGGTACAACAAGGTACCAACTACCGTCAGGGCCAGCGGAAAGTAGAACACAATCGAGCGCTCCATACCCCTCTCCTTTGGTTTCTTACACAGGATTTCCATCTTGGACTCTCAGGCAGACGGCATTGTATATCGGGTTGCCTTCTATCGGGCCGTTCTAGCGCACGTCCTCTTCAGCTCGCACCGCTGGTCACGAAAGCGCCGGACTGCTTCTCCGCGCAGGGCTTCAACCCAGTCAGAGGTCGAAATGGTAGGGTTGCAAAGTCTTTGTGGCAACTCGCTATTTCGTCAGGGCACAGCTCAACTTGTCGGGCTTTCACACTCCTACGCGCTTACTGGCAAGAGAAAGTAAGGAGCCAGCCCATCTGCAGGCGCAGCATGGGGTGGTGCCGGGGGGCAGAATCGAACTGCCTACGCCGGCCTTTTCAGGGCCGCGCTCTACCGGTGAGCTACCCCGGCACCGGCACAAACGCCGATTCTACGGGGCCCGTGCCCAAGAGTCAAACGGTCCTCTGAACCCGGTGAACGAGGCTGCACGACATGGGGGTGGGAAGTCGGGCTCGCGGCTCGCGCGATTCAGCAATGCTCAATGCCGACACCTCCGAGTGCGTGGGGCCCCAACGACCCTTGTTCGTGTGGTCTGAGAGCGCGCAATGCCGACCGTCGCTGGGAGCGTTTCCAGAGCGTGTGGCGTGAGTTAAAGCTGGAGCGGCACGTATTATCATGCCACATGCCACGGGGTTTTACGACTCGGCATCCTGCCCTGGGGCGAAGGTTCCATCGTCTATACTACGGGCGGCAAAGTTCTTGACGTTTCCGGGGCGGTCAAAGGAGCCTTAAACGTTTTTGTCACGGACCACAGACTTGGCGTCGCGCTTGCAGCAGCGACCCAGAGGAGGACTATGGAGAGAGCAACCACATTGAGAATTATACTGTGGAGCCTAAGGCTTGTCCTGCTCCCGTTTCTTCTGTTTTGGATGGCGATCGCCGGGCAGATAGCTTCGAACTACTGGCGGGGCGGGATTCAGGCGATTGCAGCTTGGTTCTATTGGCATGTCGTCATGATGGGGGTGCCACTCGAGCAGCATACACCGGATAATGTTTTTCGGAAAACGAATCAGTACTACCTGGGTTACATCTTACTGCTTACTGTGACGGAGGCTCTGGTTCTTGCTCAATGGAGCCTGAGCAAGAAACTAAAGGCGATCCGCGCTAAAAGCGCCCTGCACTGATTCCATAGGACGCACGAAGGAGCCTGCCCTGGGCACGCCCTCCGTTTGCAAAGCTTTGCAAACTTTCTGCAAGCCGTTGTTTCAAGGGCCCTACGCTGAAAAAATTGAAAATAATCGGCTTCAAGTAACTCGTTGAATTCAAATCATCAACAACTCAATGCCACCGCGGAAAACCGTTTCTGTTTGGCACTCTGTGTGCGCCCTCCGTGCGGTTGCTTCGGAACTCTACCGGGCAGAGATTGCTGGGTGCGCGCATTCGCGGTTCAACTGATCCACTCGGTTCGCTTTGGCCCGGCCGGCGGAGTGAACGGAGTCGGAAACCCAACTCGCCGCTTAGGGGCATAAGTCGCACAAACGATTCATTGGCTGTTTAACCCGAGCCCTGCGTTGATCGGGGCGCCCGAAAAAGTTTGCGTCACGCCCGCTGCTGAAGCGTGATCGGCTGTGTCGTGCGGACCGTCGGGGGTGCAAAGCTATGAGCCAATCTTCCGTCGTCAACGAGCGGAACGTCGCCGGCGAAGCCGATCGCCGCGTCCTGCTGGCCGGCATCGGGCTTGTAAGCTTCGCCAGCCTGCTGCTGGAACTGGCCCTGACGCGGCTGTTCTCAGTCGTGTTGTTCTACCACTTCGCTTTCTTGGCTATCTCCCTCGCGCTCCTGGGGCTCGGCGCCGGCGGGGTTTTCGCCTACCTGCGACGGAACTGGCTGGCACGCTGGGACCTGCGCAGGCTGGCGGGCGTGATCTGCGCCCTCAACGCTGCGGCCGTAATGACGGCACTGTGGGTCGTGCTGCACGTGCCCGTCTCCCTCTCCCTAAGGCCGATGAACATCCTCCGGCTAACGGCAATCTATCTGGCAGCGGGCGTGCCTTTCTTCTTCACCGGGCTGCTGTTCTCAGTGGTGTTCGCGCGCGCAAGCAGATGGGTCACACAGTTGTACGGCACCGACCTCACCGGCGGGGCGCTAGCCTGCCTGGCGGTGGTGCCGCTGCTGAACTGGCTGGGAGGGCCAAACGCGGTAGTGTGCGCAGCCCTTGTCATGGCGATGGCGGCGGCGATCTGGGCGGGCGCTGGAACCCAGCACAAGATTGCCATCGGCATGGCAGCAGTGCTGGTTATGCTGGTTGCGGCAAATCACTCTGAAAGATTTATAGATGTCGTGTACGCCAAGGGAATGCGCAACGCCCAGCCATGGGTAGAGTTCGCCCGCTGGAACACCATCTCGCGGGTCGAAGTGGATGATACCGGCGAGGGAAACGGCAAATGGATTCGCATTGATTCTGACGCAGCAACCGTGATCATGAACTCCGACCCTCACAATCCGGCGTCATCTTTGTACTTGGAACAATTGGCCAGGTCTCCTGCGGTTCCCAATGGCTGGGTCGCCAACGTGCTTCGCCCGCGTGGCGACTACGCGGTCATTGGCCCGGGCGGCGGTATCGACGTACTGCGTGCGCTGGCCAGCGGGAGCACGAATGTCACCGGAATTGAAATTAACCCCATCATCGCCACCACCATTATGCGCGAGCGCTACGCCGATTACGCCCACCACCTTTATGACCTGCCCCAAGTTCATATTCACGTCAGCGACGGACGCTCGTGGATTCGCAGTAGCCGGGACAGATACGACGTCATCCAAATGACACTGGTCGACACCTGGGCCTCCACCGCGGCTGGGGCCTTTGCCCTTAGCGAGAACAACCTTTACACCGTAGAGGCTTTCCGCGAGTACTTCGACCACCTGAAGCCGGACGGATTCATCGCCATCACGCGCTGGGAATTCGCGCGGCCGCGGGAGGCGTTGCGCGTGGTGTCGCAGGCCATAGAGGTGCTGCGCAAGATGGGCGTCGAGGACGTCCGCAAGTACTTCATTGTGGTCGCCAGCGGTCAGCTAAACCAGGACGGGCAGCCCGTCACGGTGCTGGCCAAGAAGACCCCATTCACCGTCGAAGAAGAACGCGCAGTGCTGGAACACGTGCGAGCGACCCCGAACTTCTACCCCCTGTACACGCCTTACGTTTACGGCCGGCCGAATGAGGATGTGGCGTGCGCGGCATCGGCGCTGTCTGTTACCGCCGGTAACTGCATTGAGGCTGGCCTAGTCCGTTTAGCCGAGCAGCGTCGCGCCCCCAGCGAAGCGGTCGCACCGTTCGACCGGCTCATCAACCTGCCCTGGCGGGGAGAAGCGGACGGCAAGGAGTTCAGCCCGCGGGGAGAGTACATCCATAACTATCCTTTCGATATCGCTCCCGTCAGCGATAACGCGCCGTTCTTCTTCTTCACCTTCAAGACTGGAAGGGCGCTGCGCACGCTGCTGGCGCATGAAGGGCGGGGTAAGGGTGTGGACTGGAAGAACAACCTTGGCCTGCTGGTTCTGGGGGTATTGTTGATCATCTCCATCGTGGCGGTACTGGCCTTCTTGGTTGGGCCGATGGTGTTGCACCGAGGAGCGCCGGAGCAACATTTCGTGCCACTGCTGTACTTCGTAGCCATCGGTCTCGGCTACATCCTGGTGGAAATTGCGCTGATCCAGCGATTTGTGCTTTTCTTGGGGCATCCCACCTACGCCCTGACGGTGGTGGTATTCCTGATGCTGCTCTCGAGTGGCGCAGGCAGCGTGGTATCGAGGCGCTGGCTCGGCGAGACCCTGCGAGTTCGCCGGGTGCTGTTGGCGATCGTAGGTGTAGTGGCGCTTTACATCTTTCTGCTGCAGAGGTTACTTGAATCGCTGGTGGCGCTGCCTTTCCCGAGCAAGCTGCTGTTGAGCGGCGCGCTGCTGGCGCCGCTGGGGTTCCTGATGGGGATGCCGTTTCCCACGGGCCTGCGCGCGATCGTGACTAAAGGGAGGAGTGCGCTGCAGACAGCTACGCTGGAGCAATTCTCCGAGCCTCCAGCCGCCAACAGTGCCATCGAGTGGGCGTGGGCGATGAATGCTGCCTCCAGCGTGCTGGGCTCGGCGCTGGCTATGGTAGTGGCCGTCCATTCCGGACTTAATGCGGCATTGGCATGCGCGGCGGGAGCCTACTTGTCGGCCGCGGCCTTGACAGCCCTTTGGCAAAGGTCTTGAATCAATCACGCCCCTTCAGCTGCAAACTTCCAAAGCTACGCTGCTGCCGAGAGCTGGCGGCCAGGAGTTATTTCAGCGATTCGTCGAATTCGCGCATCCAGTCTTTCTTCTTCAGTACCTCGCGGGGCTTCGTCCCGTCGGGGGGACCGACAATGCCGTCTTTCTCCATGAGGTCGATCAGGCGAGCGGCGCGGCCGTAGCCGATGCGCAGGCGGCGCTGGAGCGTGGAAGTGGAGGCCCGGCCCATCTCACAGACCACGCGAACGGCTTCCTGGTAGAGGTCATCGTCTTCTTGCTGGGGTGCGACTTCGGGGGTTTCGGCTGCGACCGCCTCTTCCTCCTGGGGTGCTTCGAGGAGTTGCTGGTTGTACTTGGCTTTGGCCTGAGCCCGCCAGAAGTCGCACACGGCCACGATCTCGTCTTCGGTGACGAGCGGCCCGTGGATGCGGTGCAGGCGCGACGACCCAGCTGGCAGATAAAGCATGTCCCCGCGGCCCAGGAGGGATTCCGCGCCGTTGGCGTCGAGGATGGTGCGCGAGTCCACTTTGCTGGCCACGCGGAAGGAGACGCGCGCCGGGAAGTTGGCCTTGATCAGGCCGGTGATCACGTCCACCGAAGGCCGCTGCGTCGCCAAGATCAGGTGGATGCCGACGGCGCGCGCCATCTGCGCCAGGCGGGTGATGGATTGCTCGACGTTATTGGTGTCCACCATCATCAGGTCCGCCAGTTCGTCAATGACGATGACGACGTAGGGCAGCGGGCGATGCTCCTCTTGGTCCAAGTTGTTAAACAGCGACATCGTCTGGCCCTTGGCGAAGGTGCGGTTGTATTGGTCGATGTTGCGCACGCCGCGCTGGGCCAGCAGCTTGAGCCGCTGCTCCATCTCGCGGGTGGCGTTGCGGAGCGCGTTTGAGGCGATCTTGGGATCGGTCACCACCGGCGTCAGAAGGTGCGGAATGTCTTCGTACAGACCTAGTTCGAGCCGCTTGGGGTCCACCATCACCAGCTTTAGCTCGTCCGGCGAGGCTTTGTACATCATGGAGATGATCATCGAGTTGATGAAGACGCTCTTGCCCGTGCCGGTGGCGCCCGCGATCAGCAAGTGCGGCATTTGCGCCAGGTCGGTGATCCGGATGCGCCCGATCAGGTCTTTACCCATCGTCAGGGACAGCTTCGAGGATGAGTTAACGAACTCGGGCGATTCGATCGCTTCGCGCAATGCAATCGTCTGCCGGTGGTGATTGGGCACTTCAATGCCCACGGTGGATTTGCCGGGGATGCGCTCGATCAAGATGGACTCGGCGCGCAGCGCCAGGCACAAGTCTTCCGCCAGGCTGGTGATGCGGCTGTATTTGATCCCGGCCTCGGGCTTGAACTCGAACGTAGTGACTACCGGCCCGGGATTGATTTGCGTGACGTGGCCCTTGACGTCAAACTCCTCGCACTTCCGCTCGATGCTGCGGGCGCAATCCTTCAGGTCATCTTCGTCCAGCTTCTCGCCACGCTCCGCCATGCGGAGAAGGCTGGGCGAAGGTAAGCGGTAGGTGGTCACGCCGCGAGCGATGCGCGGCTCCAGCCCCAATTTGGCTTGCACTGCGGGCGGGTTTTCATGGCGCACCAGCACCGGGCCTGACTTCTCCGCTTCGGTTCCAGCTTCCTTTTCGTCCTGTTCGCTCGATTTCTTCAACGCCTCTTTGGCGCCCACCGTCTGCGGCGGCACGGGCGGTCGCCCGGCAATCTTGATCTCCTCGAGGCGCTTTCGCAGGCGTTCCTGCTCGCGGGCCTCGCGCCAGGCCTGATAGCGTTCCCGGAGGCGCCCGAAGATGCCCAGTCTGCTGAGGGCTCCCATGGGACCGCGCAGCCATTGATGAGCGCCAATGAAGGAGAAGGAAGTGGTCAGGAACAGCCCGGCAAGGAAGGAGGCCATCACCACCAGATGCGCTCCCATAGGATTGAGCAGACCCGTGAGTCCCGATGAGACCACTACGCCAAGCAGGCCGCCGGCGGGCACAGCGCCGCGGACTTCGGGAAAGTGCCACAGGGCCAGCAGCGCGGGAAGCATGAGCAACAGCAGCGCATAGCCGATGACCTTGGTTACCGGCGAGGGAACCTCCTGGCTGCGGAACCATCGCAGGCCCAACAGGCACAGTCCAACCGGAAACAGAAACGCCGCGTAGCCAAATCCCTGGAACAGGATGTCTGCGCCGTGCGCGCCAACCGGGCCGATCCAGTTTCGCGCCGGACGCGCCTCGGGCGGCGGGGCAGAGACGTTTAACGAAGCGTCGCGCGGGCTATAGGAGAGCAGGCTGAGCGCCGCCAGCAACGCCAGGGTAATGCCCAGGAACCCGATCAGCTCGTTCAGGCGGCGATTTTCAGTTGGGGTGAGGAAGCGCACACAAATCTCCTTGCAAGCGGGGAAAGCAAGGCCGAAACGCGGGGACGCGCGGGCGCTAGCGCGCGGTGCCCATCTGGAGGAACACCAGCAACAAAACGACTATACCAAACAGGATGCGGTAAGCAATAAAGATCTTCAGCGTGCGTCTTTGTAAGTACCGCAAGAAGAAGGCGATTACCAGATAGCCGACTATCGCAGAGAGCGCAATGCTGAGGCCGAGCGTGGAGGTCGGTAGGTCCAGCCCACCGGCGCGATGAAGCTTGATAAGGCTGGGCAATTCCTTGGCGGCCGCGCCGGCGATAATCGGGGTGGAGAGCAAGAACGAGAAGCGCGCCGCGCTTTCGCGCGTCATTCCTCGCCACAGCCCGGCGATAATCGTAATGCCGGAGCGGGAGACGCCGGGAAATAGCGCAATGGCCTGGGCGGCGCCGATGGAGATGGCGTCGCCCGTGTTGGTCTCCTCGAGCCCGCGCCGGAGCTGCGCGCTGCGATCAGCCCACCACATCAGCAGCCCCACCGCGATCATTGCCACTCCGATCAAAACGGGTTTGCGCAGGTTTTCCTCGATGGCATGGTGGAAGAAAAAGCCCGCCAGCCCGGCCGGAATCGTGCCCACAACCATATACCAGAACAGGCGCCGGTGCTGATGCACCTGTTCCGCGCTTGCGCTCGATGGATAGTGCATGCCTAAGCCGCAGAGGATCAGTTCAACCCAAGTCCGCAAGAAGTACAGGCCCACGGCTAACAGGGTCCCGGCGTGCAGGGCGACGTCAAAGGCGAGGCCGGGCTCCTGCCAACGGGCGAGCCAGGGAAACAGGATCAGATGCGCGGTGCTGCTGACGGGAAGGAATTCAGTGAGCCCTTGCACGACGGCGAGAACGACGGCCTCGTAGATAGGCATGCAGTCTCAGGTCTCCTTCGGAGCCGGGAGCGATTTGTGCATGGAATAGGCGTCCAAGCGGCCCAAATAGTAACGTTTCAGAACACCCACTGTACGATAGCCGTGCTTGTGCCAGAAGGCAATGGCGGCCTGGTTGTCGGTTGCTGTTTCTAGCTCTACCTGCCGAGCTCCGCAAGAGGCGAGGCTGTGCTCCAGTATATCGAGCAGGGCCGTGCCGACGCCGCGCCGCCGGGCGTGCGCCAGCACATCAATAGTGATCAGGTGCGCGTTGGGCCCCTCCTGCTGGGCCAGAATGAACCCGGCGATCTTGTCTTCGAGCTCCGCCACCACGCACTCCGCGCCAGGCAGGCGCAGGAACCAGCGCAGCGTCTGTTTCGAATAGGCGATGCCGGAAGGGTAGCAGGCCTGATCGATGGCGTGGAGTTTGTCGAAATCGTCAGGCGTGTACGCGCGCAGGGTCAGGCTCATCGTTTAGCGCAATCCGTTGCTTGCGGGCATGCCGGTCTTACACTTCGAGGATGACCGGCAAGATGAGTGGCCGTTTCGAGGTCTGCTTATTGAGGTAGCGCTTCAGATCCACGCGGATCTTCTCTTTGATAACACTCCAGTCCATTTTCTCCTCGGGGTTGGACTGCTCGACGGTGCGGAGGACGACGTCGCGCGCCCCATTGAGCACCTCGTGGCCGTTCTCCGATGGCAGGAAGCCTCGGCTGACGATCTCGGGCAATGACTCCAGTTTGCCGGTGTGCTTGTCGATGGCGATGATGGGCACGACCACTCCGTCCTCGGAAAGATGCTTGCGGTCGCGAATCACCACCTCTTCGATTTCCTCGAGCGAGCCGGAATCGACGCACACCCGCCCGGCCGGGACCGGCTCGCGGCGATAAGCGCCCTCGGCGGTGAACTCCACCGGCTGGCCGTCTTCGAGCAGGAGAACCTCGCCGGAGACAGCGCCGACCTGATGCGCAAGCGCGGCGTGGCGGAACAGTTGGCGGTACTCGCCGTGAATGGGAATGAAGTAGCGCGGGCGGACCAAATTCAGCAGCAGTTTCTGTTCTTCTTGGCTGGCGTGGCCGGAGACGTGAATGACGCCGTTGCTGTTGTCGTAGTAGACCAGCGCGCGCCGGCGGAACATGTGGTCGAGCATGCGGAAGATAGCTTTCTCGTTGCCGGGAATGATCCGCGCGGAGAGGATGACCGTGTCCGTCTCCTCGACGCTGAGCAGGCGGTGACTATCCACCGCGACTCGCGAGAGCGAAGACATCGGCTCGGCCTGGCTGCCGCTCACCAGCACGGTCAACTTTTTCGGGTCGAAAGACTTGAGGTCCTGCGCGCGCACCACCATGCCGTCGGGAATGCGCAGGTAGCCCAAAGAGTGGGCGATCTCGACGTTGTCCACCATGCTGCGGCCGACGAAGCCGATCTTCCGGCCCACCGTGGCGGCAATGTCCACCACCTGCTGGATGCGGTGAATCGAGGAGGCAAAGCAGGAGACGAGCACCTTGCGCGGCGCCGCGCGACACAGTTCCTCGATGCGCGGCCAAACGGCGCGCTCCGAGGGCGTGTAGCCTGGACGCTCGATGTTGGTGCTGTCGCTGAACAGCGCCAGCACCCCCTCGTGGCCATAGCGGGCAAAGGCGTGCAGATCGAACGGCTGCTGGTCGCTGGGCGTGGGGTCCATCTTAAAGTCGCCGCTGTGAATCACCACGCCCAGCGGGGTGCGCACCGCCAGCGCGACGCAGTCAATCGTGCTGTGCGTCACATAGATAAACTCGATCTCGAACGGCCCGACCTCCACCGTCCGCCCGGGCAGCACTTCGCGCAGGTCTGCCTGCTCGAGCAAGGCATGCTCCTCAAGGCGTTTGTGCACTAGCGCCAGGGTGAACCGCGTGCCGTAGATGGGCACGTTCAAGTCGCGCAGGATGTAGGGAAGCGCGCCGATGTGGTCTTCGTGGCCGTGCGTCAGAATGATGGCGCGCACGGCGTCGCGGTTCTCCTTCAAGTAGGTGATGTCGGGGATGACGATGTCCACGCCGAGCAGTTCGGCTTCGGGAAACATCATCCCGGCATCAATCACGATCAAGTCGTCGCCGTAGCGCAGGGCCAGCATGTTCATGCCGAACTCGCCCAGGCCGCCCAGCGGAATGGCCCACAGGGATTGACTCACTGCGATGGAAAGGCCTCCAGCTAACTGCTAATCGTACCACAACGCCGCAGCGGGCCAAGAGCAAACGGCAAACGGTGAAAGGAAAAAGGGAACCTCGGTGGCTGTTTCTCCATGCTCTCTGCCTTCTTTGTGTTACGGTTCTCCTTGAGGAAGAAACGTGCCAACGAGTTGCTCCCTACCTGTGGAAGCATCTAATCAGAAGTAGGGCCAGGAGGAAAGCCGTGGCGACAAGCGCAAGAATCCCAAGCGCGATACTAGCCTTGGGGCTGCTCACCGCGCAGGTTTCGGCAGCGTATGAGAATCCTCTGGATCCCATCTCCGTTCGGGAGGCCTACTTTCTAGGCCAGCGCAATGATGACAAGCTAGCTGAGTTTCTGGCGCAATATGTGAAGCGCCTTCCCTTGCCGAAGCAAGGCCCGCACATCGCGGAAATCGAACTCCGCACGCCCTACGAGCAGGTCGTGGTCCGCTCCCACCAGCATTCCATGGGATATAGCGCGCAGCAAGCCGAGAAGGATTACCGCGCCCAGTCCGACCTCATTGTGCTCCGCGTACAGATCAACCTCACGCCCACCTATTCAGGTTACTCGGTCCAAACCACGCCAGGGAGCGCTCAGCCGCGCCCGGAAGATTTTTGGCGCGATTTCTCGATCCGGCTGATTCAGGATAAACCGATAACGCCCAAGAAGATCACGGGCAGACCTCTCTACAGAGGTCGTTTGCGGCCGTATTCCGGAGTCGATGTAGAGTTGGAATTTGAAACCGTGCAAATATCCTCGGGTCCCGTTCGCGTCGAAGTGCTCACGCCGGAGGGGCAAAGTGTCGACGTGGAGTTTGACCTCGAAAAACTCCGGTAGTTGCCCGCATCCAAGCCGTCATGGCGGTCAAATTCAGAGGTCCCCCTCGGAAGCGAAGTGATGTTACAGCGCGGAGGCGAAGAGATTCAAATCACTAAACGCAAGCGGGTCATTGCCCGGCTGGTACCCACCAAGCCTGGGGTTCCGGCCCAGCGCCCAGACTTCCTGGCGCGCCTGAAGAAGATCTACCGCGGCAAGCCTCTGAAAGTAACCGGAGCAGAACTTGTCTCACGCGAGCGAGACCGTTGATGAGCGCCTATGCCGGGTGCACCTTGATTGACAAAGTTGAATGGACAAGCCCGTTATTTGGTGCTGCCAAAGAGGAAGCGCGCCGCGGAGACCAGAACGACAGCCCCGACGGTTGCCGCGGCCAGGCTGTAAATGAAGCCGCCGCCCCAGAGACCCAGAGCAGAGAAAATCCAGCCGCCAAGCAGCGCTCCGATCAAGCCCAGAATCACGTTGGCGATGCATCCGAAGCCAGCGCCGCGCGTAATCTTGCCCGTCAGCCATCCGGCAATCAAACCAATGAGAATCCAGCCGATCAGAGAATGCGTTATCGTGGATCGTATCAACGTGAATCGCATGGTCTCCTCCGAGGGCCTCTTGGCGCCAATGGAAAAAACCGGCGCCGAAGCCCGCAGAGTCTCTCATATTCCAGCCTTGTCCGACAGCCTTCGGCCACCTCCGAACCCCCATTCCGCATGTGCTAGCTTCTCATTCCGTGTGACGGCGACGTTCAGGTCGGCGCGCTGCGAATCCTACATTTGAGAAGGCAAGAGTATGATTTCATAGCTCGGCCCGGCGAATTCAGGACACGGCACAGGTTGATCTTTGACGCCGCGGCCAAGCCGAGCTTTGGAAGTTACGTTGGGGTCAGGCTAGAGATTCCGGGAAGGTCAGCACACTCTCGAGTCAGTCACGCGCAGCGCCGCGTGGCAACACCTCGATCCGAGCAGATGGTCTGCGGGGACGGAAAGCGTAGAAATACCACTTCAAATCGTATGGCAACCAAGGCAAGAGCTTGAAACGGGACTTGCCCTGGGTTCTGTCCTTCCATAAGCAGGGAACTTCAGCAATGCGATACCCGGCCAGAAACGCCTTCACGGTAATCTCCAAGTTGAGCTCGAAGCCTCGCTGGCTTTGGATCTCGAAAGATTTCAGCAGGTCACGGTCATAAATCTTAAAGGCGTTCGTTGCGTCATGGGTTGGGATCCCGCGAAAGTAGTGAAGGGTGAGACCAGCCATCCGGGAAAGAAATTGCTTAAACCAAGGACCGCCTTCAATGCCCCCGCCCTTCATGTAACGGCTTCCCACAACGACCTGGTACCCTTGCCGGTAAAGCGCAAGCATGCGGTCGACTTGGCCAAGATCGTCAGAGAGATCTGCCATCACGACCAGAACCGGGCCGTGTTCAACCTGGTTGAAGCCGGTCAGGATGGCGCCAACCACCCCTTTGCGGATGTTGTTTTTGATCAGGCGAATTCTATTTTCACCCTCGGCGATCATTTGCTGGATTAACGGCACAGTATCGTCTTCTTCGAAATCGTAAATTACAAAAGCCGCAAATTCCGAGCAGACCTGCGAGCAGAGTGTAGCCCACAACGAAGGAAAGTTTGCGCCCTCGTTGTAGACAGGAATGACGATGCTAAGGGGTTGGGGCATTGGGCTTCCGAGCCACGATTAGGAACTGTTTTCCCAGTACGGACCAAAAAATGGGCAGCAACAAGTAGAGGCGAACAAAGACAGGCAATGGGGGCATTTTCCCTTTCATCGTGAATGGCAAAAACCGGGAGATGACCTTTTCGCCTCGGAGGCCGGCGAGCTCCACTGCCTCCAACATCGAGCGATCACTCAAGGGCAGATAGTGGTCGAAAAAATCCCAGTAAACATTAAAGCAGAAACGGATGTTGGGTCCCATCGCCAGAAGAAGGCCGTCGGGCCGAAGGACGCGGTAAATCTCATCCAGGCAGTGGCTGAGATCTTCTTTCTGGGGAAGGTGTTCGAAAAAATTACTGGTAAACACCACATCGACCAAACCTGAGGCCACCGCCCAGGGTTGGGTCACGTCCTGTGAGAACACAGTCACATCCGCACTGGCTTTCAGCGGGGTCATGGGATTGAGGTCCAGTGCGAACTTCTGTGCCGCCTGGATGTTGTTGATGAACTCGCAGTATCCCGCCCCAAGGTCGAGTACCGCGTCGGTTGGTCTCACCCAACGCTGGAAATAATTTCGCGTGAGAATCTGCCAAACTTTGTCGCGTTGCGCCTCGGTCCCTGCGAACCGCCGGGCATAAATCGACTGCGGGCCATGGCTCATGGCTGGTTGACGGAATGGTTCAAATCTTACCGACTTCAATCTGTTCTGCAATCCAGGGAATGACCTCGTCGAGGATTTCGCTCAACATGGTGGTTGCACGGAAGTCTAGTAAACTCTCCGCCTTTTCCGTTTTCGGTGAGCGCTCCTGGACGTCGTAATCATAGGGAGGGTCGCTCAAGTAGCGAAAAGGCTTCCGATCTCCATGGATCTTCCGCCAGATCAGCTCGGCTAATTCGAGCACAGTCGTCCGCAGGGCCGTCGAAAGATTGAAATCCTGGTTCCGTGCGGCTGGATGCTCCACACAAAGCCGTATGCCACGGGCCAGATCGCCGCCATAGGTGTAGTGACGGACCTGGTCGCCCGAGCCCAAGATATGCAGCGGATCCTGTCCCCGCAGCACCTTCTGCACCAGGTCGGGAACGACATGTGACATCGCCAATTTCAGATTGCCGCTGGCGACATGGCGATCGCGCAGCGCCCGCCTCTCCCCGATGCCCACACAGTTGAAAGGCCGCGCTATGGTATACGGCAGGCAGTACTGCTCCCAAGCTCCCTGCGCGAAATACTCTGTGGCAAGCTTTTGGAAGCCATAGGTGGAGCGCGGCGGTGCGGAGCGGCGCTCGGCGCCTTCTGGCGTCGGGAATTCGGTTGCGCTCTCGAAAACCATGCTCGAAGACAGGACGGTTATCTTTTGAAGCCGGCAACGCCGCTGGGCGTAAATCGCAGCATCGAAGGCCGTCGCCGTGATGCGCTCGTTTTCCGCCAAGAGATCATAAGCAAACTCGTGAAAATAGGAAATGCCTCCGATCATCGCTGCCGCCGCGACGAAATGATCGCAGTCAACGAGCAGGTCTCTTAGTAGCGCTACCTCCTTTGCATCGCCCTGGACGAAGGTGTATCTGGGGTGGAAGTCGTAGGACTTTTCTACAGGGCCGTACTTGCTGAAGTTGTCCAGCCCAACGACTTCATGTCCAGCCTCGAGCAGTTCATCGATTAAGTAGCCGCAAATGAAACCGGCAGCCCCGGTGACAAGAATCTTCATACTGGGATTTTCTCTCCCGCAGCCTTCGCTTTCCCAAGTCGGGTATTGGCTCGTTTAAGCCAATAACTCCACACGTCCACCACAGTCTTTCCGGAAGGCAACTCCAGGTCACGGTACACCGAGTGCGGCACCCCAAGAATGATGATGTCTGCCCGCTCCAATGCTTCTTCGAGAGGAACAAGGGCCGGATCGGGGACATAAGGATCAGTGCAGACCACTTCGCGTGCTTCGACCTCGAGCAACTTTTTCAACTTATAGGAAAGGCTATCCCGACAATCATCCGAGTCGGCCTTGAACGCCATCCCCAGGATGGCAACGCATCGATCGGATAGGTCCTCATTACGTAGTTGACTCACAATAAAATTTGGCAAGCCCTCGTTGATCAGCATCGCTGCATGGCCCATGAAAAAATTGTTACCAGAGAAAGCTGAGAGTTGAAGCGTGTCTTTCAGCAGGCAAGGGCCGGCCGTAAAGCCCGCGCGCGCAAAGCCGCTCATCCGCGGATATTCTCGTGTGACCGCATCCTGGATTCGATAAAAATCGAGCCCATAACTCTCCGCGAGGATATAAAACTGGTTCGAGATCGCGAAATTGATATAGCGCCAACTGTTCGAGAACAGTTTTGCCAATTCGGCTTCGGGGGGAGTCAGGCCGATGATCTTTGATGTGATGCTCAGGAAGAGCTCATGCGCTTTCTCTCGCGCCTCCGGTTCGAAAGCGGCAACGATTTGCGGCAGCTTGATCAGCTCTTCCATTGCCTTTCCTTCCGCAATTCTCTCCGGGCAGAAGGCGAGATGAATTTTGCGATTCAACGCTTGAATTCGACGGTACACCAGTCTCGTCATCCCCGGATAAACGGTGCTCCGCAGAATAAGCAGCGACCCGTCTCTTATGTACTCCAGCAGCCGGTCAACATTTCTATAGGAAAGGTGCACCGTCGGATTAAGGTGCTCGTCGACCGGAGTGCCCACAACTGTGATAACAACGTCCGCTCCTCGGAGGCAAGCTGAATCCAGTGTCGCGCGCAGATTCTTTCCGATCACTTGCTTGAGAATTTCCTCCGCCCCTGCTTCAAGGAATGGCATGCAACCGCGATTGACGGTATCCACCTTCCCCGGATCGATGTCCAGCAAGGCGACTTGAGCCCCTCCACGGCTTGCCAACACAATTCCCAGAGGCAAGCCCACGTGACCACAACCTCCCACGATAACTACGTTTCGATTCCCGCTCATTCTTTGCCCCTCGTTCGAACGATGCCAGAGGATAGTCAAATTCCTGCCCCAACCTCACGTATCCGCGCGCAGCAGCGCCATAAACTCGATAATTTGTTTGACCTTCGCCCCATCGACCCTACTCGAGACCCAACCCTACAGCTTCCACGGACTCAACTCGAATGCTGGAAGGCATCACTGATAGCCAATCGATCGGGATAACTCTCAAAGCCAGCCTTGATACCGGCGTCGCGAGTGCCGGGTCTCGCCAATCTGCGGGATTTGCCGAAAAATACCTCGTCAATTGGGTCTCACGCCAAGGATAAATCCAAATCTCACTCGCTTGGTTCGGCTGCACAACGACGGGTCTTACTTTGTGTGAGCCGTCAGCAAGCTGAACCTCCACTATCAACCGGGAGGGTTTCAGAATCTTCCACCAGATAGCGTAGCGAACGGTGAGTCTTAATTTGAGGAAATCTGCATTCTCCGGCCAAGGTTCCAAGGCGCCGAGATCGATAGGGACGCCTGGTTTTACTCGATAAATGGCCCGGGGCGCAGCAAGTTCTCGCTCGTCCCGCCGCCACCTCGCTTGCCGCGATTCATCGCGAAGCAAGAGGAGGACTCCCTGTTCGGGTTCGGCTTCCCGTTTGTAATGGCGCTGCAAATACAACCACACCTCAGGAGTCCGGGTGAAATTTGATACTCCATCCACAGGCCAAGGCCAAAATGCGTATCCATCCGCAGAATAGATCCCCACCGGCGGCTTGTCCTGCTGCAATGCCCCGAGCTGTCGATCCGTCAGATACTTGCCTCCGGCTGTGTAGTTTTGTAGAACGCCGCCCGCAACACGGCGCCTAGCAACCACCCCCAAAATGTTCTCGTAGGGGTAGACCAAAATGGGATCGGAAGCAGGGACAAGAGTCCGGATCGCAGACGACACTAAGCTTAGCCTGCGAAAGTCATCCGCCCGCAGACAGGCCTGATCCAGATAGTAGGTGTCCGGCGGGCAGGCGGAATACGCCCCCGCGCTCCAGGCAAGTGCTGCCAAACCTTGTCCGTGGGATAGGACTAGACCACCAAAGATCGTGGTGAGTCCAAGCGCCGAAAAGATCGGGGTCTGGGCGCGTAGCCAACTCGCCGATTGTGTTGTACCGCCCAGTAACACTGCGACAGCGAGAGTAACAGTGGGGAAAAGCCCCCAGAGTACATGGATCCAGTCGGACCGCACGACCGCTGTCTGCAAGCACAGGAACGAAACTCCAAAACCCGCCAACAGGAATACCGGCTCTTGCGTGAGCTTTCCTGAATTTGGCTGCCGCCGAAACCACGCCCCTAGAAAGATCAGCCAGCACAGGGCGATTGTGGCCAGGAACGCTAGAGTCGCCCCTCCGGGCATGGGCGAAGGCAAGAGCCATCGAAAGTTGCTGACCATTTCGTACGATCCGATCCAGAAGCGGAAGTCGAGGGGACGGGCCAGCACCGTGTTGAGAACGAACATTGACAGCCCCAGAAGGCCCACAGCGAGCAGCGCGAATCGCAAGACCCTTCTTAACTTGGGGAGATCTGGAAGGCCGCAAGAGACGGCAGCCAGAGTTACGATTGCCAGCGTCGCCAGCGAGTACATCCCTGAATCAGCGGAGAACAGAAACGCGAACGTCACAACTGAGCAGGCTGCCCCGGCCCTCCAGGCTGTCTGTATCCATCCGTCCTGCAATCCCTGCACCAGCAGCAAAAAGATCGACAAGGCACATACCGGAACGGCCGACTTGCCATCACCCGGCGACGCGAAGACTCCGAGCGCAAGAACGTAAA
This sequence comes from Acidobacteriota bacterium, assembly GCA_003224235.1. Taxonomy (GTDB): domain Bacteria; phylum Acidobacteriota; class Terriglobia; order Acidiferrales; family UBA7541; genus QHYU01. The sequence continues at coordinate 25,739 of QHYU01000181.1, forward strand.
GCAGACGTTTCCAGGCCGGTTGCCCGCGGAGCAGAAGAACGCCGGTCAGGTAAATCAACAGGAGGGAAAAGCAGTACGGAAACAGATGCAGCGATTTATAAACTACTCCCAAGGAGAAGGGTTTCAGCGGAAGCATCCACTTCCACAACCACTGGTAGAGGGGCCCATAGCTGAAAACAGCTTCGCGCCCCAGCCAGACGTGTTGCCTCGCCTTAAAGGCCATATCCGATGCCCAGGAGTCATCGAGGAAGTTTATCGAGCCTAAACGGATAGGCGCTTGAGAATCGACGGAACACACACCGACAGTCGATGCAATCAACGCGAGTACCACCAGCAAGTCAATCTTGGAGTACAGCACTCGCAGCATCGGGGCAGTATGCCACAAGTAAACGCGGTGACACGCTCAGTGCCGCGGAGTCGAGTGCCACAGGAGCAACCGGCCCGATGAAATCGTCAGGCGCTTTCAGCACGGAGCGTAAGATCAAGTCCGGTTCTTGTGAAGCATTGAAATCAATGCATCTCTCGCCCTGAGATTTGCATCGGATATTGAAATGGGTTCGGCTACGCCCAATCCTAGTCTCATCCCACGGGACTTGTTTGCCGCCTGGCGGAGGATCTTGAGTGGCAGGGTCCCTATGCTGTCGATTGAGATCACTCGGCCATGATACGGGTGGTCTATATTGCGGGGGAACAGTTGAAGCGAGGTCTTTACATCTTCGTGTTTTGCCTTTCTCTTGGCGTCGCGACTGCGGAAGTGCCGGAACTACTGAGCTTAAGCGACGACACTACCAACGATGTACAGTACTTGGAATATCTTTCCAACCGAGTCCATCAACTTTCGCCGCGTCCTACTCCTCGGAGATTTGAATCCCTAGACGGCAGATTCTCTCCTGTTGAAGACGTTGAAAGTTTTACCTTCGAAAGTTTTACACTCCATCACCTCGCCACTAAGTGTCCGACAAGAGCAGCACAGGACCTCCTACATCTGCTCTCGATACAAAGAAAATAGATATTCTCTTCACCTCACACGTTTGTCCTGCGCCTCAGAAGGGGCGTCTCCACTTGCTTGGGGTCGAATGAGTTTCCGCAGAAGACTCCTCGACCAAACGCATAACAAACCTATTGAGTCCGCATAGCGAACCGGGGTTCGTCGCCGGCGGAAGAGCTTGCGGCAAGGCGTTTGCGTGTTGCGCAGCCGAATCTTAAAAGTCAGGAGGAGACATGTATTGGAATCAATTGCGGCGTATTGCTTACGCATTTAGCTCAACAGTGTTGATGGCGGGCTGCTCGTGGCTTACCCACAAAACTCTCAACCAAGCACCTCAAGCTGCTGAGCGGCTGGCAGAGAATGTGCAGACAAAGGAGACTAAGAGCGCGGATTACACGATCCGGGTTATAGCAGCGAAATTGATCGCTGACAGTGTCACTGTTAGGGCCGAGTCTGAAGAGGAGGCCCTAGCCAGAGTTGAGCAGCGAATCAACCCCAAGCTGAAGCTAGAGGGGTGCGAAATTCAGCTGAAGATCCTAGAAAGGGCCCTATTGAGAAGTGCTATAGAGGTGGGTTTGTGCGAAAACGGAAGAAAGCAATGAAAGGGGTGTTGGGATGACTCCTATAACACAAACTTTGGAAACAATTGATGAACCCAAATCCCATGTCGGGGTGACTTCGAAAGTCCATGCTCAGGCTCGAATCCTGATCGTTTGTGACGACGACTCCGACGCGGAACGATTGAAGATCATCTTCGGGGAAGCAGGGTTCATCTCGGAAAGAGCAAAAAGTATGACGGTGGCTAGCGAGTCGGCAAAATCCGGCCGGTTTCAAGTGGTCGTTTCCACACCCCTCCTGAGTGACGGGTCGTGGAGGCGCCTGATCGACGTTGCAAATCACTATAACCCGGACTTTGTGGTCATTTTGTTGGCTCGCACCTTTGACCTCCGCGAATGGGCGGAGGCGCTGAAGGATGGGGCGTTTGACGTTCTGGACGCCTTGCATGAGCTGCCAAGAGCTGTCGAGGTCGCCAAACGCGCTTTGTGGGCAGCTTATCTGAAGGGCGCTGGGCCCGATCCCGAAGCGGCTAGCTGCTAAAAAGCAGCGCCGTAGTTAGAGGCGAATCGGCGGGGGAGCACTTAGCTAAGCCAGGTCGCGAGCCGTGCCGTCTGTTTGAGGTGGAATGGGCGGCGAGCAATGCACTGCCTGCCCGGTGCCCGTTTTCGCAGGTTTTCGAACATACGTCGGGTAGGAGATCGTTCAAGCCTATCGGGGGATTGCATGGGCATCGAGGAACACGTCGAGGAACCTATTGTTCTGCTGGTCGGAAAGAACATGAGTGGTGCGTTTCGTCTTCTGGAGTGGTTGCAACGATTGGGAAGCGAGTATCACATCACCGCCTCCTACCAGGAGGCCCGTATCCTGTTAGAAAAACATCGATTTGACGTAGTGCTCAGCGAAACCACCCTGCCGGATGGCAATGCGTACCGTTTGATCTCCGCCCTGAGGGAATCGCCCGCCAGTTTGTTCTTCTGCCTGGCCGTGGAGGATACCTACTGGTGGTTGCCTGCGGTTACGCAGGGTAGGGACTGTTTGGGAGTACCGGTGCTGCGACCAGCAGAGTTTGCAAGGTTGTTGCAGGGAACTCTCTTCCTTGCGCGGCTGCGCCAGACAGCTTCGCGGTGCTAGTTTGACACCACAGCCGTGATGAAGGGGGGCGGAAAATATCCTGACGTGATTCCATCAACCACTCGAGTGGAGGAACAGCAAGTTGATTTTGCAGGCGTGGTGCGCGGGATGGAGGTGTGAGATGAGGTGCAAAGTGGAACGACAGATTCTCGCATGGCTGCTCGGGCTCGTCACCCTGCTGGGTATACCCTGCGCTGGCAGCGCATCCGACGACGAGGGCGAGTTCATCCTTCGCTGTTCGCCAGAGGCGATCCATGAAATCGTCAGACGCCACGGGTTCACACTCATCCGCTCGCACGAGAGCCAGGGCATTCATTTTGTCCTCGCCCCGGCTAGCGCTCGTCCGGAGCATTTTTTAAGCGACCTCAGGTCCGACCCGGATGTGCAGGGGATAGAGCCGGACATAGATGTGATGCTCGCGGAGGCTCGTCCAGGGTTAAAAGTCGACCAGTCCACTGCTTCCATCCTCGACACGCTAAGGAACCGGTCAGTGGTCCCTTTCTACGGGAGCCGGGTGTTGAGCAGTTATGTCGAC
>QHYU01000182.1 GCA_003224235.1 Acidobacteriota bacterium
CCTTTTGAAGCGACTGGCCGTCAGGGGCGTAGTAGGCCGGGCGGCCTGAGGGATCGCGGAAGAGCACGGCCTGGTAGATGTGGCCGTCGTTGCTATATTCGGCGGCCAGGATCCGCCCGTAGGCAGCAGTCTGCCCGTCGAGATACTTCTTCTTTTCCACTACCACGCGGAAGATGTCGCCCGAGCGCGGATCGGTGTAGAAGTCCAAGTCCCAACCGAAGATCTCGGCCAGTCGCATGGCAAGCTCTGGAGTTTCGCCGGCGTCGGTTACGGCGTTGAACAGCGAATCGCGAATCTCCCCACTTACACCGGCGACTTCGGTTGTGGAGAGAATTGTCTTGATCTCTGCGTGAAAGACGCGGTGGGTCAGGCCCAGAGGGATCACCCAAAGCATGCGGTCAGCGTCAATCTGGTAGCGCACTGCGCGCAACTCGCCCAGGACCGAACGGCCCACCGCCAGCCGGTTCCCGGCGCGAACGTGGCGCAGGTCGTAAACCGACTGCGCAGAGCTGGCGATGACGGCGGCGGTCGGCGGATCCACACCCAGCTTTTCAACCGCGTTGCTGAAGTTGACTCCGGCGGCCAACTTGTGCTCGGAAAATAAGATCACCTGCGTGCTGATGCGCTCGGCATCCTGCCGCGCAAGCGTAGCCTGCTGCGCAAATTCCCGGACAGCCGCAAACCTTTTGTAAGAAACTGCACCCAGAACGCCCACGCCCAGCAGCGCTAGGAGCAGGTAAGGAGTTAGAACGCGACGATTCACAGTCCCCCCAGAAAAATTTGTCGGCGCCAACGCGCGCGCTGGCGCCGCTCCTCCGAAAAATCCCCGCCGGGCTAAGCCTCTCGCAGGCGGGTTATATAATGCAACATCCCTTTTTCCCAAAGTGGGAAGCAGCTGTCAAAACAAGATTCAGTCCTGCGTCCCTGAAGAGCAACCCGCAGTTGTGGAGCCGGACTTCTTAAGAGCAGGGTGGCTAGAAGTGCGCCGCAGAGGAAAGGGAGTGCAAAGCAAGTCCAATCCGGCAATCGCGAAACCAATCTATTGCGGCCTGGAACTGGAATTGTCGAAGGAGGGAGTCCCGGCCGCAGCATCCAGCCGAGTCGCAGTGATGTAGTTAAGTTCGTGCAGGCGATGGTAAATGCGGCCAGCGACTAACGCGGCTGTGGGGCCCATTACCCGGTGGGTATTGCCGCGCAGCAGGACCACCAGAGCGATGCGCGGGTGGACCTGGTCGGCGGCGTAGGAAACAAACCAACCCAGGCGTGAGCCTTGTTCAGAACAGGTGCCGGTCTTGCCCAGGTGCTGCTCGACTTCATTGCGGTCGTAACTGGAGCGCGCGGTCCCGTACAGCACTGCTGCGAGCATGCCTTCGCGCAGCTCCGGCAGCAGGGGCTCGATATCGAGTTTGCGCTTGATGCGCGGGGCGAAGTTCTGCCGCTCCTCCGGGGTCCGCGGGTACTGGGCATAATACAGCGTCCCGCCATTGGCGACCGTGGAGGCCAACGAGGCTAGCTGTAGCGGCGTAATATGGATGCCTTCGCCAAAGCTTGACATGCGCGCCACGCCACCATTCTTTGGTGGCTCAGATGGCAACCCACCCGGGTGCTCTTCAGGGATGCCGTAGCCCGCCAGTTCGCCCAGGCCCAGGAGATGCGCATAGCGGGAGACGGTCTCAAAGCCCATCCGCCGGCCCACCTCTTCGAAAAACTTGTTATTGGAATGCGCCATCGCCTCGGTCAAGTTCATGTAGCGGCGGCGCGCCACCGGCACCATAGTGTCGCGCGTGATCACGCTTTCTTCCAGCGCGGCCAGCGCGATCGCGGGCTTGATTGTCGAGCACGGGATGAAACCGTCCGAAAAGGCCAGCTTCTGGTTCACTACGGAAAGGACGCGGCCGGAGTTGGGATCAATGGCCACTACGGAGCCGTTATAGTGCCCCAGCGCCTCGACGGCAGCCTGGCGAACGATTGGGTCGTCAAACTCAGCGGTATCTCCGTTGGTGGAATCGGCGAAGGTGGGTACCCCGTAACGAGAGTGCGTAGTGCTGTGCCTGTGCCGGATGGAGCGCTTGCTTGGTGCCCCGCTCGCGAAGCGCGCGCTGGAGCGTGTAGCGATGTTCCTAACTGTAACAGCGGAGGCTTTCCGAGTAGCAGGGGCAGCGGCAGAGGCAGAAAGGTCCCACACTACCAACAAGCATAGAAGAGCTGAAAAGAATCGATAATTAGATAACCTGAGCATGCGATGACGCTATTGCGTTCCCCTTCCCTTGGTCCTCTCACGAACGGGCGTGATTCTAGGGAATTCCTATCGCCTACGCAATAGGAAATCAGTCCTATTGCTCGCACGTTGGTTTCCCTTTGGCGAATCGGCCTACCAGCTAGAAAACACAGGGGACAAACAAAAACGGCACGCCAGGGAATGTACACGATTGTGCAGCTTGTGTGCCGTTTTGTGACACATTCAGGGCAGAATTTTAACGACTCGTCTTGCCCTTTCCCGCAGCCGCAGCCATCGCGGCAGGCTTCTCCACGGAGGTTTGACCACTCTGGCTGCCGTTGCCGGTTGGCGCCAGGCCCAGGTGCTTCCGTAGGGCGGCCTCGATCTTCTCGCGGATGTCGGTGTTTTCCCTGAGAAACACGCGGGCGTTCTCGCGGCCCTGGCCCAGACGCTCGCCGCCGAAGCTCATCCATGTGCCCGTCTTCTCAATCAGCCCGTTCTCAACGCCCAGATCGAGCAGGTCGCCTTCGCGCGAGATGCCTTCACCATAGAGGATGTCGAACTCCGCCTCGCGAAAAGGCGCCGCCACCTTGTTCTTTACCACCTTGGCGCGGGTACGCGAGCCTACAACGCGGTCACCATCCTTGATGGCCTGAATGCGGCGAATGTCCAGCCGAATTGAAGCGTAAAATTTCAATGCGCGCCCACCGGTGGTGGTCTCTGGATTACCGAACAGAACCCCGATTTTCTCGCGGATCTGGTTGATGAAGATCAGGCAAGTCCGCGACTTGGAGACAATAGCAGTCAGCTTGCGCAGCGCCTGCGACATCAGCCGCGCCTGGAGCCCCATTTGCGGCTCGCCCATTTCCCCCTCGAGCTCGGCCTTGGGCACCAGAGCGGCCACCGAATCCACCACCACCACGTCCACGCCGCCCGAACGAATCAGCGTCTCGGCGATTTCCAGCGCCTGCTCGCCGTTATCGGGCTGCGACACCAGCAAGTTGTCCACATCCACTCCCAGCTTCCGCGCATAGCTCGGCTCCAGGGCATGCTCGGCGTCGATAAACGCCGCCTGCCCGCCCGTCTTCTGCGCCTCTGCAATCACGTGCAGGGCCAGCGTGGTCTTGCCACCGGATTCCGGGCCGTATACCTCCACCACCCGCCCGCGGGGAAAGCCGCCCACACCGAGCGCGGTATCGAGCGAAAGCGCACCGGTCGGGATCACGCTCACCGGCACCAGCACATCCCTGCTGCCCAGGCGCACGATCGAGCCCTTGCCATACTGCTTTTCAATCTGCGCGATAGCGGATTCTAAAATCTTGGTTTTCTCATCCGTCATGGATACACCTCAGAGGAAGGACTTTGCCTGCCGGTGACGCTGACCCGCAGACTGCAGTCTACCAGAGTGCTTCCACCTGGCGCGAGTCTTTCAAGAGTGCATCGTAGCACGAGGCGAAGAAAAAGCAAATCTGTCTTTTCCGCCCCAACGCTCCTCTCGTCTCTCCCAGTCTCCTGGCCGGCGTGTCCGTGGCGCACTAACTGGGGTATGTGTAGAAGCCCCGCCCAGACTTGCGGCCCAACCAGCCCGCCGAAACCATCTTGCGCAGCAGCGGGCACGGCCGGTACTTCGAGTCGGCAAATCCCGTGTGCAGCACTTCCATGACGTCGAGACACACATCGATCCCGATCAGATCGGCCAATTCCAGCGGGCCGATCGGATGGTTCATCCCCATCTTCATCACCGCGTCCACGGCTTGCGCATCGGCCACGCCCTCCATCACGCAGTAGGCAGCCTCGTTGATCAACGGCATCAGCACGCGGTTCGAGACAAAGCCGGGGGAATCGTTTACGGCTACCGGCTTTTTTTCGATCTTCTCGCAAAGGGCCAGGGTGGTCGTAAACGTCGCGTCGCTGGTCTGCAACGCGCGGATCACCTCGACCAGCACCATCACCGGCACAGGGTTCATGAAATGCATTCCGAGGAAGTGATCCGGACGACTGGTGGCTGCGGCAAGCGCGGTGACGGAGATCGAAGAGGTGTTACTCGCCAGGATGATCTCCGGCCGGAGGACCTTATCGGCTTCCTCCAGCACCGCCAGCTTCAGTTCCAGGCGTTCGGGCACGGCCTCAACCGCGAAATCGGCGCGGCCGAGCGGGGTCATGTCCGTGGTGGGATGGATGCGGCCGAGGATTTTGGGTTTCTCCGCTTCGGCCACTTTCCCCTTCTTGATTTCGCGGTCCAGGTTCTTGGCGATGGTTTCGAGCGCGCGGTCCAGAAACCGCTTCTCCACGTCGCGCAGGATCACGGAGAACCCAGCCTTGGCGAAGACGTGCGCGATGCCGTTACCCATCGTGCCCGCGCCCAGCACGGCCACGGTTTTGATGGTGTCGAGGATCATGAGGCCTCCGGCAAGAAAACTGGACGGGAAGGGAGTATAGCAAGCACACGGGGCCACAGAGAATCAAGCTCGGCTACTCAGGCGGGGTACCCCTGGACAACTTCGCGGATGATTTCGCGTGCGGTTGGTGTTTCCTCGGGACGCACGAACAAGCGCAACGGACCGGGGCTCTTACCTTCGACGCGGATCCCAATCGTGTTCTCAGCGAGGCAATCCTGCAGAACTTTCGCAAGCACCGAATCGTCGCCGGACCACACTTCAACTGTAGCGCGCCGCGGTTCCCATTTCCCGGGTGATGGTATGGGCCGGCCGCCACCGGCAACGGGTGGAATCTCCGATTGGTTTTGAAGCAACTGCAAGCTTTTCTCTGTCTCGAAGGGCAAGGTCTCCCCAATGGGCGTAACGAGGTCCCTCGCCATCGCCGAATCAGACTGGAGTACCCGCACTTCATAGCGCGGACGGGGAATGCCCAATCCGAAGACCAGGTGATCATGGGTTGACTTCGAATGGTGCGGGATACCCGCTGCTTGCAGGGCAGAGATTACACGGCTGAAGGCAACGGGATCACTTCCGCGCCAGACGAGTTCCAGCGCGCCATCCGCGGACTTCTCTTTTTCCAGTGAGTTCACGAGTTCCATGCGGCACTAACGCTCGACGGCGAGCGCGACAGCGTTGCCGCCGCCCAGGCATAGCGCGGCGATGCCGCGCTTCAGGTTGCGCCGCTGCAACTCATAGAGCAGCGTCACCAGGATGCGTGCGCCCGACGCGCCGATAGGATGACCCAGCGCCACGGCGCCACCGTTGACGTTGACCTTCTCCGGATTGAGGTGCAGCTCGCGCATCACCGCCAGGGCCTGCACCGCAAAGGCTTCGTTCAGCTCGAACAGGTCCACGTCGCGGTCGCGGTCCCAGCCGACTTTCCTCAGCAGCTTCTCGACCGCTTCGACCGGGGCCATCATCACCCACTTCGGTTCGATGCCCGAGACAGCTTGGGCCAGGATCCGCGCCATCGGGGTCTTGCCCAGCCGCGCCGCGTTGCGTTCGCTGGTCACCACCACGGCCGCGGCGCCGTCGTTGGTGCCCGGCGCGTTGCCCGCGGTGACCGTGCCGTCCTTCTTGAAAGCGGGCCTTAATTTTGCCAGCGCTTCGAGTGAACTGTCTTCCCGCGGCGACTCGTCGTACTTGATCACCAGCGGCGCGCCTTTCTTCTGCGGCACCTCGATGGGAAGGATCTGCGACTCAAAGAAGCACGACTTGGTGGCGCGCACAGCCTTCTGATGACTCTCGAGCGCGAACTGATCCTGCTGCTGCCGCGAGATTTTGTACTTCTCCGCGACCAACTCGGCTGTCAGGCCCATATGAAAATCTTCGTAAACGTCCCACAGGCCGTCCGCGATCATCGCGTCCAGAATTTGCCCGTGGCCCAGGCGGTAGCCGGTGCGCGCCTGCGGCAGCAGGTAGGGACAGTTAGACATCGACTCCATCCCACCGGCCACTGCAACCTCGATTTCGCCGAGTTGAATTCCCTGCGCGGCAAGACCGACGGCCTTGAGGCCCGACCCGCAGACCTTGTTGATGGTCATGGCCGCAACACGGTGGTGCAAGCCGCCGCGCAGGCCCGCCTGTCGCGCCGGGTTCTGCCCCAAGCCCGCGGACACCACGTTGCCCATGATGATCTCATCTACCTGCTGCGGCTCAATCCCCGCACGGCGGACGGCCTCAGCCACAGCTTTAGCGCCGAGATCGGTGGCCGCAAAGGATGACAGACCTCCTTGAAATTTCCCGATGGGTGTGCGTACCGCTCCCAAAATCACTGGCTGTTCCATGACGGTCTCTCCTCGCGTCCGTTCGCTGAAGAGCGACAGCTCCTCGCGCCGCAGGACTTACGTGCTCAGTATAGGCGCGCGGCGCGGCACGGTCAATTTTGGGCTGGGGTGAACAACATACAGCTAAATACACCTGACTAATCTGGGCCGCACATGGCGTTTCAGGCGTACGCGGCGCCATACCCGGGTACACAGGCAGGAGCAAATCGGCTACGATGATGAGACGTGAAAGAGATCGCAAAATTGCCGGGCCTGGAAGACCCTGCCGATCTGCTGAATCCGCAGCAGCGCGCCGCGGTACGGCACGGCGAAGGGCCGCTGCTGGTGGTGGCTGGGGCAGGCACGGGCAAGACCCGCGTGATTACCGAGCGTGTCCGTTGGCTGCTCGAGTCCAACCCGGAGCTTTCCGGCGAACAGATCCTCGGGCTGACATTTACGGACAAGGCCGCGGCAGAGATGAAGTACCGCGTGGTGCGGGAGGTAGGTGAGCGCGGCAAACAGGTCTGGCTCTCCACGTTTCATGCGTTTTGCTTGAACGCGGTGCTGCTGCCGCGCAGCCCCAGCCTGCAAGTCCTCGACAACGTTGACCACTGGATCCTGCTCCGCCGGAATCTGCCACTGCTCAAGCTCGACCGCTATCGCCGCCTGGCCGAGCCCGGCCAGTTCCTGGGCGACTTCGTGCAGTTCTTTTCGCGCTGTCAAGATGAGTTGGTCACTCCGGAGGATTACCAGCGCTACGCCGACCAACTCGCAGAGCGATACGAGCGCGAGAAAGCGCGGCTCCAGCCCGACGAGCAACGCCTGCGCGAAGAAGAACTCGCGCGGCAGCAGGAAATTGCCCGCGTCTATCGAACCAGCGACGCCCTGCTGCGCGAGCGCACCCTGCTGACCTTCGGCGCGCAACTGCTCGATACGGTTCAGCTCCTGCGAACGCACCGCGAGCTGCTCGAGCAGCTCCGCAATCGCTGCCGCTACATCCTGGTGGATGAATTCCAGGACACCAACATCGCGCAACTCGAATTGCTGTGGTTGCTGGGAGGCGAGCACCGCAATATCGTCGCGGTGGGCGATGACGACCAGGCCATCTACCGTTTCCGCGGGGCGTCATTCGGCAGCTTCACGATTTTTCTTCAGAAGTTCGCCGGCGCCAGCGTGGCCGCCGGGAATCATGCGCGGCACATCCAACCCCTGACCGGAAATTACCGCTCGACCGGGCGGATCCTGAGCGTGGCCGGGCAGGTGATCGCGCAGAACGAAAAATCCCCCATCCTCCCGAAGAAGGAGCTCACTCCGCACAAGCCCGAGGGCGAGAAGGTGCGCATCGCCGACCTGGGCAGCCCCGAGGAGGAAGCGCAATGGGTAGCCGACGAGCTCGAGCGGCTACATCGCGCGGGGCAACGCTGGCGCGCCTTTGCTGTGCTCTATCGCATGCACACGCACCGCGACCGGCTGGTCGAAGCGCTCGAGGCGCGGAGGATTCCCTTTGTCATCAAAAATCTCTCCATCCTGGCAAACACGCTGGTGCGCGATGTCATCGCTTACCTGCGCTTGATCGCCGCGCCGTCGGACAACGTGGCTTGCGCGCGCGTGCTGGCCGCTCCGGGATGGGGGCTCGAGCCCGGCGACCTGATGCGGCTGTGCGAGCGAGCGTCAAAGGGCCGCGGCCTGGCGCTCTGGGATGCCCTGCAGGCGGCGCAGGGCGAACTGCCCTTCACGCAAGGCGGGAAGCGAACCGCCGACCTTGTGGAGCTGGTCAATGGTCTGCGCAAGCGCTCGCCACACTTGCCGGCCTCCGCACTGCTCGACGCCCTGGCTGCTGAACTCGAGATCGGCCTGCTGGCTGCGGAAAGCGACCGGAAGTATCTGGAGCGCCTAGCGCAGTTCGTGCGCGAATGGGAAGCCAAGAGCGCGACCCACCAATTGGCCGAGTTCGTCGAGTATCTCGACTACTTCGAGCAGGCCGGTGGGCAGATCAACCTCGAGGAAGAAGCCCCGGCCGACGCCGTCCAATTGATGACCGTGCACGCAGCCAAGGGCTTGGAGTTTGACCACGTCTTCGTGATCCGCATGTCGCGCGGCGCGTTTCCGGCAAACCCGCGGCCACGCCTGCTCGAGTTCCCCGAAGAGCTGATGAAGGAGGAGAAGCCCCAGGGCGACTTCCATATCCAGGAGGAGCGGCGGCTGTTCTATGTGGCGCTGACCCGCGCGCGGGAGCGGCTCACGCTGACCACGGTCGTAAACAAGTACGCGAAGCCGTCCGTCTTTCTGCAGGACATCCTGATGGAGCCGCTCCTGGCGCGGGCACACGTGCAGCGACTCGCGCCAAAGGCGAGGCCGGACCGGACAGCCAAGACGACAGCAGGTTCCATCATAGAAGAAGCCACGCTGTTTGACGCCGCCCGCCGCCGCGCCGGCATCTACTCGCGAATTGCGCGCTGGGCCGCCACCCATCACCCGCCCGCCTTTGAGCCGCTCCAGTTGAGCGCCTCAGCCATCGGCACCTACGAGTTGTGCCCGCAAAAGTATCTGTTCGGGCGCGTCTGGAGAATCCGCGGCGGGGCGCAAGCGGCCACCAGCTTCGGCAGCGTCATGCACAACACCATCAAGCAGTTCATCGGCGCGCTGAGCAAGAACCGGCGCATCCCGTTTGAGGAAGTGGAGGCGATCTTCCAGCGCGAGTGGACCTCGGCGGGATTCGAGGACACTTACCAAGAGCAGGAATACAAGAAAGATGGCCTCGAGCAGTTGCGCAGCTTTTATGCAACCACAGTCGCGTCTCTGCCCAGGGTGATCGTCCAGGAGAAATACTTCGAGCTGCCGATGGACGGCAACGTGGTGATCACCGGCCGCATGGACCAGGTAAACCGCGTGGGGCCGCGCGAAGAGGAAATCGTGGATTACAAGACCGGCAAACCGAAGCTGGAGTCCCAGGCGAAGAAGGACTTGCAATTGAGTCTTTATGCGCTGGCAGCGCGCGAGGTGCTGGATTACAACCCGGTACGCCTAGTCTTTTACAATCTGCAAACTAACGAAGCCGTAGTCACCACGCGCGACGAACAACAGTTGAACGTGGCAATCGAAACCGTGCAGGACGTGGCCGCCGACATCCGCGCCGGGCGATTCCCTGCGCGCCCGGGCTTCGCCTGCAAGAGTTGCGAATTCCAGCCGCTGTGTCCGGCGCATGAACAACTGGTCACCATTCGCCCCGCCGAAGGATGAGAAGCACAGAGTCAAAAGCCTGAGGCTGATGGCTATCCGCGATCAGATCAAGGTGAGAGCGAAGGCGCAGCGTCGCGGAACTGTTCGAAGCAGGGAGTCAGCTGGCGTAAAACAAAAGCGGGGCGCCCCGGTGATCCCAGAGCGCCCCGCCAGGAACGTTCCCTGAAGGGAAGGCTACTTGCCCTTCTTCTTCTCTTTCTTGGGTACCTTCTTCATCGCGCATTCTCTCCTGAACTAGGATCTCCCCTCGGAGCCAGCAGCACCGGCGCCCGGAACATCGAACGCTGTGCTCAGTAGATTCCTTTCTATACGAGCAGGAGACTGGACTGTCAAGAAGAATTTGCGCGCGGAAACGAGGCGGGTCAGCGCTTCGTGGGGGCATAATAGCCATCGCGCGCCAGCAGTGTCAGGCTGGGCCGCCGCGCGCGCACCTCGATGGTGTGATAGTCCTGCGAACGGTCGGTCTCCTGCGGCACATAGGCGAGCGTGTATTGGTTGCGAGCCTCTTCGGTAACGGCCGAGTAGAGGTTTTCCAGCTCCGCGCGCCGCGCGGCGTAGAAGACATCGCCGCCGGTGGCGCGCGCATACTTTTGAAGCACGCTCGCGCCGAGATTCAGATCGGCACCGCCCACGCCGATCGCGTACACGGAGATGTCGGCGGAGAGCAACAGCTTGATCGTGTTGGAAAAACTGTTGACGTTGCTGCGCGAGTTGCGGCCGTCGGAGACCAGGAAAATGATCTTGCGGCGCCCGCGCTCACGATTCTGAAGGAGTTGGCCCGCGATATAGACAGCATCATCGATGTTCTTGTCGTCGCGGCGGTTTGTCAGCGTGATCGTCGTGCGGCTCGGCACGCTTGGCGTCCCGGCGCCCGCGTTGATGCGCGGGCCGGCGGTCATCGGCCCGGAACCCTGCCCGGGAAAACTTTTGTCCAGGTCCATCCGCTTGAGCTGCGTGAGCAGCCTGTCGTTGTCGGAGGTGAAGTCGCCCCGCTGGCGCACTTGCGTGTCAAACCGGCAGATCAGGGCTTCGTCAAATTCGCTAAACCCGCCGGCGATCGCGGGCAAGCTGCTTTCAACCTGCTCGGAGGTTTTCAGTTTCAAGTTGTTGTCGAGCAGTATTACAGCCGAAAGCGGAAACGGGTCAACCGAGAAGAGGGTAATCTGCTGCTCGATGCCGTCCTCGAGCACGCGGAACTCGTTCTGGTGCAGGTCGAGCACCAGCTTGCCACTGGAATCCTTCACCGTCACCGGCACTACAACCAACTCGACGATGGTGCGGATGCGCGCGTGGGGGTCGTCCTGCTGCAGCGCCCCGGCGGGCGCGGTGAGCCAGGTCGCCATCCCCAGCGCCAGGATTTTCCGTGGAGAAACCATGCGTGGCCCGTCAGTACCTTTCCCGCGACTGGCGCGGGGTTTTTCCGCTCGTCGTTCTACGTTCGGTGCGAACATCCCTCTGCGGAAGTCTTGCATCCCATCGATGCGTGCCCGTGTACAATAGAGAGGATCGAGGCCATTATACAATGCGCCTTCGCGCGCTCAGCTCGCTTCTGTTCGTAACAGTACTGGCGGCGAGTCTGCTTCGCCCGCCGTTTTCCTCAGGCGAAGCCTGGCCGCAGGGGCCACAGGCCAAACCGCCCGCCGGCACGCAGGAGCCCCAGCAGCCCATCCGCGTCGGCGTTTCGCTGGTCAACTTGTACGCCACCGTGCGCGACAAACACAAGCGGATCATCTCCGACCTCACCCAAGACGACTTCCGCATCTACGAAGATAGCCAGGCGCAGAAGGTTGCCTTCTTCTCCCATGAGACTTCCTTGCCCATTACCCTGGGTCTGCTGATCGACACCAGCGGCAGCGAACAGCGCATGCTGCCCGCGGAACAGGAGGCCGCCTCGCGCTTCCTGGCGAGAGTGCTGCGCAAAGGCGACCTTGCCATGGTCGTCAGTTTTGACCTGGACGTGGACTTGCTCTCCGATTTCACCTCTGACCTCACGCAGCTGGAGAGCGCCATACATCGCGCCCGCATCAACGCCCCGCGGACGCCGATAACGGTGCAAGGGCCACTGCCCCAGTACGGCTCGAAGGGGACCAACTTCTACGATGCCGTCTATCTTGCCTGCCACGAAAAGTTGGCCAGCGAAGCTGGACGCAAGGCGCTGGTGGTCCTGACCGACGCCGTGGACAACGGCAGCAAGCTGCGCCTGGAAGAAGCGATTGAGGCCGCGCAGCGCAGCGATACGGTGGTCCATATTCTGCTGGTTTATGACCCCGCCGAAGGGTACAACGAAGGCGTCGCCCGCAAGCTGGCGGAAGAAACCGGCGGACGGGCGATCGTCGTGCGCAACGAAAAAAAGCTCGAGGAAGCTTTCGACCAGATCTCCGAAGAGCTGCGCACCCAATACGCCCTGGGCTACTACCCCACGAACACGGCCCGCGACGGCCGCTTCCGCAAGATCAAGATCGAAAGCACGCGAGATGGCCTCCACGTGCTTGCGCGCAGGGGTTATTACGCTCCGAAGAATTAGCCTCACCGAGCGGCTTTTGGCCATCGGCTGCTGCCCGAAGTTGCCGATCTCAGTCATCAATTTGATCCGGCTTTAGCCACAGGCAATCGGCGATCTGCCGCCCGAGCTGGGCGGGGGTGGTCGAAGAACTCCATCGTTATCCCGAGCCTGCCGGCGGGTGAGGGTTCTTGTCATTTTCGCACTCGCCTTAAGCGTATGCCTTGCTCATACGACTTTGCCCCCCTACGATGATCAGCAGTCGTTCAGGCATTCGAACAGGCTCTGTATCGGCCTATCGACGAATTTTGAACAAGGGTCCAGCCGAATTTAAGGAGGAAGTTAATCCAAATGAAAGTGCTCAAGCCTCTGCATCATTTCCTGTTGCTTCTCTTGGTGGTCGGTCTGGTGTTTGGGTTAGCCGCGCTCTCATCGGCCGCGCAAGCGCAGCCCCAGTCCCAGACACAGGCACAGTCAGGGTCGCAATCCCAAACACAAGCCCAAGCCGCGAAAACTGATAACGACATCACGCGGCGCGAGCTGCGCAACTTTGACCAGTACCTCGACAGCCACCCAGAGGTTGCCGAAGCGTTGAGAAAAGACCCCAACCTCATCAACAATCCGAACTGGGTGAGCAAGCATCCCGGGGTAAGGGATTGGTTGGAGGACCATCCCAATGCGAGACAAGAGCTGAAGGAAAACCCGACAGCATTCATGCACCGGGAGAAAGGCTTCGAGAAACAGGAGGGCAAAGAGGGCGACATCACCCGGGGCGAGGCGCGGAACTTTGACCAGTTCCTCGACAGCCACCCGGAGGTCGCCGAAGGGCTGAGAAAAGACCCCAACCTCATCAACAATCCGAACTGGGTGAGCAAGCATCAGGAGCTAAAGGATTGGTTGGAGGACCACCCCAATGCGAGAGAAGAGCTGAAGGAAAACCCGACAGCATTCATACACCGGGAGAAAGGCTTCGAGAAACAGGAGGGCAAAGAGGGCGACATCACCCGGGGCGAGGCGCGGAACTTTGACCAGTTCCTCGACAGCCACCCAGAGGTCGCCGAAGGGCTGAGAAAAGACCCCAACCTCATCAACAATCCGAACTGGGTGAGCAAGCATCAGGAGCTAAAGGATTGGTTGGAGGACCACCCCAATGCGAGAGAAGAGCTGAAGGAAAACCCGACAGCATTCATGCGCCGGGAGAAAGGCTTCGAGAAACAGGAGGGCAAAGAGGGCGACATCACCGCTCGGGAGCTGCGCATCTTCGACCAGTACCTGGACAACCACCCAGACGTCGCCCAAGCTTTGAGCAGAAACCCCAAGCTCATCAACAATCCGGACTGGTTGAGTAAGCATCCCGAGCTAAAGGAGTGGTTGGAAAACCATCCTTATGCCAGCAAAAAGATCAAGGAAAACCCAAGAGCATTCATGCGGCGGGAGGGGAACTTCGAGAAACACGACGCGACTGAGCGCCATCGCGTAAAACCTTAGAGCGAAATTCCTGGTGCTTCGACAAAGAGGCCGGGCAACCGGCCTCTTTTTTCGTTCAGGGACTTTGTGGAACTGACCAGTCTTCTGACCCCTAAAGAATCCGTGAGATGCTTACTTCCGCGGTGCCTAGGTGTAGCAGGCTGCTTCTCCACACGGATCGCTAGCCTCGGAGTTTCGTCCGTGGAAGCTGGAGATCTATAGACTGAAGATGGGAAGCAGATTGCTCACGGGCGAAAGCTAACGGCGGTAGCCAGCGGTTCGCGGGGCGTGCTAGTCGCCGGGATGCTTGGCGGCAGGACCCGTGGAGGGTCTGGTGGCGTCGGCGGAGGCGCGCGGGGCGTAGTAGCCTCTACGCGCGCGCACCTGCAGTCCTTTGCGGTCCACTTCGATACGGATTTTGCGGAACCTCCCGTCGGCCTTCTTGTTGCTGGGCACGTAGGCGAGCGAATACTGGCTGCGCAGCTCGTCTCCAATATCCAGGAAGGACTGCGCCAGGTCATCTACGCGGTAGGGGAAGAAAGCGCGCCCGCCGGTTTCTTCGGTGATCTGCTCGAGGACCTTGTCTCCCGGCTCCTTGTGGTATTTCCGGCTGGTTTGCTTGGCGGCGTCGCGTTCCTCGTTGGCAGTGACCCACTGCGTGCTGGTGCTGATCGCGTAGAGCACCACGCCGGCGCGCTGCGCCATCTCGATGGCTTCGCCGCGCGAGTGCGAACTCTGATTGTCGTCGCCGTCGCTGATCACTACCAGCACGCGCCGCACTTGCGGGTTGTCCCCCGAGGGGCCCGGCGGGTTGCTCAATTGCTGGCTGGCAAGGTAGATGGCATCGTACAGAGCGGTGCCGCCGCCGGCCCGCTGGCGCAGAATGACGTCGCGCAGCGTACCGAGATCCTCCGTGTAATCCTGGATGACGGAGGGTTCGCTGTCGAAAGTCATCAAAAACGCCAGATCCTTGTGACGGCGGAGCACGTTATATAGGAAATCGATCGCGGCCTCCTGCTCGAACTTTAAGCGGTCGCGGATGCTGTTCGAGGTGTCCAGCAGCATACCCACGCGCAGCGGCAGATCCGTCTCGCGGCTGAAAAAACGAATTTCCTGGGACTGGTTATCTTCAAAGACCGAAAAATTCTCCTTCTGCAGATCGGTGATGAACTTCTGCCGGCGGTTAAACACACTGAACACAATATCCACCAGCTCCACCTTCTTGATAAAGGTGGGCGGCTGCTGGGGCTTTGTGGCCTGCGGAGGTTGTGGGGGAGCTGGAGCAGGGGCCTGCTGAGCGCGGAGCGGAGCTCGGTGCAGCAGCAGAAGGGCCCCAAACAACAACGCAACAACGCGCAGGCGTCGCATTAGCGCACCCTTTTGAATCACCTGAGGCAGCCGCTCCGTCGTGACCTCATACTGAGTTCTTTACAGTCAGGGTAAACTCCGTCGAAGCATAACAAAGCCCGAACTCCGCCCTGTGACCTATGGCGCAGGGCCTCGTTCAGAATGACGACCGCGGCGAAAAAGCTACGACAGAATTATAAGTAGCCAGCGAGAGCGGCGTCAATTGCGCCCGCGCCGCTCCCGAGCGCCGCCTCCAGGTGGCGGAGGTAATCGCGTAAGTCCTGCGGCAATGGCGCGCAAACCTCGATTCTCTCCGCACGGCGCGGATGCTGGAATCCGATCCGCGCGGCGTGCAGGAAGTTGCGCCCGAGCGGCGGCAGCGTCTCGCGGCCTGCGCACACTTGCCGCGGGGCGCCGTAAAGAGTGTCGCCCACCACCGGGTGGCGCAGCGCGGAGAAATGCACCCGGATCTGGTGCGTCCGGCCGGTGCGCAGCTTCACTTCCACCAACGTGAAGCCGTCCAGCGGTGCCAGCACGCGCCAGTCGGTGCGCGCCTCACGGCCCTCGGGACGCCGGGCGGTCATGCGAGTGCGCCGGCGGAGGTCGCGCGCAATGGGCAGCCCGATCGTGCCTGCGTCGTGCTTGAGGTTCCCGTGCACCAGGGCGATGTAGGTCTTCTCCACGCGCCGCGCGCGGAACTGCTCGGCGAGTTCCCGGTGCGCCGCATCATGCCGCGCCACCACCAACGCTCCTGATGTGCCCCGGTCGAGCCGGTGAACAATACCCGGGCGCAGGAGGCCGCCGGCGGAGGAGAGCTTCTTCAGCCGATGCAATAGAGCGTTGACCAGCGTGCCGCTCGAGGTGCCTGCGCCCGCATGCACCGCCATTCCAGCGGGCTTGTTCACCACAACGAGGTCTTCGTCTTGGTAAAGGATTTCGATCGGAATGTCTTCGGGCGCGGCTTCGAGCGGCGGCCGCGGCGGGGTTTCGATCTCGACGCCTTCTCCACTGGCTACGCGATGCGAGCGCTTGGCCGCGGCGTCATTCACCCTCACCAGGCCCTGATCGATCAGCTCCTGGATGCGTGTCCGGCTTAGCTCCGGCAGGCGCGCGGCAAGGTAGAGATCCAGGCGAAGGCCGGCGTCTTCGGCCGCGACGACGAAGCGATGATGCATCAGCGTTCGCGATGGGGACATATTACGGTTACGGCGCTGCTGCGACGCCCGGGGTGCGTTTGCGCAAGACCGCCTGACCAGGTTGAAGCCGCTCCGCCGGCTGGGCGCGGCGGTTAGCCCACCGGCTGCGCTTCGGTTTTGCCGCGGAACAGCAACCACGCGCCAACGACAATCAACGCAACGCTCACTACCTGCATCAGGGAAAACGTGCCACCCGCAAACAGCGTGCGGTCCGGGTCGCCGCGAAAGAACTCAATGGTGCCGCGCGTTAGACCGTAGAGTACGGCATAAGCGACGAAGACTTGCCCGGCGAAGCGTTGCCGCCGACCGAGAAAAACCAGAAGCGCAAAGATCAACAACTCCGCGGCGGATTCGTAGAGCTGGGTGGGATGCAGGGGAATGCGCAGCGGCGTGCCCACCAGCATGCGAGCGTAAGGATCGGTGAAGGTAACGGCCCAGGGCAGCGTAGTCGTTTTGCCGTAGCAGCAGCCCGCAGCAAAGCAGCCCAGCCGGCCGATGGCGTGGCCCAGCGCCAGCGGGGCGGCATAAACGTCGCCGAGCGAAAGAAACTTGAGGCCGAAGCGCCGCGCGTAGAGCAAAGCCACCACCAGCGCCGCGAGAAAGCCGCCGTAGTAGGTGCCTCCTGAAAGTAGTGTGCTGAGCCCAAAAATCTCGCGTGGGTGCTCCCAATAGTAGCTCCAGTCCGCCAGTACCAGCCACAGCTTGGCTCCCACCAGGGCCGCCAGCACCATGTAGATGCCCAGGTTCCAGACGCGGTCGGGATCGAGACCCGCGCGCGCCGCCTGCCGCCGTGCCAGCCACAGGCCGAGCAACACTCCGATGGCCACCAGCAGGCCGTAGGTGTGCAGGGTTAAAGGTCCGACGCGAAACAAAACCGGATGCATCTTTTAAGTCTAAGGATTCCTCGACTCGCCGGTAGGATGCCGGCGTCCGAGGAGCAGGTCCAACACTACCAGCGTTGCGCCGATGCTAATGGCCGAATCGGCGACGTTGAATGCCGGCCAGTGATAGCTGCCGAGCCAGACTTCAAAAAAATCCGTCACGCTGCCGCGGAGCAGTCGGTCAATCAAATTGCCCGCGGCACCGCCTAAAATCAACGCCAGGCCAACCCGGCTGCGCAGCCCGCCAGCCCGGCCAGTGGCCAACAACCAGGAGAGAATGCCAATTACCACGATCGAGGTCGCAATCAGTAGTGCCCGCAGCCATTTCGATTCGGCCTCGGCAAATATCCCGAAAGCGATGCCCGGATTATGGCTGTGGACTAGATAGATCAGTCGGGGAATGATTGTACGGTGAAAGCCTTCAGGCGTGTGCCGCTCGATGGCGAGTTTCGTGGCGCGGTCGGCGACCACGATCCCCAGCGAAAGCCAAAACCAGCGTATCCGTGTGGCCGCAGCCATCAGGATGTGGTGGCCGGGCCGCCACCCAGGATTTCCTTCACCACCGGCAGGCACCGCTCGCACACCGTGGGATATTCCGCGCTCTCGCCAACTCGGGTCGAATAGTTCCAGCAGCGCTCGCACTTGCGGCCGTCTGCGCGGAGGATCCTTACGACCGGCATCGAAGCGTCTTCTGCTGTCGTGACGGAAACAGGCTTTTTTTCAGCTATCTCAACCTGGGAGACGATGAAGAGCGCCGGTAGCGCTCGGGCATACTTGTGAAGTAGTGTGACAAGATCGCCGCCGGCCTCCAGTACGACTTTGGCTTCAAGGGAACCGCTGATTAGCTTGTCGTTCCGGGCCTCTTCAAGGCTTCTCAGCACCCGGCCTCTCAAGACCTGCAGCAGATTCCAATTGGCACTCGTGCCGGGATCCAGGTGGGTGTCAATTTCCTCGGCCGCAGGGAACAGGGCCATGTGCACACTATCGGGTTCGCCCGGCCGGCGCGGCATATGCTTCCAGATCTCCTCGGCGGTGAAGGCTAGAATGGGAGCCACCAGGCGCACCAGGGCGTTCGCAATGCGGTAGATGGCAGTCTGCGCCGAGCGCCGGGCCCGGCCGCGAGGAGCAAACGTGTAGAGGCGATCTTTCAGGATGTCGAAGTAAAACGCGCTCAGGTCCACCACGCAGAAATCGTGCAGCGCATGGAACACGCGGTGGAACTCAAAGGCGTCGTACCAGCCGCGGCACTGCTTGACCAATTCGGCCGTGCGCTGGAGCATCCAGCGATCAAACTCGTCAAGCTGTTCATGCGGCAACGCGTCGCCCGCGAGATCAAAGTCGGCCAAGTTGCTGAGCGCGAAGCGGAACGTGTTGCGAATCTTGCGGTAAGCCTCGGAGAGCTGCGTCATGACGCGATCGGACATCCGCACATCGGCCGTGTAGTCCTGCGCAGCCACCCAAAGCCGCAGCAGGTCTGCTCCCCATTTCTGGCAAATCTCGCGCGGCTCTACTACATTGCCGAGCGACTTCGACATCGGCCGGCCGTGCTCGTCGAGCGTCCAGCCGTGCGTGAGTACGTGTCTATAGGGCGCTGCGTTTGCCGCTCCAACGCCGATCAGCAATGAGCTGTGGAACCAACCTCGGTACTGATCCGGGCCTTCGAGATACAAATCAGCCGGCCAAGGAAGGCCATTCCGGTTCGGGGTTCCTGGCGCGTCAAGCACGGCCAGATGCGAGGAGCCCGAGTCGAACCAGACATCCAGAATGTCGGTCTCCTTCCGCCAGCGCGAGCCGCCGCACTTGCAGCGCACGCCGGGCGGAAGCAACTCCTCGGCCGAATGCTGGTACCAGGCGTCAGCTCCTTCGCGCTCAAACCAGCGCACAACATTGCGCAGGGCCTGAAAATTGGCCAGCCGCTCGTGGCATGTCTCGCAGTAGAAGATCACCAGCGGCACACCCCACACGCGCTGGCGCGAGATGCACCAGTCCGGACGCTCCGCGATCATTGCGTAGATGCGCTCTTCGCCCCACTCGGGTGTCCACTTCACTTTGCGGATCTCTTCGAGCGCGCGCTGGCGCAGCCGCTGATGCTCGAGGTTGATGAACCACTGCTCGGTAGCGCGGAAGATCACCGGGTTGTGACATCGCCAGCAGTGCGGATAGCTGTGCGTCAGCTTGCCTTCGGCGAGCAGCGCGCCGCGTTCGCGGAGCAGAGCCACGATGCGCGGGTTGGCCTCGAACACAGTCTTGCCCTTGTACTGCGGCAGGCCTTCGAGGAAGCGGCCCTGATCGTCAAGCGGCGCGTAGATCTCAAGGCCATACTTCTGCCCGGTGTAGAAGTCTTCGGCGCCGTGGCCCGGCGCGGTGTGCACAATGCCGGTGCCCTGGTCGAGGGTGACATAGTCCGCCATAACCGCCGGCACGCGCAAATCCAAAAACGGATGCTGGAAAAGCAGCCCCTCCAGTTCGCGGCCTTTCCCAACACGACGAAAACGACCCTCCTCCAACCCGAGATTCTTTCTAACCTCGGGGTCGCCCATTCTTTCTTCTGCGATCAACAAGGGGCCTGCTTTACTTTCCACTACCACGTAATCGTATTCGGGATGGAACGCCAGGGCGCGATTATGCGGCAGTGTCCACGGAGTGGTAGTCCAGATGACAGCGCTAACTTTTTCCCCGAGTTTGGCTGCTGCCACGCTGTCCGCTACGGCAAACTTCACCCAAACCTGAGGGCTGGTATGGTTCTCGTATTCGACTTCGGCTTCGGCCAGGGCGGTGCTGTCAAAGATGCACCAGTAAACCGGCTTCAGGCCCCGATAGACGTAGCCCCTCTCCAGAAAGGTGAGGAACGTGTCGGCGATCCGCGCCTCGTACTGGTTGCTCATCGTGAGGTAAGGGTTTTCCCACTGCCCCAGGATGCCCAGGCGCTTGAAGTCGCGGCGATGCTGCTCAACGTAGCGCAGCGCGAACTCGCGGCACCTCCGGCGGAACTCCGCCCCGCTGACGCTTCCTTTGCCGCCCTCAAGCTCCTTCTCCACCTGGGTCTCAATTGGCAGGCCGTGGCAATCCCACCCCGGCACGTAGGGGGCGCGGAAACCAGCCATGGTCTTCGACTTGACCACCATGTCCTTGAGAATCTTGTTCAGGCCCGTGCCGAGATGAATTGTGCCGGTGGGATATGGGGGGCCATCGTGCAGGACGTAAGGCTCCGCGCCCGCTCGCGCCTGCTGGATCCGCTGGTAAAGGCCCTTCTCTTCCCACTCGGCCAATTGCCGAGGCTCGCTCTGGGGAAGATTCGCTTTCATAGAAAAGGCCGTGCGCGGTAAGTTCAGCGTGCTCTTGAGGTCAGGCGATTTAGTTACGGAATTCACAGTAGTACGCGACTCTTGGTTGATCTTTTTGACGCTCATGGCCTGAAACTTTACCTCGTGATGAAACGTCGTATGTTACAATGGAATTCCTAGCCTGTCAGCCTCGGGAGGCATACATCCTTTTGGCCCCAGCTGAATCTAACTCCTGGGGACTATACTAGGCGGCGGGTGAAGTAAGCATCGTGGCAGCTCCGGTTCCCAACTCGAAGAAAGGCGGCCCTCGGTTGCCGCGGTTCACGGTCGAGCAGAAGTCTATCTCCGCCAGCTTTTTCTCCAATCTCAAGGATTTTCTAACCGAACGACCGGTGAAGTTGCGCCGCGACCCAAGACCATTCACCGAAGAGCAGTACGGGGGAGGCTTCTTCGACAACCTGAAGGAGTTCTTCCGACCGTTGCCCCCGTCGGCGAAGCATGCCAAGCGCTCCCGCATGGAGGTTGAGTGGAGGCCCTGGTATCGGGTGTTCTGGGAGAACCTGCGCGACGCCATTGCGCCGCCAAAACTGGCTCCTCTCAAGGTCACCAGCCAACCCGTCAGGGTGCGGGACATCTGGAGCCGGAATGAGGAGTTCAAACGCGCCCAGGGGCTTTCCCTGGCGGTCCATGGGCTCATCGCGGCGCTACTAATCGTGCCGCTTTACCATCAAGTGGTAACCACCACCCAGGCCAACACCAAACCTGAATTGATCAGCATCGATATCTCTCCCTATCTGGCTAAACTGCCGCCCGGAAAAGACAAGGCCGGAGGCGGTGGTGGCGGAGGGGAGCGCATGCAGACTCCGCCCACCAAGGGGCGCTTGCCGAAATGGCGTATGGAGCAACTCACGCCACCTATGGCCACGCTACGCAATCTCAATCCGAAGATGCCGGCCGAGCCCACCCTTCTCGGGCCACCCGAACTGAAAGTACCCAGTCCTCCCTTACCAAACTATGGCGACCCCCTGGCAAAGCTCCTGACTAGTTCCGGCGGACCCGGTGGAGGTGGCGGGATTGGCACCGGAGAAGGTGGAGGCATTGGGAGTGGTGCCGGGGGAGGCTTAGGCCCCGGTTCGGGGGGCGGCACGGGCGGCGGGGTTTTTCGTCCGGGAACGGGTGGCGTGGGCTATCCCGAGTGCGCCTATTGCCCATCGCCCATCTACTCCGATGAAGCGCGCAAGGCCAAGTACCAGGGCGTAGTCGTTCTTCAGGCGGTCATCACCCCAGACGGGCGAGCCATCAACATCAACGTGGTCAAGGGTCCCGGGCTAGGTCTGGAGGAAAGAGCCATCGACAAAGTCCGGGAGTGGCGCTTCAAGCCCGCGTTGGGACCCGGCGGCAAGCCCGTGCCGGTGTCTGTGATCATCGAAGTTACCTTCCGCCTGCTGTAAGTCCCCTGTACCGCTGTACTGCCATCCTCCCCGCGACTGTGGGACGGACAGACTCAAATTGACAGAGCAAAGAACGCAGCCCATAGAGGCAGCAGGCTCCAGCCTGCCCCCACCGGCACAAAAACAGAACGGGTGTCCGCTGCGCCCGACGCAACCCTGCGGGGCTTATCTTTCGAATCCCCTCCTTTCCGCCAGACGATTTCTTCTTTTGATTCACTGAGTTATGACCATACCCTTCCGTGGGCTTTTCAGGAAATCAGCTCGTAAGTTGTTTATTTTCTGCCGGTCAGGGACAGTTCGAAAGTCCAGTTAGGTCGCACAAAGAGCCCCTTCTGTCGGTTGGTATCACGAGCAATAATCGACCTTCTCGCAACCAACTGCCGTCCCGAAAATGACTTCCGGTTTGCCGACAACTCGCCCACAAACTGTTAGAATAAGGTTCGTTCGGACACTGTTTCGAGAGGCAGCAGATAGAGGACAAGCGCGCCCCTGTGGCCCATGGATCACTTACGTGCGCCGGGTCATTTCCCTAGTAGGCAATCTGCTGAATTCATTTTTTGTACCCAACCGCTTTGCTTCCGGCATCAAAGTGGTTTCAGGTATCGCCACAACAGGCAAGGAAGGATAACCATGAATTCCAAGCAAGTGGTTCTCATCACGGGCTCCAGCACTGGCTTCGGCAGACTGTTCGCGGAAACCCTGGCACGTAAAGGGCACACTGTTTTCGCTACGATGCGTGACCCCGTAGGTCGCAATGCCAAGAATGCCTCCGAAATCCGCACGCTCGCGGAACAGGAGTCACTGCCAATCCAAGTACTTGAACTGGATGTGACCGACGACGCCTCGGTGGGGCGGGCTGTGGATGCCGCCGTCGCCAAAGCGGGCCGCATCGATGTCGCCATCAACAACGCCGGCTACTACCTCTCGGGGCTCGCGGAAGCGGTCACCACCGAACAAGCGCAGCGTTTGATGGACACAAATTTCCTTGGCCCGGTGCGCGTAAATCGCGCGGTGCTCCCGCACATGCGGCGCCAACGCAGCGGTGTGCTCATGCACATCAGCAGCGGCGCGGGCCGCGTGATTCTTCCTTCCGCGGGTTTCTATTGCGCCAGCAAATTTGCACTCGAGGCGCTGGCCGAGGCGTACAGCTACGAACTTGCCGCGCAAGGAATTGAGTCCGTGATTGTCGAACCCGGCCAATATGAGACTCCTGTTTTCGGCAATACAGTGACGGCTGCCGACCAGGCTCGCACCAATACGTATGGCGCTGCCAAGGAGTTCCCGGCGAAGGTCAACGCGGCACTTTCCTCCACGGCCGGCAATGCTCAGGAAGTCGCGGACACGGTTCTGCGGATTATCGAGATCCCTGCCGGAGAGAGGCAATTGAGGTATTTCGTCAGTCCCCAGAAATTCGGTGTTGACGAGATCAACGCCCTCTCAAGGCGAGTGCAAGCCAACGTGCTAGAAGCCTTCGGCCTCGCTGCCGATACTAAATTCCTCAAAGGTAAAGCAGTCGGCTCCGTCTAGCTCTCTCTTGCAGGAGTGACCGGCTCTACGGAAGTTATCCCAATAACCCGACCGCACCATTACTTCCGGCTAGCCGACAACCCACGAAGTGTAGCCTAGACAGCCGCCGACGATAAGGCTGTGGCGTGCAGCGCTGGCGGCCTAGCGCCCTTGATGACGAGCCACAGCATGAGCGCTATCTCCCCGAAGAGGGCGGGCTGAGAGTAGGTATCCACCTTGTCCTGATATTGCGGCAACAGTAGGCCCGTAAGACTCAGGATCACCCAGGCGAAGCCGGCGATGGCGAGCCAGACGCCCAGGAACCGCGGCAGGAATCGCGACCTGTACACCAGCAGCGCGAGCGGAAAGAGCCACAGACCCCAAAATATTTCGGCGACAACAAATCCGTGATGATGCAGATTGAGGAACAGCATAGCCAGAGCATCCCGCTGAGGCTTGTCAAATATAGATAGGAAATCAGCCCCGCGCACGAGGACGAGGGCAGCAATGGAGTTCAGCTCATTCAGAAACGCTATCGGGATGTACCCGGAAGTTAACGAGGGAGCCTTCCACCTTCCGGGTTGCCGACCACCCGGAAGTTGGCTGGGCCACTCAATACAAGCGCGTTTATCGGGACTTGACCGTCAGGGGCCGAGATTGGATTGTGAACGAGATCATCTGCGATCCTCAAGAACAGTTGGCCTCACCGCCGTGTTGCGTTTTGGCGAACCACGCGAGTAACATGCACCGTGCTGATTGCGGATGACGACTCTGGGATTCTTGGAATTATTCGCGTATTCGGCAATATCAACTAAGCGGATTACGATGGCTAAGAACATCGTTCTAGTCCACGGTGGCTTTGTGGACGGCGCTGGCTGGGAGGGCGTCTACAAGATTCTGAAGAGGGACGGCTACAATGTCAGCATCTCCAGAACCCTACGATATCGTTGGACGACGACGTTGCGGTTACCAAGCGAATTCTTGCAGCGCAGGACGGACCTGCAATTCTCGTCGGCCACTCCTATGGAGGGGCGGTGATCACTGAAGCCGGAAACGATCCAAAGGTTGCAGGGCTCGTGTACATCACCGCGTTCGCTCCGGACAAGGGCGAGTCAGTGGCCACGCTTATTAAGGATCCGCCGCCCGGCGCGCCCGTACCGCCGATACTGCCGCCGCAAGACGGCTATTTGTTCCTGGACAAGGCGAAGTTCCCCGCCTCTTTCGGGGCCGACGTGGACACAGAGAAAGCCGCGTTCATGGCCGACTCCCAAGTCCCGTGGGGCGTGGCGGCTCTTAGCGCCAAGATCAGCGAACCGGCATGGAGGGCCAAGCCGAGCTGGTACCTGATCGCTACCGACGACAAGATGATCCCACCTGACGCCCAGCGTTCCATGTCCAAGCGGGCGGGTTCTACGGTCGTTGGGGTCAAGGGCAGCCACGCCATCTATGTATCGCAGCCTGGGGCCGTCGCAAAGCTTATCGAAGAGGCCGCCAGAGGCGCGAAGGCGACAGCGAAGTAAATCCCCGGGGGCTGGCCCACCCTTCCTCAGTTTTTCTTGGTGGGTTGCTCAGATCTCTGATCACGTACAAACCTGCAGTCAGAAGTGTCTTAATTATGCTCGCTCCTTGTGCGCGAGGTGGTTGTTTTGGCCCGCGTCCTTCGCAGTCGCATAATCGGCTAACTCCCGATTAGTCGGCATCTCGTCAGGAAATCAAGTACTGACGAGATGCGCGTTTCTCGGTACCAATCCGACGGACGAACCGATAACTTCCGGCTTGCCCGTCACCCGGAAAGTTTAATTGTTACCAGCCTAATTCCGTGTCGGCTGCGGCCCCCGGGCGATCGGGACCTCTCGCCCGTTCAACACTCTTCGACGGATTTTAATTTCAAGCCAGTGTCGCATTAGGCTGCGGGCTTCGCGGGGTGCGCCGAGATAAGCTGGTCGGCCTACTGTTAGTTCGGCAGACGGAGAAGTACAAGCTGACACCTTGGAGGCAGGGGCCCGCACTTCAGATGTTGTGTGACCGGGCACGCTCGGTGCGTGTGACTGCGGGAAGGCGCCGGGGCGAGCGATGCGGATTGGCTGGGGCGAGCGTGATTCGCGGTCGCAGGGGTCTGATCTGTCCACGACATGCAAGAAAGGGCGCAAGTCTATCCAGCCCATTCGAGACCCATTCGCGTGAGAGGAATCACCACAAGATGGGTGCGCAAGGTTGATAGGCTATGCTGGTTGCACCCGAGAGCAGACCCTTTCTCCGTCGCAGCCGCTTTATTAGGGTTAATGTGCATGGAAGGTGAGATGCATGGCTAATCTAATATACTCAATGTTTACGTCACTTGACGGTTACACGGAAGACGGGCACGGCGGCTTTGGCTGGGGCGCTCCCGAAGACGAAGAGTTGCACTCCTACATCAACGAGCTTGCGTCGTCATTCGGCACCTATCTCTACGGACGGAGGATGTACGAGACAATGGTGTATTGGGAGACCGCGCACACGGTTCGCGATCAACCACAGTTCGTGCTCGACTTTGCGAGGCAGTGGCAGGCGGCGGACAAGATCGTCTACTCCAGGACCCTCGCCGAGCCGCGCAGCGCGCGGACGAGGATCGAGCGTGAATTCGATCCCGGCGCAGTCCGGCGGCTCAAGGCCGACGCCGAGCACGACATCACTGTTGACGGCCCTGAACTCGCCGCGCAAGCGATAAGGGCGAGTCTTGTCGACGAGTTCCAAATGATTGTCTGCCCCGTGGTCGTCGGCAGCGGAAAACGGTTCTTCCCGGATGGTGTGCGGCTGAACCTCGAGCTAGTCGAGGAGCGACGCTTCCGTAAGGGTGTGATCGTTCTCCGGTACGCCGTCCGCGGCTCATCGTCGTGAAGGGGTGGAACGTCACCCGCCAACCGTGGCGCCCGCGCATGCGGCGATCGATCCAGGGCAAGAGCGCTGCGAACTCGCCGTTGAAGCTGACGTGGCCCTCGCTGCGCCTCGGGACCACGCAGCAACACCAGCGTTGACTCGCGATAAATGGCGTAGTGTTGACCGACTTGATCCCAGATGGTCGGCTAACCGGAAGCTGTCCCGCTTCGACGGCGGGATTAGTCCTGTGAAGTCGGCTTCTCGCCAGCGATTGTCGGTCACTGCTGGAGCGTTTATCAGGAGTTAGCCCTCGGCCTCTCTTATCCAATCAGAACAGCTTGACCCGCGCCGGGTACGATGGTACTCATGCAGCCTGAGCGTCCAGTGGAGACCCGGTTCACTCGATAACGCCCTTTCGGTCTTTGCGCCTTGAGTGCCTCCGGCGACGAATGAAAGGTCAACTATGACGAACAAAAAAATAATGTTGGTTCTTCTTTGTCTCATGGCCGGCACGCTGATGGCTCAGCAGCCTACGGTCACGCCGCTCATGTCCAAAGATCTGACGGACATTCCCGGCAAAGAAGTTTTGATGATCACAGTGGAGTATGCGCCCGGCGGGTCGGACCCTATCCACCGACACAATGCGCATGGGTTTATTTACGTGCTGGAGGGCTCCGTTGTAATGCAGGTGAAGGGAGGAAAAGAAGTGACGCTGACACCAGGACAGACCTTTTATGAAGGTCCCGACGATGTTCATGTCGTTGGTCGAAACGCCAGCAGCACCAAGCCGGCAAGATTCCTGGTCTTTCTGTTGAAGGAAAAGGGCGCTCCGGTTCTAGTGCCAGTGAGCTGAGCGCCTCCAAAGGCCCTCAAGCAAAGTCAGAACGAGACGCGCTGTTCCGAGGTCTAGCTGAGAAACCGTCTGTGCCGGACACCTATTTTCACCGGAGCCCAGACATTGGTCGACCACAACCTCAAAATTTTGTCACAAAACGAAGGGATGTTCGGTCTTAGCAAGTACGACCCGCAGTTGTGAAATGCCTCGGTCGAAAATGAAAGGACAATTATGAAAATCGTAGTGATCGGCGGCACTGGACTAATTGGATCAAAGCTCGTCACTAAGCTTCGAGAGCACGGACACGAAGCGCTGGCGGCGTCACCTAATTCGGGTGTCAACTCTCTTACCGGCGAGGGGCTGGCCGAAGCGCTGAAGCGTGCGTCGGTGGTCGTTGATGTAACGAACTCTCCTTCCTGGGAGGACGCGGCGGTGATGAAGTTCTTCGAGACATCAACCCGGAACCTCCTCACCTACGAAGCGGCTGCAGGCGTAGGACACCATGTTGCGTTGTCAGTCGTAGGAACGGAACGCCTGCTCGCCAGCGGTTACTTCCGCGCAAAAATGGCTCAGGAGAATTTGATTAAGAGTTCCTCAATTCCTTACTCAATTGTTCGCGCGACGCAGTTCTTCGAATTCGTCAAGGGCATCGCCGATTTGTCCACCGACGGCAACAAAGTGCGCCTGCCACTCGCGTTCATCCAGTCTATGGCGGCTGACGATGTTGCCAGTGCGGTGGGCCGGATCGCGACGGGCTCACCGGTGAATGGCACCGTTGAAGTGGGAGGGCCGGAAAAGTTTCGTCTCGATGAACTCGTGAGGAAAGGTCTAGCCGCCCGCAAGGATCCGCGCGAGGTTGTCGCAGACCCGCGTGCGCTCTACTACGGCGTGAAGCTTAACGAGAACACACTCCTTCCCGGCGATGGCGCGCGACTCGGCGAGACACGATTCGAAGATTGGCTCACGCGCTCTAAGCGGGCTACTGCTGGCTGATGTGACCGGATAAGTGCTCGAGCGAAACTATGCTGGCAGAACTAGAGCCTATGCCACGCCTCCAGCTAAGTCCCGTGTGGTCGGCATCTCGTCAGGAAATCAAACACTGACGAAATGGGCGTTTATGAGCTCGCAGATTTCGATTGTTCAAGATCCGGCAGCTTCAGGATGGTCTTCTGAGTTCGTTTGTGTTTGCTTTTCGCCATGGAATGCGGCCTCCAATTGCCGTGGCGAGAGCATTTACTCTGTGCTCGATTTCCTGACCAGCAGCGCGTTTATCGGGAGCAATCAGCCAACCCGGAGGCATTACTCCCGGTTTCCCCGTGATTCGCCCCGCAGCAGTAGACACATGCCATCCGATGATGGTCAGATACTCCCTGACGTACGGGAGTCTCCCGATGACCGCGGCAGATTTTCGCAGGATTGCACTGAGCCTGGAGAGGGTGGAGGAGTACTCCCACGCAGGATTGTCGGCTTTTCGTGTAGGAGGCAGGAAATTTGCTTCGCTGGCCTCGCAAGCAGGGGGGTACGGAAATCTGATGCTTACGCTGGAGCAGCAGGCGGCGTTTGTGGAGGAGGCGCCCGAGATTTTCCTGCCGATTCCTGGCGGCTGGGGAAAGATGGGACACACGCATATTCGCCTGGCGGCGGCGAGCGAGGATGTACTGACGGGTGCACTCCGAACGGCGTGGAAACTGCGAATTGATAAGAACGCAAAGACAAGCCGAAAACAAACCCATGTGGCGGAGCGCAGCGGAGTAACAGATAAGAAACGCGGAAAGCGACGACTATGAGAGCAACGAGGGCACGAAACATTAATAACAATAAAAAGGACTCGTCACCAGAGCAACGTGAACAACTACTCAAAGCATTGAAAGCCCGTTTTGAGAAAAACATGAACCGCCATAAAGGTCTTGAATGGGCTAAGGTACAAGCAAAGCTGGAAGCTAATACTGAAAAACTGTGGTCACTCAATGAAATGGAAAGAACTGGCGGTGAACCGGACGTTGTTGGTCATGATAAAAAGACGGGCGAATACATTTTTTATGATTGTTCAGCGGAAAGTCCTAAAGGCCGCAGAAGTTTTTGCTACGACCGCGAAGCGCTGGCGTCAAGGAAAGAACATAAACCAGAAAATAACGCTATTGATATGGCGGCGGCCATGGGCATTGAGCTTTTAACGGAAGAACAATATCGAGAGTTGCAGAAACTTGGAAATTTCGATACGAAAACGTCGAGCTGGGTGAAAACACCTTCTGATATCAGAAAACTTGGCGGCGCCCTCTTTTGTGATCGCCGCTACGACACTGTTTTCGTGTATCACAACGGTGCGGAATCTTACTATGCCGCTAGGGCGTTCCGCGGCTCGCTAAGGGTCTAAATTTTGCATGCCGGCACATCAAACAGTCGATGCCAATCAAGGATGGCTCCCGCTCGCCGTCCGGAAAGCTCCCGGTTGCAAACGCAAGAGTAAACAACCTGCAGAACGTATCGGAAGGTTTTTGACATCACTCTGCGACGCGTGCCTAAGGTCTTGGTGGTGGGATCCTGCTCAGCAATAGGTGTCGACCCGAGACAAGGATCAGTATCGACATACGCCTTTTCCGGATAGTCTGCTAACCGGAAGGTATCCGGGTTCCACGGTGCGTATTAGTCCTGAGAAGTCGGCTTGTAGGAATTGATCTCCGCGCTAGGCATCGATCCTGGACGGATGACTGGCTACACGGAAACTATCTTTCAGGCTTTTCCGTGAGTCCGTAGCTTCGGGAATTTTGACACTGTGGCCTCCTTCAAAACCGCCGCGTCCCGGGTTCAATGAGGCGAAAGTTCTAAGATCGTCCCTTAATCCCCAAGCTGAAGAAAATGCGCAGAACGCGCAATCGCTGATGCGATGTCGAGCTAACATGAGTCGCATACAAAAGGAACGGTGCAACCATGTCGGCGTTTGCGAACCCGGTGTTTCCACGGATCGACCCTACCTCCAATCCGGCCGGTTCTGCGCTCAACCGCGTAAGTCGCTTAGATTACGCACTTACGAAAAACGCGCCCACAACCCCTTTGGAATCCGCTCTTACAAAATTATTGGACTTAAAGTCCTTTAGATTCCGCTCTTACAAAAAACACCCGGGGGGTCCCTTTGCTTCCTATAACGGATCAAGGAGCGCCGCCGAGGTTGAGACCAAGAAGCGGGGAGGCAAGGAAGCATGGAGGCGTAGTGCTCCGCTTGGTGGTGATGGCGGATGGAAGGCGTTGGCGTGGGACTCGACGAAAGAGCCGTCGAGGTGGTGCAAATATGGTGGTTCCGACCAGCTAAGGAGATGAGTTAGAATCGACTTCCATGCCACACGAATTCACGGAATGGGAGCACGAGCCTGAGCCGCAGCCCTCGGCAGCCCGAACGGGCGGACGGCCGCCCGCCAAGCCTGTGGGGACGGACATGCTCGAGCCACCCGCCCCGAGCGAAGCTCGCACAAGGTCGAACCTGCTCCGCATCTTCGCCATTCTTATTCTGTTGGGATTGGCAGCGGCCTTCATCCTGTGGCGGCTCGGCGCGTTCTGAAATGCGAAGAGTCGCTCTGAACTTGCTACTGCGCTGCTACCCCTGGCGTGCGGTCAACCACCGCACAACAAAATGCTGTGAATCTATTCGCTTAGGCGGCGGGAAACGAATAGATGCGGCTGCGCTAGTGCTGCTGGTTGCCGCCACCTTACTCGCCGCGCAGCAGGCTGGCTCGTTCCGCCAAGACCCGCAACAGCCCGGCGCGATCGAGTTCACCGCGCGGGTGAAACCCACGGGGGGGCGCGC
Organism: Acidobacteriota bacterium; assembly: GCA_003224235.1. Taxonomy (GTDB): domain Bacteria; phylum Acidobacteriota; class Terriglobia; order Acidiferrales; family UBA7541; genus QHYU01. The sequence continues at coordinate 30,785 of QHYU01000182.1, forward strand.
CGAGCCGATCCGGGAATTGACGTTTTATCTGCTGCGCAAGAGCCTCGCCGACATTGAGAAGGAAGTGGAGGAGACCGAGCTGAAGCCGGACCTCGACCGGTTCATTAATGGCCTAGAGGTCTCAGACCAGCTCAAGGCTTGGATGAAAAAAAAGCGCTCGGTCGAGCTAGCAGGCACGGACTTCATCCGCCGGTTGAAAGTGGACGATCTGTTGGATGTGCCGGAATTCTACGAGGCGTATATGAAGCACAACGCCGGCGACGTTGCCGTGGGCTTTCCCGTGCCCAAGTATCGCGAAAGCGACCGGCTGCAAAACCCGCAGAAATACGAAAAGCTGCACCAGGACTATCGTGAAGCGATTCGCAAGTGGATGGTGAACAACCCACAAAGCGTGGATGGGATCGACGTGCACTTGGACGCGATCAACCCCGGGCAGCGATGGGCACTGCAGCAGTCGGAGCTGCGCCGCCGAATCCGCAAGCGCGCGCTCGACTTGGCCCAGACCCGGTACCTTGCCGCCAAGACGGATAGCGACCTCGACGGCCGCGGCGCGTTTACCGGCCTCCCGCCCGGCACTTATTGGCTCGGCACGCTGGACACCGAAGCGGTGGCGGGCGACGCCCGGTTGCGATGGGACGCCTCGGTGATAGTGCGGGCGGGCCAGACGACGCGGCTCGAGCTCTCCAACCTCAACGCCCTTTAGCTGCAGCGGCCGGCAAAGTAGGACAGGCGTTCCTGCCTGTCTGCTTGCTTGTCGATGTAGCGACGCGCCCGGGCGAGGTCGGAATCCGAAAAGTCCACGCTACAGCGCGCCACTGTGCTCCCTGTTGCGCGCTGTAGCGGGCGCGGGCACGCCCCTGCGGCAGCAGGGACTGCGGCCGGCTGGCGCCCACCGCTACGTCTTTTCCTTTTTGGCTGCGACGAATAAACTGACGACATGATTCGACGGAGCGCACTCTAGATGGGCACGCCCGGGCTGTGGATCGGATTCAACGCCTTCATCCTTCTGATGCTGGCGCTGGACTTGGGCGTGTTTCACCGCCGGTCGCACGCTATCTCCCTGGGCGAGGCGACGGCCTGGAGCGTGGTGTGGGTGGTGGTGTCCCTCGCATTCAACTTAGGGCTGCTGCACTGGTACGGGCGGACCGCGGCGCTGGAATTCCTCACGGGCTATCTGATTGAAAAATCGCTCAGCGTGGACAACATCTTCATCTTCGTCCTGCTGTTCAAATACTTCGCTGTCGAGCCTCGTTACCAGCACCGTGTGCTGTTCTGGGGCATCCTTGGCGCGCTGGTGATGCGCGGCGCGATGATCGGCCTGGGCGTGGCTTTGATCCACCGCTTTGAATGGGTGCTTTACCTGTTCGGAGCGTTTCTGGTGTATGCGGGCGCGCAAATGATGCTCCAAAAGGGCGAAGAGATTCAGCCGGAGCGGAATCCAGTCCTCCGCTGGGCGCGCAAATTTCTACCTCTCACCAAGGACTATGCGGGGCAAAAATTCTTTGTGCGGGAGACGGGGACCTGGCGCGCCACGCCGCTCTTCCTGGTGCTATTGGTGGTGGAAACCACGGACCTGGCCTTCGCCCTCGACTCCATTCCCGCAGTTTTCGGCATCACCCGCGACCCGTTCATTGTTTACACCTCGAATGTCTTCGCCATCCTTGGCTTGCGCGCCTTTTATTTCCTGCTGGCAGGCGTGCTCCCATACTTCCGCTATCTGAGCACGGGGTTGTCGCTGGTGCTGATATTTGTCGGCGTGAAGATGCTGAGCGAGAGGTGGGTACACATCTCCACCGGTGCATCGCTGGGCATCGTGGGCGCAGTGCTGGCAGTGGCTGTGGTCGCCTCCGTGGTTGCAGCGCAAGCCGAAGCTCGGGGATTGCGCAAGGCAAGGAAGCCCGGCGAGCGACGCACTAGAACATCCGAATTTGACGACACGAGTGTGACAGCGCGCATCCGAATGCTCGCGGACGAAGATCTCTCGACGCGCGCGGAAGCGGCCGAAAAGCTTCATATGGTCGGCCTCGAACTGAGCCACCCGGTGTTCAACCAATGGCTCACCGACCCTGAACTTGCTACGTTGCTCATTCCATTTAAGCCCGCGGCGCTCACCTCCAAAGTGCGACCATCCGCGCGGGAGATAGTCCGGCCCGAACTAGGGCTTCCTACCGTCGGTGTGGCAGTCAGGCCGGAGAATTTTCAGAAGATTCGCAGGGCAAACGGCTCGCCGCGACTCGCCGAGGTTCCGCCCGACCAGGACGCGATGGAGTTTGAGTTGCTTTTCGGCCACCGCGTCAGTCTGGACATTCTGACCACGAAGGCGCCCAACGGCAACGGGGCCATCGCGCGGTTTCTGGAAAAGTTCGGTGAAGGCATCCAGCAGGTGGAGTATCAGACTGCCGACGTGGACCGCGCGACCCAGCTGATGCGCGAGCGCTTCGGCCAGCAGCCTGTTTACCCGCAGGCCCGCCTCGGGGCCGACGGCACCCGCGTCAATTTTTTCTTGGCCGCTACTCCAGCAGGTAAGAAGGTGTTGATCGAGCTAGTGGAGGCGCGAGCGTCGCGCTCAGCGTCGTAGCCCCGGCGTCTTGCTCACGGCTTGCCGTCGCAGACCCTTGCAGGCCGGGCAAGACCGACGCGAGGATGCCAGTCCAACAGACTGCCGCGGTGTGAGAGCGAGCCCCTTTGGCGCGACCAGAGGCCCGGAGAATGCTTCTGAGGGATCATCCCTCGCTTCGTTCGCAGTAATATCGATGGTGCGCGGCGGATGGGGATTCAAGGCGGTAATGTCGGGCGGCCCCAATTCGGTTCGGGGGCCCGCCGCAACATCTCCAAATCAACGCGACGCCGCGGCCACTCCGCGGTGCTGGTTGCAGGCCTGCCACGCCCGCAGCACTTCCGCGACTGTCCACGCCTGCGCGATACAACCGCGCGGCGTGAACGGCGCGTCGCCATCGAAGATCTCGCTCAAGCTGCCCAGCCCGTGAGTTTGCAACTGGTGCGCCAGCGGCTCGAGGAAGGACCGCGCGCACGCCGGATCGTCATAGACGCGCAGGTGCGCGAGCACGAAAGGTCCCATCAGCCAACCCCAGACGGTGCCTTGATGGTAGGCGGCGTCACGCTCGCGCTGCGGCCCGAGGCAGCCGCCACAATAATCAGGGGTGCCCGGCGCAAGGCTGCGCAGGCCGTGCGAGGTGAGCAGGTGACGCGCGCAGCTATCCACCACCGCGCGCTGCTGCTTCGGCTCCAGCGGACTCACCGGCAACGACACTGCGAAGATCTGGTTGGGCCGCAGCGAGGCGTCGTTGCCCTGCGGGCCGTCGATCACGTCGAAGCAACAATTCGCCGATGCGTTCCAAAACCGCTGAAAGCTTCCTTGCGCGCGCCGGGCCATCTCTTCATACGGGGCGGGGCTTCTGCCCAGCGCGTGGGCAAACAGCCCGGTGGTGACGAGCGCGTTGTACCACAGGGCGTTAACCTCGACCGGCTTGCCGATGCGCGGCGTGACCACCCAGTCGCCCACTTTGGCGTCCATCCAGGTGAGTTGCACTCCTGGCTCGCCCGCGGCGAGCAGCCCGTCGGTGGGGTCCACGTGAATGTTGTAGCGGGTGCCGCGCACATGCCAGTCCACGATGTCAGCCAGCACGGGGAAGAGTTCCTCCAGAAGATCAAAGTCGCGCGTGGCGGTGAAGTACTGGCGCACGGCCTCGAAGAACCACAGGGTGGCATCAACGGTGTTGTACATGGGCGTATCGCCGGCCTCAGGAAAATTGTTGGGCAACATGCCGCGGTTTACGAAACGCGCGAAAGTGCGCAGGATTCGGCGCGCGATCTCCGGCCGGCCGGTGGTCAGCGTCAGCCCAGGCAGCGCGATCATGGTGTCGCGTCCCCAGTCGCCGAACCAATGGTAGCCGGCAATCACCGAGCGCGCTTCCGGGTCATCGTGGAGCGGGCGCGCGACGATGAATTGATCGGCGGCGAGCAGCAGCTGCCGCACCCAGGCGGGGGAGTCAGCAGCCTGGGCCCCGTCTCCCTGCGCCTGCGCGACGCTCGAGGAGGGCACGGCAGCCCAGGCATCAAGCAGGTTCTGTTCGTGCGCGTGGCGCGCGGCCCAAGCCAAGTGACTGTCCAAATTGGGGTCCGCTTCCGTGCTGAACACCAGCGTCAGGGACTCACCGGGTGCCAGCCGGGCGCGGAAGGTGGCTGCGTGCAGGTGGTCTTCGCGGTCGTCCAAGCCGCGGTAGCGCTCACCCGCCAGATCGTAATCGCGATACCAGTCGTGGGCCGGTTCGAGGACGACGGGTGCATGTCCGAACGCCACCGGAGCGCTCAAGAGATAGTAGGGGACCGCGCCATCGAACGCCGAGACGCGCAGACCACGCTCGATGGGCGAAATACTCATGCGCCAGTCGCCGGCGTGGGTGTTGAAGTGAAAGTCGCGATAATTGATCAGGGTCTTGCACACCAACTCCACCGGTCCTGAGCTGCGCAGCAGCTCATACCGAACGTAGGTCGTATTCGCGCCCGTCTGCATCCAGACGCGTTTCTCAACCAGGGCATCAGCACACACAAACGTCCAGATCGGGGTGGTGCCTTCGAGGCGAAACCTTTCAATCTGGCGGTAGCCCTCGGGAGCGACCCCACCGCCGTGCCAGCGGTTGGTAGACAACGGATAGGCCTGGCCGTCGTAATGGGCGATTTCGTCGAGTTTGGAGACGAGCAGTGTGCGCCCCAGGGGCGGTTTGAGCGCGGCCACGAGAAGGCCGTGATAGCGGCGCGTGGGGTGGCCCGCGATGGTGCCGGAGGCAAAACCGCCAATGCCGTTTGTGACCAGCCATTCGCGCTGTTCATCCGCTTCGAGCGAGCCGCAAATCTCCCGGCCGAAATCGATGGCCAGCGCGATGCTTGCGGCGGCCGGCTTGACGGGGGCAAGCTGAGTTTTCACGGGCATGTGTGCTCCTCCTATGTGGCCTGCGGGGTTCACCGGGCTACGTCCTGCCGTACACGGGGATGGCGGCGCCGTGCACCACCCGTGCTTCGTCAGAGCACAAGAAGAGTATCACCCGGGCGATCTCTTCCGGCTTCGGCCATTTCGAGAAATCCGCGTTGGGCATGGCCTGGCGATTGGCAGGGGCATCGAAGATGCTCGGCACAACCGAGTTGACGTTGATGTGGTACGGCTTCACTTCTTCGGCCAGCGAATCGAACAGAGCGAGCGCGCCGGCCTTGGAGGCGGCGTATAGCGCCGCGCTGGGCGAGTGGCCATAACCCGCCTTCGAGGCTACGTTCACAATCCAGCCGCGATCTTGGGCAATCATCGGGGGAACCACGGCGGTGGCGAGCACGAATCCTGCCTTCAGGTTGAGTCCCAGCATCTGCTCGTACGTTTTGACGCCGACCTCCCAGAGATTTTTTCCACCGGCATAGCCGCCCACGGTGTTCACTAGGCAATCGAGACGTCCGTGCCGTTCCAACACGCCGCCCACAAACTCTTTCACTGCGGCCTCGTCGGTCACGTCCAACGCCGCCCCGCTCAGCCGAGCACTGGCATCGCCGGCTACGGCGGCTGCCAACTCATCATACTCCGCCCGCTTGCGGTAGGTGACGATAACCCGGGCGCCGGCTTCGAGAAACGCCCGGCTCACCGCGCGGCCCAGCGCTCCGGTGCCGCCGGCGACGAGAACCACCCTGTTCTGTCCGTTCACGGGCTAACCTCCGCAGTGCTCCCGAGTCGCGCTTCATCGCGAAAAACGCCGCCGGTGCGGCGCGCTACAAGGCCGCGATTTCACAGTACACCTTGATGGCGTCCTTGGCCTCGGTGAGCGTGTCGATCAGCTCCCGGTAATTCTCCAGGCCCTTGATCGGGTGCGTGAGCAGTTTGCACAGCCAGCCAGGATAGGTGAGCTCCGCCTCCGCCAGGTCCTGCACGCCCATCTCAAAATACTCCCGGTTGGCATTCACGCTTCCGACGGCCACTTTGTTGCCCAGCACGAATCCCAGGTTGATCTTGTCGGCCGGGATTTGCACCTTGCGGTCGCCGCCAGTGACGCTGACCATGATGAGCACACCGTTTTTCCCAAGCGTCTCCATGGCCTGGAATACCAGCGGTGAAAAACCGGTGCCTTCCAGAATCATGTCGAAGGGGCCGTACTTTTCCGAGGCCTGCTGCAGGGACAGATCCTGAGTGCTGGCGTAGCGCGCGCCGAGCTGCTCGACCAGCTCAGAATTTCGGTAAGGAGGCCGGGTAAGCCCTAAGGTGACCACTGCGAGCCCGCGCAGCCGCAGGATCAGCGTGGCCAGCAAACCTAAGGTGCCGGCTCCCAATACGGCGGCGCGGCGCGGGCGCCACACGCGCAGCCGGCGCTGGATCTGGTACGCCTGCGCGATGCCCTTCTCGGCGATACTGGTCGGCTCCATTAACACACCGACGTGCTTCAGGCCCTGCGGCACGCGAATGATGTATTCGGGATCGTCCACGTAGTACTCGGTCAGGAAGCCGTGGCGGAGATTGATGCCGCGCTCGTAATAGCGGTCGTCAGTGGTCATGTCGTAGGTGCCGATTAGGTCGTAAATACTCGAGCCGGGTCGGCGGACGGTCGCCGTGACGTAGTCGCCGGGCCGGAACTCTTGCGCGTCGGGCCCCATCTCTTCGACCTGTCCCAAACTCTCATGGCCGAGAATGAGGTAATCGTCGCCCGGCGGCGCCGCTCCGTATTCCGCGGCGTTGATCTCCTTGTCGGTGCCGTCCACGCCCACGCGCAGGATTTTGACCAACACACCGCGCCCGTGGGGCACATCCTCAAGCCGAGGTTTGGGGACTTCCCGCAAGTGGATGCTGTTCGGTTTGCCCGGAATGACGCAGATGGCTTTCATGAATGGTCTCCTTCAACGGCTCGCTTGTTTCTGCGGCAGTGTGGAGGCCTCCACTGCATCGAAGGGTTCGATTGTAGCGCCGCGGTCTCGCGGTAAAGTTGGCGGCGCAGCCCTGTTCGCCGGAAACGGCCGACGAGATGCCGGCGTGGCACTGGCAGCGCGCCCCGACCGAGTCGTGACGCAAAGACCGCGCTTCAGCGGGCCAATCTGGCGGGCACAGGTCCCGCCACGCAAAGAAATTCACAGGCTCTCATCCAGGAGCCAGGGAGGGCGCCGCCAGCCTACTCCCCGCTCTGTTCGATGAGCTTGGCGACGAGTGCGGTCCAACCGGTTTGATGGCTGGCTCCAACGCCGACGCCCGTGTCACCTTGAAAGTACTCGTGGAACAGAAGCAAATTGCGCCAGTACGGATCCGTCTGGAAAATCTCCAGATTGCCAAAAGCGGGGCGGCGGCCGTCACTCGCGCGCAGGAAAAGGTGGGTCAGGCGGTGCGAAAGGTCCCGCGCCACCTCCCACAGTGGTACGGTGGATCGCGAGCCGGTGGGTAGCTCGACTTTCAAACAGTCCCCGAAGTAGTGGTGAAACTTCTGCAGCGATTCGATCAGCAGGAAATTCATCGGGAACCACACCGGCCCGCGCCAGTTAGAGTTCCCGCCGAAGAGACCGGTGGTGGACTCAGCCGGCTCGTAGTCCACACGATTTTCGTGGCCATTGACATGCAGCACATAGGGGTGTTCGCGGTGATGCTTGGAAAGCGCTCGAATGCCGTGCGGGGAGAGAAACTCGTTCTCGTCCAGCATGTAGCGGAGCACGCTCACGAGCTGCCGGCGGTTTACCAGCGAGAGCAAGCGGCGCACGCCGCGTGACGACCGCTGGGTCATTTCAATGTGGTCGGGCACGTCAGGATGGTTGTCGATGAACCACTGCATGCGCCGCTTGAACCCCTGCAGCCGATCCACGATTTCCGGCTCGAGCATCTCCACCGCAAACAACGGCACCAGGCCCACCATGGAGCGTATCTTGAGGAAATGGTGGCTGCCATCGGGCAAATGGAGCACGTCGTAGTAAAAACCGTCCTCCTCATCCCAGAGCTCAATGCCCTCACCGCCGCGATTGTTCATGGCGTGGGCGATGTAAACAAAGTGCTCGAAGAATTTGCTGGCCACATCCTCATAGGACATCTCTTCGCGTGCCAGCTCGAGGGCGATGGCCAGCATATTCAGGCAGTACATCCCCATCCAACTGGTTCCGTCGGACTGCTCCAAGTGCCCGCCAGTGGGCAACGGCGCCGAACGGTCAAACACACCGATGTTGTCCAGGCCGAGAAACCCGCCTTGGAAAACGTTCATCCCGTCGGGGTCCTTGCGGTTCACCCACCAGGTGAAGTTCAGCAGCAGCTTGTGGAAGACGCGCTCGAGAAAAGCGCGGTCGGCTTTGCCTCGGATACGCTTCTCGATCTTGTAAACACGCCAGGCGGCCCAGGCGTGCACCGCTGGGTTGACGTCGCCGAAGGCCCACTCGTAGGCCGGCAACTGCCCGTTGGGGTGCATGTACCACTCGCGCAGCAGCAGGATGAGCTGGTCCTTGGCATAGTCCGGATCGATCAAGGCCAGTGGCACGCAGTGGAAGGCCAGGTCCCAGGCCGCGTACCAGGGATGCTCCCACTTATCAGGCATCGAGATCACGTCCTCGTTGTACAGGTGGGTCCAGTCGCGGTTGCGCCCGCGCTTGCGCTCCTGCGGAGGCGGCGGACCTGCCGGATCGCCCTCCAGCCAGGTACGCAGGTCGTAGTGATAGTACTGCTTGGTCCAGAGCAGCCCGGCAAACGCCTGCCTCTGCACGTTGCGCGCATCTTCGGAAATGCCCTTGGGCGCGCGTTGGGCGTAGAACTCGTCAGCTTCGGCGAGCCGCATGGCGAACACCTGCTCAAATTCGTCGCCAAACGGATGCTCCGGAATCTGGACGGGCAAAGGCACAACGGCGGAGCGCCTTACCGGGCCGTTGGGGATGTCCCACTCGCGTTTGGTATCCACGTGGGGGGGTTGATTGGTAAAGCGTAGACGCAGCATCTCACTGCTGCCGGGTCCGAGCCGCAGCCGGTAGAGCGCGGCAGCCTTGGTGCCGACTTGCGCGGGATTCACCACATGACGGTAGCCATGCACAACGTAGTCGTTGATGCTGTCTTTCACGAAGGGTGTGCGATTCTGTCCGCCCCACAGGCGCTTGAAGTTGGTTTCATTCTCAGTGAAGAGCGGCTCGGGCGCGCCCTCGCAGAGCAGCCAGCGCGTGCCGATGGTTTTCTCGTCAGCCTGGATAGCCATGGTGCCGGGCGGGGCGGGCACCAGCGCAAGACTCGGGCGCGCCGGATCGCGACCCCACGACCAGGTGTCGCGGAACCACAGCGTGGGCAACAGGTGCAGCTCCGCTGCTTCGGGGCCGCGGTTGTGCGCGGTGATCCGGATGAGGATGTCTTCGGCAGTGGCCTTGGCATACTCGATGAAGACGTCGAAGTAGCGGTTCTCCGCAAACACCCCCGTATCCAGCAACTCGTATTCCGGAGCCTTGCGCCCGCGGCGCCGATTCTCTTCCACCAATTCCGTATAGGGGAAGGCCGCCTGCGGGTACTTATAAAGAAACCTCATGCAGGAGTGCGTCGGTGTGGAGTCCAAATAGAAGTAGTACTCCTTCACATCCTCGCCGTGGTTGCCTTCGTTGCCGGTCAGCCCGAACAGGCGCTCCTTGAGAATTGCGTCGCGGCCATTCCACAGCGCCAGCGCAAAGCAGATGCGCTGGTGGCGGTCGGAGATACCGCCGATGCCGTCTTCGCCCCAGCGATACGCGCGCGAGCGAGCGTGGTCGTGCGGAAAGTACTCCCAGGCCGTGCCGTATGCACTGTAGTCCTCGCGCACCGTGCCCCACTGCCGCTCCGAAAGATACGGCCCCCAGCGCTTCCAGTGCACTTGGCGCAGACGCGATTCTTCCAGCCTTCTTTCTTCCACTGTCATTTCGACACTTCCTCGTGCCCTTTCACCGCCTTGCTTCTATGGGGATCCGCCGCCGGTGAGATGGCCCCCAGGGTCCGCGACTCTGCCCCGCGTGACAGTGCACTTAGGCCCTTAAATCTGGTGCGGGCCGATGGGCTTTGCTTCACAAGCCGTGCACGGAGTGGTGCGGATTCCTCCCCTAGTCATCCGATTGATGTCTGGGCCCCCACAACTGGTAGTTTACCAGCAGGCGAGAGGGAAATGTAAGGTTGGCTGGGGGTCTGTGACCTGGCCCCCGAAAACTGGTGAAAAGGGGAGGCCCCGGGCTCTACAGAGGGCTGAAAACCCGGGGCCTTGGGGCGGGCCGGAAAGAACTCTTGTGCGCAAGCCGCTAGTCAGGCGCTTGAGCCGCCAGCAGGCCGAGCCTGCGCAGCTCTTCGTACGTGTACACCATTTGCTCGCTGCTGCCACTCTTCTCCACGTGGCCTAGGCCGGAAACGCGCGAAAGCTGCCGGAGTTCTATGGTCGTGACGCCAAGCAAGATGGCTGCGCGGCGCTCCCCAACTTGATCTAGGTTATTGCCGTCCACTCGAGTGCGCCTTCCTTCAACGGACAGATCATGTCCGAGAGAGGGGACTATGAAGCTAGCTTGATGCGGGGCGTAACGAGAAGATCGCATAAAGGGCGCTGGAGCGCAATCCCTTGAATCTGGGATTTTGCTGGGAAAAAACCCCGGCCTCTTGCGTATTACTACGGGGAACCCCCGCGGCCGTTGTCGCCTCCAACTTCAAGGTTGGCAACCCTTCCGGCGAGGTCCGTGAGACGACACTGGATCGATTGACTGAATTCCTGCGGGCAGTGGCCCGGTGCCTCCGCGCGATGCAGAGACGTGCGCGGACTCCGAGGTCGAGTTGCCGGCTACTTGCCTCGGAACCGCCGGAACATCGTCGCGACCTAACTCACCTCCAAGCCGTTTTTTCGCGACGCCCGTTCCGTTCTCAGTAGTACTACGGCCCGCCTCGCAGATTTTTCCTTGCAGAATGCCAGATCCACCGGATTGTGGTGCCGCGCGCCTCATGAGATTTTCTTGTCATGATGCCCCGCAGTAGAACGAAGCGGTCCTCAAGCAGATCACTCCTCCAGCGGTGGGAATCTGTATTGGTTCCCGTAACCCGAGGAAAAAGGCAACGCCCTTTCTGCGGCGCAGTTCCAACCGCTGTAGCAGTGATCCAGGGCCCGTGGCTCGCTGTCGCGTGGCCCGGACTTCAGCCGGAGCTTCACCGCCCGCGCTGACGAGCCGAGTCGTACGAATGACTGGCGCTTGGTGACAACAGACTTGCAATACCAGAGGAGGACACAATGTACACTGCACATTACCAAGGGACGGCGCAAGTGGTGGTGATCGCCGGGCTGGTCCTGCTGTACTTCTTGCCCGCCTTAGTCGCCTGGATCAATCGCAGGAAGAACGCCGCGGCCATTACCCTGCTCAATCTCTTCCTGGGCTGGACGTTTGTGGGCTGGGTCCTGCCCCTGGTCTTGGCCTACATCCCCGACGGCCACCTTCTCCAAGCCTCCTTGCCACCGCCACAATCACTGACGTTCCCTCCCGTGCCGGTCGATGAGGGCAGGCACACCGTCTGGACCGCCCCAGCAGTGGCCAAGACGGAAGACGTGTTTATCGTCCGCGGCCGTTTGGTTCTGGAGGAAGGCCCCGAGGCAACCTAACGTGAGCGATTGGAGCACAACATGATCCGAGGACGAACGTTGACGTGGCTGGCTACACTGCTGGTTTGGGTGTTGGTGATCCGCACGCGAATGACCGCCGCCGACGGTGTGCGTGGATCGATCTCCGGAAGGGTGCTGTTCGCAACGGACAACCGCCCGGCCGAAGGGGTCAAGGTGGACCTGAGGCGCTCCTCCTTTGAACCCGTGACCACGGTGTTCACGCGCTCGAACGGAGAGTTTGAGGTCTCCGGACTGGCGTCAGCTAGCTACCTCCTTCTCGTCGAGGAGCAGGGTTACGAGCCAGTGCAGCAGGCCGTGGAGCTCAACCTGAGTGACGGACGGGGCTTGCTGCTGTACCTGAAGAAGGCCGACGCGGAGCGCCCGAGCCAACTCGGCAATACCGTTTCCGTGCGGGAGTTGGGCCTCTCGCCCAAGGCCCACAACGCCTTCCGAATGGGAGTGGAGCGCCTGGTGAAGAAGGATCCTGCCGGGAGCCTGGTCCACTTTCAGCGTGCCGTGGCTGAACTCCCCTCCTACTACGAGGCCTACCACCAGATGGGCTTAGCCTACATGCGCCTGGGACAAGCGGCCCAGGCTGAGCAAGCCTTCCAGAAAGCCATCGACCTCAGCCAGGGTCGTTATCCGGAGGCCCTCTTCGGCCTGGCCTCGCTTCTCTCTAACCACCAGCGGTTCTCCGAAGCCGAACTCCTGGCGCGCCGAGGGCTGGAGCTGGATGGCAGCTCCTGGAACGGCCAGTTCGAGCTGGCGCGGGCCCTGATGGGGCTGAACCGGGTGGAGACTGCCCAGAAAATTGCAGAAGAAGCGCGCAAGCGCAATCCCGATTACCCGCTACTCCATTTGTTGCTGGCCAACATCCACATTCGGAAGCGCGACTACCCCGCGCTGTTGGGGGATCTGGACACGTTCCTGAAGCTCGAGCCGAACGGCCCCACGAGCGATCAGGTTCGCCAGACACGCGAGAAAGTCCAACGGGCCCTGGCCAATGCCCAGAAGGCACTCGCCACCGAAGCGCTCAGTCGCTGATCCCAATGGATCCGTATGCACCGCACGTATTTCGCCTCGGCTGGCGAGCGCCGAGGTTCGCTCGTTACGAAGGGCCGGAATTGGAGCCGTCTTCTATCGACGCTGCAGCCTGCGCCCGATAGAGGCTAGCAACTCGTCGTGTTACTCTTGCCTGTGCCGAAAAACTCTCTAAGGCATTTGTAGACACGGACTCCGGGTGTGCGGGTGGAATCGGGAAGTACTTCCGTACCGAAAAACGAAAACCCCAGCACCATAGACCCTGCGGTAACGACCATTCACAATTACCTTCCGATGAAAATAACCCGATAGCGTTTGGGAGACAGGAAATGACGGTACTGTGGTGGTGCATCGACTGCGACAAGACAGTCCAGTTAGACAGACACGGCCGCTGCGGGACCTGCTGTTCAGATGCGGTGGTTTCGACGGAGGAGCCTGCCAGCGCGACCAGCTCAACCGCTCTCGTCACACTTCTGAGCGAAGATTCCTAGACACGCGGGCCTCGTCTGAAGCTACCAAGCCCCCAAAGCGGTTTTAACCTGACCCAAAAAGACTCAGCAGCTTACTTCCAGCTCGGCCTCCAGCCCCCTCAAAACACGGGGAGGACGATGGTCCACTCCAGAAAATCGCCAACCGATTCACCTGAACACGAATAATCCCCTTGCCCGCGTCAACCTCGGCGACGCCCGACGTCTACTCGAGTACCCCACCCAGTCCTGTCATCATGCTTGGCCTTTTGTGATAGTGGGAGGGTGGCTGCCGCCCATTGCAACAAGACGGACTGATACAGCGCGGGCGGGCGGTATAGAGCTATCGACCCCGCAGTATCGCCAGCGGTGCAAGCGGAACTGAGCGGCTACCCCCGGTCGCCCGGCCATTTTGAGCAGTAAGGCTCACTGTCTGGCCTCTTTCTGTTCCTTTGACCAGTTTTTCTCCGCTCACATTGCAGTTAGCTTGTGAACGCCAGCCGCAGTCACCAACAGGGGGTGAGTAGTGAGCAAGCGGGCAGGAAAGTACTCTGTTCTGACGAGTTTCCTATTTCTGAGTTTCGTGGCGGTCTCCTTCGCCCAGGTCCCACAAGTCAACCACGTATTCATAGTCCTCGAGGAAAATACGAACTACGCCGACGCCATTGGCAATCCGGCGATGCCTTACCTGAACAGCCTGGCCAATCGCTACGGCGTGGCCACGAACTACTTCGGCAACACTCACCCTTCCATCGGCAACTATTTCATGCTTACGGCCGGGCAAATCGTCACCAATAACGACTCATACAGTAACACGGTAAACGTGGACAACATTGTCCGTCAGTTATTGGCGCACGGAAAGACCTGGAAGGCGTACGAGGAAGACCTGCCCTCAGCGGGGTATATCGCGCCGAATACTGCCGGGTACGCTCGCAAACACTGTCCCCTTTCCTTTTTCTCTGATGTGGTGAATAGCCCCACCGAAATAAAGAACCTGGTCCCATTCACTCAATTTGCGCAAGACCTGGCGAACAACCAGTTACCCAACTATTCTTTCATTTCACCCAATCTTTGCAATGATGCCCATGATTGTCCGCTCTCCACCGCCGATACCTGGCTTCGCAACAACATCGATCCGCTGGTCACCAGCCCTCTCTTCCAAAACGACGGGATCCTGGTGATCGTGTTTGACGAAGCCGGGTCGGATAACACCAATGGGGGCGGTAAGATAGCCTGGGTCGTCGTCAGCCCTAAAGCGAAAACCGGCTTTAAATCCACCACCGTCTATCAGCACCAAAGCACTTTGCGGATGATGGCAGAGGCGCTCGGCTTGACAAGTTTTCCAGGGGCCGCGGCCAATGCGCCGGACATGGCGGAGTTCTTCGGGAATCAAGGGCCGGCGCCTCGGCCCCCCAGCGCCGTGCTGACCGTGACCCCACAATCGGGAAATGCGCCGCTTACAGTAGTGGCGGATTCCACCGGAAGCTCATCTCCAAATGGGAGTATCGTCTCCCAGACGATTGACTTCGGCGATGGGACGGTTTCCACGTCAACCAACTCTTCTCACACGTACACCGCTACCGGAACATTTGCCGTTAAATTGACCGTAACCGACAACATCGGGCTCACCGCCTCCGCTGCTCCTAAAACGGTCGTGGTTAATGCCCCCCCGAATGCGCCGCCAAGCTGCTCGCTTTCGGTTTCGCCCAGCAGTGGGCCGGCGCCCCTCTCGGTAACCGCCACCGCCACTTGCACTGCGAAGAACACCATCGCCAGCACGGTCATTGACTGGGGTGACCAATCGAGTCCAACGAACGGGAGCAGCGGCACACATACTTATGCCAATGCGGGCTCTTACACGGCTCGTGTCACGGCAACCGACAGTAGCAACCAGACCGGCACTGCGACTCAGACGGTCACAACGACAGCCGCGGGCGCCACTCCTGTTGATTTTTCTCTCTCCGCCACACCTCCCAATCAGACGGGGAAGCCTGGCACCACGGTCAAGTATATGGTGACGGTGACCGGCGCGGCTGGTTACACCGGGACGATAAAACTGCGCGTCCACGGATTGCCCCATGGGGCAAAGGCTAGCTTCGATCCAACGTCGATGCAGAACGCAGGGTCTTCGACGCTGACCGTTAGCCTTGGGAAGAGTATTCGGGGGGGGAAGTACGGTTTAACGATCAGCGGCTATTCCCAAAATCTGACGCGGAGAACCTCGATTGTGCTGACAACAGTCGGCCAAAAGCCTGGCTCTCAGACGCCAGACGCAGAAGTCGATGACGACTAAGCCGGATGGTTCATAGAAATTTAGGTTTGAGATAAACGAAGAGCCTCCTGGGTGCTAGAGAAGCGGTTGATGAGATCGTGACTTTGCACCCGGGAGGCTCGATGAATCGCTACTGCAACGACGCCGGCTGGCTGCGCGCCGATCCGGCACTGAAGCTGGCAATGAGAGCGCGCGGCCCAAGTTCGGACCCCGCTCTGGCGTCGCAACCAAGGCTGCCGCGGTGGGAGAACTTGCTCGTGCGGGATCTGTGGCGGCTGGAGGATGCGGTGGTCGATCAAGGTCCTTCGTTACTTAATGTCGGGGCTCCGTGTTGAATCCACTTGTTCACCGGTGGCGATCTTTTCTCCGCGCTTAAGCGTGCGCTCGAAGAAGTCCGCTGTGGCACTGTAGGCCTTGATCCAGCTCCGCCAAAGCAGGAACGAGTGGATCTCATCCGGAAAGATGAGTTGCTCGAACGGCACGTGCTGCTCGCGCAGCCGCTGCACCAGGTCCACCGTCTGGTTGAACGCGACGTTGCGGTCATCATCCCCATGAATCAGGAGCACCGGAGATCTCCAGGTCACGATGGAAGCGTCAGGAGAAGACTCAAACGCTAGCTTGGCGGCTTCCGCAGCGTCGGGCGCGGCCTGGAGCTCGGGCCGCCGCAGGAACGCTGGCCAGTCGTGCACGCCGTGCAGGTCCACACCCGCGGCGAAAAGGTCCGAGTTGCGCGCCAGGGCCAGCGCCGTCAGAAACCCGCCATAGGAGCCGCCCCACAGTCCGATCTTGTGGGGATCCACAATCGGAAGCGATTGTAGATACTTCGCTGCGGCAACAACGTCCTTGTATTCCGACGCGCCCCGCCAGCCCGCATTGGCTGCCTCACGGAAGGCCCGCCCGTACATAATCCCCCTCCGGTAATTTACGGAGAGCACCACGAATCCCAGGCTCGCCAGGTACTGATTTTCTGCATAAGCATAGTGGTAGTAACCCCGCGGGTGGAAACCCAGCATCATCTGCCGGATCGGTCCACCATGCAGGAAGATGACCGCTGGCGCAGCCGCTGGGCGCCCGCGAGGCACAAACAGCTGGCCGTGAATACTGATTCCGTCAGCGCTATCGAAGATGACTTGCTTCGGCGGTACAAGCTCCGCCGAAGGAAAATCGCTGGGCAGCGTCTCACGGGCGATGATCTCCAGTCCCTTGTTCGTGATGCGGTACGGCATGGCCGGTATCGTTGCGCCGGAGGCGAGACAAAACACGTACGTTCCGTCTCCACTCTCGAGCGGTTCCCACTCGATGCCTTCGCCCATTGTCAGTGGCTGCGGTTTGCCGCCGGTCACCGGGACGCGCCAGATGTGCCGGCGGTCCGTGTCGTCCTGGTTCGAAGAATAGACGATGGAAGTTTTGTCAGCGCTCAGGGTCACATCTTTGACGTCGAAGTTCCCTGGGGTGAGCGCCACGGCCGCGCCCCCTGTCACCGCAATCGAATATAGGTGGTTCCAGCCGTTCTGCTCGGAGGCAAACACAATCCGGTTCCCGACGACAAAACGCAGAGACGCGTCCGCAGTCAATCGCGGCAATGACCCGTTTTCATCCGTCGTGCTCTGCCAGATTTTGCGCGCATTGCCCGCAGTCACATCCGCCACCCATAATGCCCACGGGACCGGCGTTATCGGGATGAGCGGCTGCTTCAGCTTCAACCCCGGCGCGCGGATGAAAACGATCTGCCTCCCGTCCAGTGACCAGCGCGGGAAAGAATCGCGGTCAACGCTCGGTGCAAGAAAGCGCACCGTGTCCCGCCCAAAGCTATAGATACCAATAAAGCTGTGGTCGCCGCGGTCGCTGACGAAGGCGATTTGTTTTCCGTCCGGCGACCACTTCGGTTGCGCATTGTCGCCGCGCGCATACGTTAGCCGGTGGGCAGGTGTGGCGCCGGAGATTGGCGCGATCCAGAGCTGTTGACGCGCCGACCATACCGCAAACAGCCCTTCCGGCGAAATCTGGATGTCTTCGCAGCCTTCGTGGCCACACCCCATCTCGCCCAGCAGCCGGCTGCGGCTGGTCTCCACGTCCACCGCCCAAACCTCCTGGCGCGGCTGCTGCACGCTGCTAGTCGGGTCGGCCACGTCGCCCGCGCTGTTCGTCTCGCTGCCCCGGGCGAAGATCACTGTTTGGCCGTCAGGGGTGATTCGCAGGCTGGACATCTCTACGCCGTCGTCATCCGTGTATTGTGTCACCTGCCGCGCTCTGAACTCGGGCGCGTCCGCCACCCAGACATTGCGCACGCCTCTCTTGTTGAAGACCCACGCCAGTCGCCCGCCATTTTTGGCAGCCACAAGTTGCGAAGGAAAAGGCGAGCTCATGACCTGTTCCAGCGTGTACCGCCCCCGCGCCGGAGAGGCGATTAGGAGGAGCAGGAGACAAGCAAGAGCAGATGGTGAGACACGGTTTCTCAGCATGGTAGACACAAAGCAAATGATAGGTGAAGTTTGGCCGGGCACACAATGCGCATGGAACGCCTTCATGGCGGCCAAAGTTTACGATATCGGGGTGCGGCTTGCCACCGCTCTGTTGATAATGGCGAAGTTCACGCTGCAACCCTCGATGCCGCCCAAAAGGGCTGCAAGCTGCGGCTTCTCGACGATGCGGAGATCCAGGTCGAGCAGCACGGCGTCTCCGTGCGAATTGGGCGTGTTCTCTGCTTAAGAGCACCTGGACATGGTCGGCGGCTATAATCTAGCTGCACCAGTTGCGTTTGCTGGAATGGAGGCGTAGATGGCAAGACACAATAACCGCCGCAACTCTCTGCACCGGATGGGATTACTTGCGGCGGGACTCGTTTTCCCTCGGCTGAACGCCTTGGCATTCCAGGAGAAGAGGTCTGGGCACGCGCGGCACCGGCAGGCGCCTCCTCGCGATCATCCCGTTCGTCTTCATTCTGAAGAGACACGCGGCCCCGCGGAGGCAGCCTGTCGGCGCACTGAGAGTTGCCACTAAGCAAGCCGCACTAGTGGAGCAGGCAGCCGGCGCTGGCTGCGCTCCTGGCGCTTGTCGAGCAATCGAGTTGAGCCCAAACTATCCGACGACTCGCCTGAGGATGTCCCGGAACGGGCAGGGCAGTTACAGCACCTGGCGCAGAACGAGGCAGCCCGCCGCTCGCCTAACAGTTTTCGAGACACTCTCCCGCACGTCGGAGTTACGGCTCAGGGCTTATTGTTGCGCCGTTTGGCTGAGGCGAACTTCTCGGCAGGCGTGGTGCTCGCGCCGGTCTGCCGCGTCAGATAGAGCATAAAGGGCGTCAGCTCAAACGGCATTTTCTGCTCCCGCTCGGATAGCGACCCAGCCGCTTTGGTCTTGAGCATCTGGATGCGGTCACTCCAGGGATCGAGTTTGACGCGCGAGCCCAGCGGGAGGGGAGAAATCTGGCCGGCACGCTTGGAGGGCGGCGGGGCAGAGGCATTCTGCCGCTCGTAGCTTACCGGCACGCGGTTGCCCAGGTGCGGGCTGACCAGGTTGGGGATTTGTTTGGCGCGGGCATCGAGCGTCAATCCAAATAGGGCCGCGTTGCGCAACGAGTTGTTGTACGGTGAATGCTTCAGCAGCTCCATGGCCTTCTGGCTGGCGGCTGCCTCTTCGGCGGGCGTGCGAGTGAGGGTAAAGTGCTGGAACGCCTCCTTGTCGTCGAAGCGCATGCGGTCAAAGAAGGCGTACTGCGTATCGATCTGGTGCCCGAGCACGATGTGGCCAAGTTCGTGCGCCAGCATGGTGGCCAGCGTAGCCTCGTCCGGCATCACGTCGATCAGACCGCGGCTGAGTACGATGGTGTGGCCTGCAGTGAACGATTCCAGCGTTGTGGTGAGCAGGACCCGACAATGGACTTCCGGCTGGATGTCGAGGTCGTTGGTAACTTCCAGATTGTTCACCACGGTTTCGAGTACCTTGTCCACATCGCCGGGGGGCGCGAGTAGGCCGGTGCCGTCCAGGCGGTGGATGACGTTTTCTTCGGCCTGCTGATTCCAGGCGCGTTGGGCCTGGATGGGCGAGGAACCGTTCGCCGTTTCGGTCTGGTCGTGAACGGGCACTGCCGACTCCACTTGAATGCTGCTCAGTTCTTGTTCTTGTTGCTGGGTCTGCCCAAGGTTGTATCCCCAGAGCCGGGTTTGCGATTTGAAGCGGAGTCGCTTCCCGAGCCCATACGACAGGTTATTCTCCTCGCTGTAAATCGCGGCGGGGACCCATAGACCGGGGCCCGCGTTCACGCGCCAGCTATCGAATGACAAGTAGATGCCGGTCGAGTTGCTCCCGCGGTAAGCGCCGTTGAATCGGACGATGGTGTAGTTCTGGTCCTCGACCCAGATGCGGCCGAGGAAACGCCCTTTGCCCGACTTGGGAAGCGGGATAACGTCAAAGACCAGGCAGCGGACTTCCCCCAAAAACTCCCGCCGCACATAGTTGAACTTGTAATGCTGTCGATCGAAATGCTCGGTGTCGAGGAAGATCATCTGCAGGAAACCATCCGGCTCGTACTGCAGCATGATCCAATCTTTGAAACCTTCGAACAGGTTGTGCTTGGTGTCTGACTTCGACCTCAGTAACTGAAGCCGGACGCCCTTGCGGAGATCCGCCTTGCCCAGGAAGTACCGATCGCTCGAGGGCACGTTTCCCGTCTCCTCGTGGAGACTCAGGTTTTGGATGTAGGTTTCCACCAGCGGGGTATATTGCTGCAGGGACTTGTCCACTTCGCGCTCGCGGCTGATGACGCGGTCCACCACCTGGTCCAGGCCCTTTGCCTGGTCCGCCGCGCACAGCGGCAGAGCGACGAGTGCGAAAATGAAAGCAAGCAGAGATTTCCTCGAAATGCGCATAGCTCCTCCGAATCTTTAGTACGCCATTTGGAAAACAATGTGGATAACGGCTGGAAAATCGACGGGCTTGCCGTGGTGTCGCGCTGGTTTGAAACGAATCTGCTGCGCGGCGCGGACTGCAGACTCATCCAAACCATGTCCCAGTCCCCGCACGACGCGGATCACCCGTATCTCGCCGGACGCGCGGAAGATCACCTGAACGAGCACCTCGCCCTCCAGACGCAGGCGCCGCGCTTCTTGGGTGTAAACCGGCTGCGGCTTCGACAGAATCTCCACCGGTTCCACGGCTTGCGCCGCTCCCCCGCCGCCCGCAACTGTGCCTGGAACTCCCTTCGCCCCGCCCAAGCCGTTCCCGAATCCTGCTCCCTCGGGCAGGCCGAACGATCCTCTTTGGGCAATGTTGGCGCGCTTCTTCGGGTCGCCGGGACCGGGCAAGCCGTAGGGATCACCGAAGCCCCCGGTCTGAACGTGCTGGGCATTCTTGTGTACGGTGGGCGGTGCGAAGCTGACCGCCGAGAGCCCGCCGGTGTGCACTGTTGGCCGCGGGCGCGCCGGCTTGGCGGCGTCAAACTTTGGGGCCTCGAAGACCGGCTTTGGCGGAGCCATCAATTTGGCAACCTTCGGCCGCTCGAGCCGCTCCATCTCCGGATGTGCTTTGGCTTGGATTTTCGGCGGCGTGAGGGGCAGTGTGGTGGGCGGCGCAACCAGCGCAACAACTTCGTAATGCCGGAAGGGAGCGAGCTTCTCCGGCAACAGTAGCGGCAGCGCCATCAGGAACACGACGCCGATGCATTGAATCACCAAACTTGTGGCGAACGCGCGGTGACGCGGCGCAGGGTCCGCCAAGATGGTAAAGTTTGCGGCAGCCGACCCGCTGCCCAAGGGGTTTTTCCGCCGATCCTTCTCGCGGGTACGCTCTCCGCCCTGGGAACGAATGCCGAGGACCCCTTGCCTGAGCTCGGGAACCGTAGATTTCTCCGACCGGCTGGACAAGAAGTGCGAGAGTTGCGAAGCGAGGGACCTAAGCAAATGCTGAAGACTCAAGAAGAGCTTCCGCCATGAGCGTTCACTCGGAAGGACTGGGTCCACTCCGGAATGGCGCCGCCTACTGTCCCGAATGGGGCCAAGTTTTGAAGACCGTTGATCCTCGTCCCGGCCATGCGCCGCCGCACGGGCGGTACGCTCGCCGGGTTGTAAACCAATGCCCAGAACCCCCTGCCGGAGCTGGGGAACCGTGGTTTCCGATCCCTTGGACAAGAAGCCCGAAAGAAGCGAACTGAGGGCCCTAAGCAAACTCTTAAAATTCAAGAAGAACCTCCGTGATAGCTGTTCACCCAGAAGGGCTGGGCTAACCCCGAAATAGAACCATCTGCTGGTGCCAAGCCGTAAACATTGTGGTGACAGGTTAGCCCGCTTTTAGCCGTTCGGCCGGGCGGTTGTCCGGCGCGAATAGTGCGACCCCGGGAAATCGACCCCTGGGGACCGTCTGCGCCAGTGTTTTTAGCCCGCGCCGACAGCGGCCAAATCGGGAGTGCTACCAGCAGCAACCTGACCTAGGGGCGCACGTTCATTACCTCACTCCCACCGCCGAACGCGCTCACCTGTTCCATCGATAATTGTGCCGGAACTTAGGGGCTGCGCAGCTTCCAATTGCGTTTTCTTGTGCGGGTTTCTGCACCTGTTCTATCGGCCAGGTCTTGCGCGTATGGCGGACTAGCAAGCAACTTGAGGTAAGAGGCGCGGCGGCTCGTGGCCGCCCAATCACCCCAATACCTTCCCGACCGACTTCGCTTGCCACACTGCCATTCGCCCGGTCTCATTCGTATGCGTACTACTACGTAGAACCCACCTCGTAGTCTTACTTACACTGAATCCCATATTCACAGGATTGCTCTCCAGCAGGCGTTGTGAGATTGTCGCCACACGTCCCGCATTTCCTTTGAGAGGTACCCCAAGCAGATCGCACCGCTCCCAGCCGTAGGAATCTGTATTCGTCCCCGAGCAAGCTGAGAAGAAGCAGCCCCCTCCTTTTCTTCAGCGCAGTTCCCACCGCTGTGGCGTTGATCACAGGCCTGCAATCAGACGTCGCACAAGCGCTCGACCCTCAGCCGGTGCTTCCCCCAACCGCGCTGGCAAACCGAGCCATTACGCCGGACTGGCCCTTGGCAACAACAGACATTCAGTTCGATCCCCAGAGGGAGAAGGGTGATGTACGCAGCACAGCACGCAGGACCAGCTCACGTAGCTGCAGTCGCCGCGCTCGTCCTGCTGTACATCTTGCCCGCGTTAGCAGCTTGGATCTGCAGAAAGTACACAGAGCAGCCCAAAGTCGGCGACACCGCGCCACACGCGGTGATGAGCGCCGCGAGCAGGCTTTCGCGGGTCTCTCAAGTGGTGTTGTTCCTGGCCTTCGGTTCGACGTGCGCTGCCCAGATGTCCTCGGGCGACGTGGAATTGAGCCTCTTAAAAATCACGATTTCCGTCTACAACCATGCTGAAGTTTCTCCCGAGGCGCTGGCGACGGCAGAACACAGAGCGGAACAAATCTTTCGTAGAGCGGGGATAGCAGCCGTCTGGGCACATTGCCGGGTGTCTGAGGCGGAGGCTCCGCGCGACCAAATGTGCGGCGAGCCGCTTAGCCCAGCTCATCTGGCTCTGAGGATCCTTCCGCAAAGCATGAGCGCACATTTTAACTTCAGTGACACAACGTTCGGGGCAGCCATGCTTTCTCCGGAAGGAACTGGCTATTACAGTTACGTCTTTCAGGATCGCGTCGAGCAACTGGCCAGGGACTCGCATGCGAACCGATCTGAGATTCTGGGTCATGTGGCGGCCCATGAAATCGGCCACCTGTTGCTGGGGTCTAACGCCCACTCCCAGATGGGGATTATGTGCGCGAACTGGTATGGCCGGCAGTTGCGCAGCGCCGCCATGGGAACGCTGCTTTTTACTCCACAGGAGTCCCAGCTTATTCGGGCCAAGCTGCTTTCCTGGACCCGCCAGGAAGAGGCGCTCCGCTCTTCCGCAAATTCCTCTCTGAAATAATCGTCCTTGCGAGCGCTGCCCTGCAATTCCGCCGTGTAGCGCTGGACTTCCGTGTCGCCCACGCTGCCGAAGGCATTTGAATACGGTGGTCGTTAATTCCAATCAGGTGTGCTTGTTTCCGGAGTTGCGCGAGTCGAACGACTGTTGGCCGGGCTTGTTGGTCATGGGGTTGCAGCATGCAGAATAGGAACCGCTCCAGCTATTTTCAATTGCTGGAGCTGATTCCGAGACCCTAGGATTGATCGAGGATTGGCACTGGCTTCTCTCAAGACGGTCGGGGAAGTCTGAGTGAAGAGGAAAATCTATGCCCACCGAGAATCAAAGCCCCAAGCGCGCTTCTCCCGATTTGGAACGACCGGAACGCAAGCAGAGTGAGCTGGGGCGGCACTGGTTTCTGGTGCTGCTCGTTCTGGCCGCGGCAGTAGCAGCGTTGTCTCGGGGAACACTTCGGGCGATCCTGCAACACCTCGAGGCCGTGCAGCTCGGCGTGGCCGTCCTTATCGTTCTCTTTGCCGTCTACCTCTGGAAAAAGACCGCTGCGCCACGGGGCTTGGTCCGCGACTTTCCAGAACGGGCAGAAGCACCACCGCCCGCTGAGCAGCTCGACAAACTGTCCGAAGTTATTGCCGCGTCAAGGCAGGGCTATCGCGACCTGATCGATAGCCTCGACCACCTCGTTTTCACCGTCTTGTTGGACGGAGAAATCCGCGCGGTGAACCGCCGGTTCGCGGAGGTGTTTGAACACTCCTATTCGGAACTGGTCGGCCATCGACTCGATGAATTTCTCAAGGAGCCCAGCCGCGCGGCCATGGAAAAGGCCGCGTCGCGATTTGTCGAGAAACGCTACTGGACGGGTATCGTTCGAGCGCGCTTGAAAAAATCGGGCGCGGTGCGCTACTTCGACTGCGTGCTGCACGCGACGCTCAAGGACGGCCAAGTTGTGGGGGCCAGCGGTCTAGCCACGGATATCACCCACCAGCGCGAAAGCGAATCGCGTTTCACCGAACTATTCGAGACACTTCAGGAAGGCGTTTATTTCAGCACGCCCGAAGGAAACCTCCTGGATGTCAACCCCGCGCTGGTCCGCATGCTGGGGTACGACGACAAAGAAGAACTAGTCGGGGTGAACGTGAGCAGTCTCTATCTCGATGCCAGCCAGCGTCCTTCCCTGCTCGCTGCGCTTGAAGAGCGAACTACAGTGCTCGCTCAAGAAATCACTCTGCGGCGGAAGGACGGCACGCCGATCATTTGCCTCGATAATTCGACTGCCATCCGCGACCTTTCCGGGCGTGTGATCCGCCACCAAGGTACCCTGGTGGACATTACCGAGCGCAAGCATTCGGAAGAAGAATTGCAAAAGGCTAAAGAAGCGGCTGAGGCCGCCAGTCGAGCCAAGAGCGAGTTCCTCGCCAACATGAGCCACGAAATTCGCACTCCCTTGAATGCCGTGATCGGCATGACGGATCTCGCCCTCGATACCGAACTCACCGCCGAACAGCGGGAATACCTGAGCACGGTGAAGGTTTCGGCCAATTCTTTACTAACAGTGATCAACGACATCCTGGACTTTTCCAAGATCGAGGCA
Source organism: Acidobacteriota bacterium (assembly GCA_003224235.1). GTDB lineage: Bacteria > Acidobacteriota > Terriglobia > Acidiferrales > UBA7541 > QHYU01. Next base: position 55,645 of record QHYU01000182.1, read on the forward strand.
GGAAAGCTGGACCTTGATCGCATCGAGTTCGACCTGCGCTACGCCCTCGACGACACCATCAGAGTGCTCGCTCTCCGCGCCCGCCAGAAGGGATTGGACCTGGCTTGCCATATCCCGTCCGAAGTGCCCGAGGCGCTCATCGGCGATCCAGGTCGCCTGCGGCAGATCCTCTTCAATCTCATCGACAACGCCATTAAGTTCACCGAGCAGGGTGAGGTAGCCGTCGGCATTGAAACGGAATCGCAGACCGAGGAGGAGATTTGTTTGCACTTCGTCGTAACCGACACAGGGATTGGCATCCCTCCGGAAAAGCAGCGGCTGATCTTCGAGGCCTTTGCGCAGGCGGATAGTTCGACGACCAGGAAGTATGGAGGCACGGGTCTGGGCCTGTCCATTTCGTCCCGGCTGGCGGGACTGATGGGCGGAAGGATTTGGGTTGAAAGCGAAACCGGCAAGGGCAGCGCGTTCCACTTCACCGCACGGTTCGGCTTGCAAACACAGCCCGCAACGAGGCATCTCTCACGGGACTGGGCAGACTTGAACAACCTGCCGGTGTTGGTAGCGGACAACAACCCTGCCGGCCGCCGCTTCGTGGAACAAATGCTCACCGAACGGCAAATGAAGCCAGTCCTGGTAGAGAGTGGGCGCGCAGCCTTGGATGCTCTGATGCGGGCCAGGGACGCCGGAAAGCCTTTCCGTTTGGTTCTGGCCGACGCCAACATGCCGGATATGGGCGGCTTTGCCCTGGCCGAGCAGATCAAGCAGAGGCCGGAACTCGCGGGGGTTACGATCATGCTGCTGACCTCTGCCGGCCATCCGGGTGAAGCCGTCCGCTGCCGGGAGTTGGGGGTTGCCGCCTACTTGACGAAGCCCCTCAATCAGTCGACGCTGTTGGACGCTATCCTGACGGCCCTAGGTGCGTCGCCCCGGGACGAAGCTCGACCTTCTCTGGTCACCCGTCATTCGTTGCGCGAAGGCCGACAACGACTCCACATCCTGCTAGCAGAGGACAACGCCGTGAACCAAGTGCTGGCAGTCCGCCTGCTCACGAAGCGGGGCCACACAGTCGTGGTGGCCAGCAACGGCCGAGAGGCTCTGGCCACCCTGGAAAAAGAGTCATTTGACTTGGTCCTGATGGATGTGCAGATGCCTGAGTTGAGCGGGTTTGAGGTCACCGCTGCTATCCGCGAGAAGGAGAAGGTAACCGGCAAACACATCCCGATCATCGCGACAACCGCGCATGCCATGAAGGATGACAGGAAGCGTTGCCTGGAAGCGGGCATGGACGCCTACGTGCCTAAGCCAATCCAGCCAAGGGCGCTCTTTGAGGCCATCGAGGATCTAACTCCCATTCCGGCCGAGTCCGAGATAGGCGCCCCGGGCGAACAAAACTCGGACCAGGTCTTCGACGAGAACGCCCTGATGAACTATGTGGGCAAAGATGTAGAGCTCCTAGGGGAGGTAGTGGAGATATTTCTGGCGGAGTGCCCCGGGTACCTTTCCCGGCTCCGAAAGGCCGTCACAGATCGAGACCCCAAGGCAATCGAGTTCGCAGCGCACGCCCTCGTGGGTTCGACAGCTAATCTGTTCGCGCGGCAAGCTGTCGAGGCAGCCTCGAAGTTGGAAGAAATGGGGCGCGAAGGCAATCTGACGGGGGTCGAAGAAGCCTACGCCGCGTTGGAAAAGGAGATCACGCGCCTTCGGCAGGCCTTGGCCACCTTTGGGAAAGAGCATGCGCGGGCGAGAACCTAGTGATCGAATAAGACGACCGGCGCATCACATTTCTTGCTTCGCAGGCTTCTGACTATGCGGGGTTCGGTGCTACCATTTGAATCACCTGCACCAGCCTGTCCGGTTGGAACGGCTTCACCATATAAATCACCCCGCCCACGTCCTGGCCAGTCTTGAAGTCTTGCGGGGCGCCACGCGCAGTGAGGAAGATCACGGGAATCTTTTTCAGGCGTTCCTCACTCTTGACCAGATAGCAGAGGTCGTAGCCGGAAATCTCAGGCATCATCACATCCAAAATCAACACGGCGGGTACTATCTGGCTCAGTATCTTGAGCGCCTCTGCGCCGCTGGACGCTGTCTTCACCAAATAACCGTTCCGTGTGAGCAGTGCCTCGATAACGCGAAGGACAGCCGGATCGTCGTCCACAGCCAGGACGACTGGACTTGATTCAGAGGCGTGTTTTGTCTTCTCCATCACGAAATTGTGCCCGTTCCGCCCATCTTTGACCAATTACCGCTAGGGGCTTCCCACTTTCTCCTGGGCACTTTCGTCGGATTCTCCTAAGGCTTTCCGAATTGCGGCTAAGAGTTCGTTGTTATCAGGAGGCTTCCGAAGGAAAGCCACCGCGCCCGCTTCAAGCGCCCGCTCCTTGTTAGTCTGCGGATCTCGGGAGCTTAAGACGACAACAGGAACACACGCCAGAGAAGCTAAATTCCTAAATCTTTCCATTAGCAGGAAGCCGTCCCCACCGGGTAAACCGATGTCCAGGATAATGAGGTCCGGGTTTTCCTTTCTGGCGACCGTGACGCCTGAGGTCCCATCAACGGCAAATACGGTCTCATAGTTCTTGGACCTCAACAGTGCGTTGAGCACGCGCCGTATGATGGGGTCATCATCTACGATCAAGATCTTCTTGGCCACGTCAGCGGTTGCGTCACCAAAGCTCGTAGTATTGTCTGTGCTTATATACCTCGGGTCAAGCCAAACCCTTCACCGACATCGTTCCCGAAATGGGCACTCAGTGAAATCGACGGGGATAGAGCCGCTCGGCAAGATGGCGGAAAGAATGCCGGTTTCGCTCTGCGCAAACGGAGGGTTTGCCGGAACGATCAAAACAAAAATGTCAGGAAGACCGAGCCTATTTCGTTCTTCCGGATTGCGCCGTTTGGATATGAACTCTTCTTGTTTTCAATTGACCGGTTTCAGGATATTCTTACAGCCCCGATTCGGGAGACACATCATCGAATCATCCCTGCAATTGCGCGCGGGCACGTCTGGCTACGCCTATAAAGAGTGGAAAGGAAGCTTCTACCCGGAGAAGCTTCCCGACCGCGAAATGCTTCGCTTCTACAGCCAGCACTTCTCGACCGTCGAGATCAACCATTCGTTTTACCGCATGCCTACCGAGCGCTTGCTGGTGCAGTGGGCAGAGTGTGTGCCTGGCGGCTTCCAGTTTGCCCTGAAAGCGAACCAGCAGATTACCCACATTCAAAAGCTGCGAAATTGCGAAAGCACGCTGAAGCGTTTTCTCGAAGCGGCCTCGATTCTGGGTGATGGAGACCACCTGGGACCAATCCTTGTTCAGTTGCCGCCCACGTTTCGCGCCGACTTAAACGGGCTGGAGGAGTTCCTAAAGCTGCGGCCTCGCGCCTTTCGCTTTGCGCTCGAGGTGCGACATTCCTCCTGGCACAGCGACGAAACCTATGCGTTGCTCCGCCAGTATCAGACCGCCTTGTGTCTGGCTGAAACCGAAAAAGAAAGCCCTCCCGAGGTGCTCACCGCCGACTTCGCTTACGTTCGCCTTCGCCGGGAGACGTACACACCGAAACAGTTGTCGGCTTGGAGGGCGCGATTCGACAGTTGGCTGCGCCAGGGAATTGATGTCTACGTCTACTGCAAGCACGAGGACGCCGGCAAAGCCCCTGCCTATGCTCGCTCTTTGCTCGCCCAAAGTCCGGGGCCTCAAACCGCAAGATCTCCGGCCTGAGGCCGACAAACACCCTTAATCCCTGCGCCTGCTGCCGGGTCGTTTGGTGTTTCACCTCTCGTTACAAGCAAAAAGGCCCGCGTTTTGGGGGTTTGTGATCCGGCAGTTGAAAACCTCCAGAGAATGGCTATACTCTGCTGACTCCAGGGTTCCTATGTTCATCTTCCCACTGTGTTTGAAGACCGGACTCGATCCGAGGAGGAGCATCTCCATGAAATCACTTTGCAGGATATCCGCCACTTTGATCACTTTCACGCTGTGCGTGTCCCTTGTTGTGGCACAGGAAAAGCCCGCAGGAAAGAAGGCCGCCGGGCAGTCGAAACAAGACCAAGAGGCAGAAAAGAAGCCGGGCGGGCAGGGCATGCCCATGATGGCCAAGGCGTCTCCCGAGATTCAAAAGCTGATCAAGATGTTTGCCGGCACATGGTCCGCAAGCCAAAAGATCGAGCCTAGCGAGTTCATGCCAGGCGGCTCGGGCACCGGCACCGACACGGTGAAGGCGGGGCCAGGCGGAAATTCACTCCTAAGCGACTACCGCTCGAAAAGCGCAATGGGTAGCTTCAGCGGACACGGCATCATTTACTGGGAGCCTAAACGCCAAGTTTATAGTTCGGTATGGTGCGACAGTATGTCGCCGGAGGGTTGCGAAGTCGGCGCGACAGGCAAGTGGGAAGGCAGCGACCTGGTCTTCAACTCCCAAGGCGAAATGATGGGCAAGAAGTTCCAGTCGAAACAGGTGTACACCGACATCAAGCCCGATTCGTACACCTTTATATCGACTCCTCCATGGATGGCGGGCCGATGAAGCGCTTCTTGACCATCACCTACACGAGGAAGCCTTCCGCCAAAGCCGCTGCCGCTTTGACTAAGCAATAGCGCCTTTGCGGGGGCGTCCCGCGCATGCAATCCCAGCGACCTTATACCTTGGTGGCGCGCTTTTACGACGAGTTGCATGGGGACGCCCAGCGGATGAATCGCTTTGCCCGTAACAAGGTGCTGGGCAAAATCCTGCCGTCGGTTCACTCGGTGTGCGACCTAGGATGTGGAACAGGCACCACGGCGTTGGAACTTGCCCATCGCGGGCTGAAGATGTACGCGGTCGATCTCTCCCCGACGATGTGCCGCCTGGCGCGGCAAAAAGCCCGCCGCGCTGGTCTTCCGGTACGCGTGATCTGCTCAGACATGCGCGCGTTCCGCCTGCCCGAGCCGGTGGATCTGGTGATTTGCGAATTCAACCCTCTGAACCACTTGCCGCGCCGGGCGGACCTGATTCGCGTAGCGCGCTCGGTGTGGAGAGCTCTCCAACCGGGAGGCTACTTCTATTTCGACCTGAACACCCGGCGGTCGCTCCAGGAGCTCTACCCTTCCACGCATTGGTTCGAGAAGAGGAGCTTCTGCATGGTGCTCCACGGTGGCTATGATCGCCGGCGCAGGAAAGGCTGGTTGAATTTGGAATGGTTTTTGCCTACAGGAAGAGTCTGGAGGCGTCACCACGAACACATGGAGGATGTCTGGTGGACTGACCAGGAAATTCGCCGCACCCTGCGTCGCGCTGGTTTTTCACATCTCCGGGCGTGGGATGGGGCGAAGGTCCGACCACCATCCCCCCACAGCCATCCTGGCTATGACACTTACTACTTGGCACAAAAATTCTAGGCAAGCCTGAGAGTTCCGTCCAAAGATCGGTCAGGGCTCAAGCGTTCCATCACCTTGCCGGGGCACGCAGCCACGAGGCGGCAACTCAGCACAAGGAGCGCACCGCGCGGCTTTGGCTGGCCAAGCTGCGCCACGTCTATCTGCGACCTCTACTTTCCGCGGCCGTATTTTTTCAGAATGCGCTGGAGTTCATCGAGGGGCAGAGCATGCGCTACATGGGCGTCGCGACCGCGGACGGTGGTGGCGCGGAGCACCGAATTGTAAATCGCTTCCTCCGTGGCTTCGGCGACCGCTTGAAAGAGCGGCCCAAGTCTGTCATGGCGGAGCAAGGTGACTTCAGTTGTCCTTGCGGAGCTGTGGTGGGGAATGCGTACAGACTCGGCCACCGAGAAGGCAATGAGGTAGTCTCCGCTTCCGGGCTGGAAAGTCGCGCCGGTGCGGGCCATCCCTGCAAACGCTCGCCAGGCGAGGCGCTCGAGTTGACGGACATCGAGCGGGGCGTCAGTTGCCACGACGACCATGCAGGAGCCGCCGCGGAGCTTGCTCACGTTCGCGTCCAGATCCTGGTAATCGTAACTACCGAGCTCCTTGCCGACCGGAACGCCGTCGATAGTCAGGATGCCGGCGAAGTTCGACTGCACCAGCACGCCCACGGTGTAGCCGCCAACCGCCTCGGGCAGGAGGCGAGAGGAGGTTCCAATGCCCCCCTTGATTTGCCGCTCAAAGCCGAAGGCCGTAGTGCCGGTGCCGGCCCCGACCGATCCTTCTTCGACCGGGCCGGTGGCGGCTGACCGCAACGCTTCGAGGAAGTGTTCGCGACGCAGAGGCCGGCGGCGAATGTCATTAAGCCAACCGTCATTGGTTTCCCCGACGACCGGATTCACCGAGAGCACTTCCTCGTTCCCGGGCTGCGCAAGGGTATAGTCCACAAGTGCCGCGGCTGCCTCCCAAACGTTCAAGGTGTTCGTGAGCAGGATGGGCGTTTCGAGCTGGCCAAGCTCCTTGACCTGGGTTGAGCCGATCAATTTGCCGAAGCCATTGCCGACCACAATAGCCGCCGGGACTTTTTGCTGAAACAGGTTGCCCGGATGGGGCACGATGGCGGTGACGTCGGTGCGGATGTCATCGCCCTGGATCAGGGTGAGATGCCCCACACGTACCCCAGGCACGTCCGTGATGGCGTTGAGTGGGCCGGGAGCGAAGACGCCGGGCGCGATCCCGAGCTGGCGTGCCCGCGGGCGCGTCTGGGCCTGCGGTGTTTTGGTTCCCAAGGCTGAGAGACTCACGAGGAGTAGGCCAACCAGGCACGGGCGACGCATTGTCTCCTCCGTCAGGGAAAGTGGTGGCCGATTGTAATGCGTGGCTGTGAGAGCAACAATCCCGCCACTGTTCGCCCAGCGATTTCGGAATCCGATCAGTCTGGAGTGGAGGTGCGAGCATACCTGGCGCTTTTTTTGA
>QHYU01000001.1:0-6583 GCA_003224235.1 Acidobacteriota bacterium
TCAGAATATAAACCTCCAGGGGGGCGGTAACGTTGTCGGAGCAGGGATGGGCGGAACAGTTCCGGACAGCCACCCAAAGCATCTTGCAGGGAATTTGTATCGCAATCCCGCGTTGTCGAGCACCGTTTGGGCCACTCCAGTGCTTGAGCCAGTGTTGCTCAGATACGTGGGATAATGGCCGGTAGCATCCCTATATTGGTCGAATTGTTTTTTCAGGTCATTATAAGCATTTCGAACTTTGTCATCGAGACCCAGACATTCCGAATTCGGAACTTCCGTGCATTTGGCTTCCTTCAAATGGTTAGGATCCTTTTTATCATCGTCATCATCCATATTCGGCACAAGCTGTCCATGTCGGTTATATCCGCCAATCGTTGTTCCATCAGATAGTTTAAGAAAGCCATGACATACACCGAGCTCGCCTAAGAGCTCAAAGAAGCGAACTGGACGCGTGCACAAGCTCAGCAGGCCAGTTGGATCCGAGAAATTTGTAGGGCTACCCGATGCGTAATTATAGAAATTAACGCCCCCACCAAAACCAATCGGATCTTCGCCGAGGAACCTGCCAACTGCCGGATCGTAGTATCTGGCGCGATAGAAGTAGAGGTTCGTTTCGCTGTCGAATTCGCGGGCGGTGTAGCGGAACGAGTTGCTCAGCGAGCCGCTCGAGTTCGTCAGCTTGCCGAAAGAATCATAGGTGTAGCTGTTCACCAGAACCCCGGCGGGCGTGCTGAGTGAAGTGACGGAGCCCAAGCCATCGGCATGGTAATAACTCGTCGCTCCGGAGCGCAGCATGGCCAGCGGTTCATCAATGTTCATACCTCGTGAGTAGCGAGCAACAACGCCGCCCGCCCCGCTGGTTTCTTCGACGAGATTGTCGCCGTCGTAAGCAAAGATGCTCGTGCCGGAGGACGAAGATTTGTAGATTCTTCGGCCGAATGGGTCGTACTTGAAGGTGACCGTCCCGCCAGAGCCGGGCAGAGTGACACTCGTGAGCCGATTTTCAAAATCCCAGGCGAACGTCGTCGTTCCTGAGGAATCGCCCTTGGTGAGGGTGTTGCCGCTGTTGTCGTAGGTGTAGGTCACCCCGGGCTTCGCGGTGAGCTGGTTCGACACGTTGTAGCTATAGGGAGAGACGCCCAGCGAGCTAAGGCGGTTCCCGACTGGGTCGTAGGTGTAGCTCTCGGTTGTGTTCGTGCCCTGGGTCACGTTCGTCAGTTCGTAAATCGCGTCGTACGCATAGTTCGACGTCACGCCCGCCAACCGGATTTTGTAAGTCGCTGATTCCTGGATGGTTCCTATACAGCAACTAAAGTTGCTGTGCAGCACCCTTCCAGGGGTGACGTGTCATACCCCCCACCCGGCGCGTCAGCGCCGCTCTTCCCGGCGCTTCGGGTGCCCGGCGGTAACCGGCGCTGGCAGGCCTCAGACCGTCTCAGGACGCATCGGTAGCCGCCATCAGCGCTGAATCAAACGGGCTAAGGGCAACATTTCAACGAGCCGAATCACAGCGGAGGCGAGCATCAGGATTCCAATGTACCGGTATCGACCGCGATGGATGAAATAGACCGTAAGTTCAGCCAGAGCCCCGTAAACCCATCCGAGACCCAAAAAGGCCGCAGCGGCCAAGTGCAAAGGATCTTTCCAGGCACTAATCGTTGGAGACAGGCTACCGCCTATCAGGAGCGGAGTGGCCGAGATTGCGATGACGCTGCCAAGAAAACCGAAAACAATCCCCACAGACAAGAGCTTGATCAAGCCCTCTCTCTGGGATTCAGCGCCCCTCTTAAGGGTAGCACCGAGCAAAAGTCCCAGAACCACCAAGAGGACAAGGAGGTAGTACCAAAAAGCTCGACCTTGAACTACAGTTCGCAGAAAGCGATTGACCTCAACAAGCTCCGCAGCCGCAAGGCTAACTATCAAAGCGACGCACACCGTGAAGAGCTTCCCGGAAAATCCGCCCCAAGCCTGTGCCGTAATGGTCTCGTTTGTAGGAACTGCGGTTTGAGGCATTATTTCTTCCCTCCCGATGGCTTCGGCGGGTGCAGGATGTTGTTCAACTGGTCTGCCAAGTTGCCCGGGAACATCGAACCCTTTAGGCTTTTGAACGGTCCGATGCCACTTAGGACATTCGAAACGCTCGTAGCACAGAAGAAGGGTGCGGCCCCGCCGATCTGATCGATTCGATCAGCAATTTGTTTTTCCTCCTGCGGTGTCGTTTTGAAGACGAAGAACTTCACCGTTGAGCCGTTGTCCTGATGAAATTTCTTAAATTTGCTGGCATCGGCGTCGAGGTCCCCACAAGCTTGCCCTGACCCGCATTGGTGTTTTTCCGTATACGAACCTGCCGGATCGTAAAGAATTGGGTTTCCGCCATTATCGATAAGGACAGCAGAGTGGGAGCCGTAAGTGATGCCGCCAACCCCTTTGTCGTAAATGATTATGACCGTGGTGTCCAATCCCAGCGGATCGATGCTGTTTAACGGATCATTGAGGACGTACTGATAGAAGTTGTTCCCGGCTCTGAACCCGATCGGGTCTTCCGAGATGAACCTGCCTGCATTCGGATCGTAGTATCTGGCCCTCGAAAATTGCAGGTTCGTCTCGCTGTCGAACTCGCGGGCCGTGTATTGGAATGGGTTTGCGAGCGAACCCGATGAAGCAGTCTGTTTTCCGAAGGAGTCGAACGCATACGTCTGCGCCAGCGCCCCCGCCGCGTTCGAGAGTGAAGTGACTGAACCAAGTCCATCCGCCTGGTAGTAGCTCGTCGCGCCGCTGCGTAGCATGGCCAGAGGTTCGTCGATTTTCACCCCTTGCGTGTAACGGGCGACGACAGCACCTGAAGAATTCGTCTCTTCTATTAGATTTTGGAGGTCATAGGCGTAGATGCTGGTCCCAGCGCTAGAGACTTTTTTGATGCGCCGCCCGAATGGGTCATAAGCGAAGGTTACCGTCCCGCCGGACCCGGGCAGCGTGACGCTCGTGAGCCGATTTTCAAAATCCCAGGCGAACGTCGTCGTTCCTGAGGAATCGACCTTGGTGAGGGTGTTGCCGTTGCTGTCGTAGGTGTAGGTCACCCCAGGCTTCGCGCTCAGCTCGTTCGAGACGTTGTAGCCATAGGGAGAGACACCGAGCGAGCTAAGGCGGTTCCCGACTGGGTCGTAGGTGTAGCTCTCGGTTGTGTTCGTGCCCTGGGTCACGTTCGTCAGCTCGTAAATCGCGTCGTACGCATAGTTCGACGTCACGCCCGCCAACCGGTCCGTTTTCGATGTGCGGTTCCCCGCAGCATCCACCGTGTACGTCGCCCCGTCAATAGTACTCGCGCCCGCTTGGTGCAGCACCGAAAGCAGCCGCGACAGACTGTCGTAGGTATAGTTGGAGTTCACGCCGTTCGGGCGCGTCATCTGCGTCCGCCGGCTCAGCGCGTCGTAGCTCAGGCCGAACGACCCCGTGCCAAACGCCGCCGGTGGCGCGAGCGTCGTGAGCCGGTTCAGCGTGTCGTAGGCGTAGGTGCTCGCACCACCTTCGGGATCGGTGAAGCCCGTGCGGTTCGACGCGGCGTCATACGAATAACTCGCCGTGAACGTCCGCCCCGTCAGGAAGGTATAGCTCGTCGTGGTCCCGATCAGCCGGCCCATGTTGTCGTAGGCGAACGCGTACGTCCCCGTCGGATCGTTCGCCTGCTGAATCTTCCCCACCAGGTCGTAGATGTAATCGACCCCCGTCGCATCCGGATACCCCTTGTGGCTCAGGCGGTTCAGCGCATCGTACACGTAGGTGATCGTCTGGCCTTTGCGATCCGTCTTGCTGGTCAGATTGTTGTTCGCATCGTAGGCGTAGGTCTCGCTCAGGGTAGACGGGAAATTCGTCTGCGTGACCCGGCCGAAGGCATCGTAAGTGAACAAGGTCGAGTGCGAAAAAACCAGAGGAACTTCTGGCGTAAGTGCTTCTAGTTGTTCGAGACGTTGCTTGACCTTTTAGCGCCTCTAACCCTAGCTGAGTCCTTCGCATGCTCCCAGTGGTTTTTTTCATCGCCCCACCGGTGTCGCGCATCTTTTTTCGATGCGCATTTTCTTCGACCTTTGGCCCCCCACGACCAATTTCCCGTTGACATCTATCACCGTCGAGGTAACATGAATTGCAAAGCCCGCCAAGCGCTTTGCAGAAACGACCGACGCTTACATGGTGACGCTCCCTCTCGTCGCAACGACCGACGCTTACCGCGTGAGGCTGTCACTCACCTCCACGTCCGCAAGCCCTTTGCAATGCGCAGTTACGAAAAATGAGCCCGCAAACCCTTTAGATTTCGCACTTACAAAATCATTGGACTTAAAGCCCTTTGAAATGAGCACTTACAAAAAAAGGGGGTGGGCCCTCCGAGACCAGGAGGTAGGGAGGCAAAGAAGCGCGGACGCAAAGGAGGTAGAGGAAGAAAAGCAGGCAGAGAGCTTTCAACAGAAATACTGCCCAGTGCCCTTTCGGCTCGGCTCTTGCTCGCCGGGCCGAGTCGCGTACAATCTAGTTGACGTGGGCTTCCGCATCTACCCCGGGACCTGGCTGGCGGCGTTGGTACTGGCGGCAACCGCAGGCCTCGCCGCACAGGCGCACAACCCGCTACAGAACTTCGCACAGGCAAGTCCTGCCCATGTGGTTCCAGAACAAGGTGCGCCTGCGCAGAGCGCTCCTGGCCCCAAGGGGAAAATCATCGCCATCAATGCCACCGGCTCGCGGAGATATCCCTCAGGGCAAATCGCCGCGGTGAGCGGCCTGCGCGTGGGGGATGCGGCGGGCCGCGAAGAACTCCAGGCCGCTGCGGACCGGCTGGCACAGCTTGGGCCGTTTGCGACGGCCGGCTATCGCTTTTCCAGCCGCGGCGAAGACATCACCGTAGAATTCAAAGTCGAAGACGCGCCCGCGGTGCCCGTCTCCTTCGACAACTTCCCGTGGTTCACCGATGCAGAGCTGACCGACGCGCTCAAGCAAGGGGTCACTCTGTTCGATGGCACGGCGCCGGAACAAGGCAGCATCCTCGACGCCATGACAGAGGCGCTGCAGAAATTAGTAGCCTCGCACGGCATCCAGGGGACCGTCGAGCGCGCGCTGATGGCCGAGCCCGGAGGCGACCGGATGGTGCAGCAATTCTCGGTGGCGGGCGCAAACCTGCAAATCGAGGCAGTGAAGCTGGGGGATGCCCTGGCGACGGACTCCAAACGTGTGCGAGACAGAGTGTCCGACCTGGTGGGCAAGTCCTTCTCGCGGTTTGCGATCGAAGTGTTCTGCGTCGAGCAGGTGCGGCCCGTCTATCTCGAACGCGGTCACCTCCGCGTGCAGATCGGTAAACCTAAAGCAGGCTTCACCGGCGACCCGAACCGCCCGCTGCCCTCGAGTGTGCTGGTCCAAATTCCGATCGAGCCCGGCCCGGCCTACCTCTGGGGCGGCGTCGAGTGGCGTGGGAACGCGGCCTTTGGACCGGCAGCGCTCAACGAATTCCTCAGCCTCAAAACCGGTGAGTTGGCCGATGGATTGAAGATCGCCGGGGCCTGGGAGCGCGTCCGGGACGAATATGGCCGCCGCGGCTACCTCGACCTGAAGCTCGAGCCACAGCCCGTCTTCGACGATGCGGCGAAGCGAGTCTCCTACAGCGTCACCATCGCTGAAGGCCCTACCTACCGCATGGGCGAGTTGGTCATTACGGGCCTGTCGCTCGCTGCCGAGCGCAAATTGACGGAGGCTTGGCGCATGCCGCGCGGGCAAGTCTTCGACCGGCTCTATTTTGATGAGTTCCTGGCCACCGGCATTAAGCAGACCTTCGCAGACTATGTTATCCACCCCGAGCGGCCGGGGCATTGGTTACGAACGCATCCGGAGACCGGCACTGTGGATGTCCTGCTCGATTTCAAGTGAGGGACACCTGATGCTAGTCATCGACGCTCAACCGGCCGCGCTGTGGAGTGCGGCGGCTCTTGCCCTGAGGGCAGGTGAAGCGTGCCGCGGCTTTCGGGATTCCCTGCTGAGGCCTCCTGTGCGCGTTGCCATAGCACAGGAAAAAACGGGAGCACGCTCCCCCGCTCCACCGGGGGAACTTTCTCTCGCAGGACAGCGTATGATTTGAATAGGCAAGCTCACCGAACGTGCGGTGAGTGTTGCGGAGGCGGAATGCCGAAACAAGCTGGATGGGCCGTGCGGGGTGCGCTGCTCGCGCTGGCCGTGGCCTCAGCAGGATGCGCTGGCGGACCGCGGAGTTCCGCCAGCTTCGAGCGAAGTCTGAGTGTGAGCGGCCCGCTGCGTCTGGAACTGGTAAACGGTTCCGGTAGCGCGCAGATCAGCGCCGGCGACGCAGGACAGGTGCGCATACGCGGCGAGGTTCGTGCCCGCGGCTGGGTGCCTGGAGATGTCCGGAGGCGAGTGGAGGAGATCGCCAGCAACCCGCCCATCGAGAGACAGGGCAATCTGATTCGCGTCGGCTCGGGCAGAACCAGAGACCTGATGCGCTCCATGACGCTGAACTACACCATCGTCGTTCCGCCCGAGACCGAGCTGGAAACAGAGGTCGGCTCGGGCAGCGTGGAGGTCCGGGACATTC
>QHYU01000001.1:6674-12533 GCA_003224235.1 Acidobacteriota bacterium
GGCTCGGGCGGCATCTCCATCGCCGAGCCCGGTGGCCGCGTCACCGCAGGAACCGGCAGTGGCAGCGTCACGGTTAGCGGCGCAGCGGCCGACCTGCGCGCTAAAACAGGTTCCGGTAACTTGACCATTGAGGGTAACCCCTTGCCCGACAGCTATTGGGAGCTCCATACTGGCTCCGGCGGCATCGCCATCGCCGTGCCAGCCAGCGCGAGCTTCCGCTTCCACGCCCACTCGAATTCCGGCCAAATCGAGACCCACATTCCCGTGGTGATTGAGGAGCGGAGCAAGCACGAATTGCGCGCGCGGGTCGGTAGCGGCGCTGCCCGCGTCGAAGCGGAAACTGGGTCGGGCAACATTCAGATCCGTTGATACTCAAGCCCAGGCAAGGCCTCGCGATTCCCTGCCCTGCGGCAGGAAATCCCGCCGCCGCGCATCTCGCAGGCGCGGTTGGCGTTGATTCGCGCTACAATATGAGCTACATGCTCCGCAGGGCCGCCGTTTTCGCAATCACGGTGGTGCTTGGTCTCACGGCTGCTGCGCAGGCACCTGAGCCGAAGCCACCAGCGCCCCCCGCTAAGGAAGCACAACCCCACGGCGCGCCGAATAAAGACCAGCAGCCCCCCCAGAAAGACCCTGCATCGGCTGAGAAAAAGCCTCCCGATTCCGAGCTGGAACTCCAGCGCTCCATCCTGGAGGCTGGCAACGATCGTGCCGCCCTGCTCCGCAATCTCGAGGACTACCTCCGCCGTTTCCCAGACTCCCCGCGAAAGGCACAGGTGTATCGGGCGCTGGTCGAATCCTCGATGCAGCTCCGGGACACGCCGCGAGCCCTGGGCTATGCTGAGCGCCTCATCGCTCTGCATCCCGAAGACGCCTCGATGATGCTCTTTGCCGTGGACCTGCTCGAGCGCGCTGGCGACGACAACAGCCTGACGCGCGCAGTCGGCTACACGACCCGGGTACTGGACCGGGTAGAAAAGGCCTCCGCGGAGGCCAAACCCGCGCGCGTCTCGCAGGGAGAATGGGAAGCCGAGCAGAAGAAACTCGCAATGTCCATCTATCTGATCCGCGGCCGGCTGCAGTTGCGGCGGCGCAACTATGAGGCTGCCCAGGCAGACCTGGAGACCAGCTATCGCATGCTGCCCAGTCCCGCTGCCGCCATGCACCTGGGCGAAGTCGCGGAGCTGCGCAAGGACCACGACAAAGCCATCGAACATTACGTCGCCGCCTTCGTGCTCCCCGACCAGTACGGCCTGCCCGTGAACCGCTGGGAAGTGCGGCGCAAGCTCGGCAACCTCTGGCAACTCACGCACGGCAACGAATCTGGCCTTGGTGAACGCTTGCTTGAGGCTTACGACCGCCTTGGCGCTGAGCCCAAGCCGGCGGAGGCCGCCCAGCGCAACAAAGGAGTCACCGAACCATACGCCTTCGTCCTGCGGAGACCCGATGGCGGTGCGACCGTAAAGCTCAGCGAATCCAAGGGCAAAATCCTGGTGCTGAGTTTTTGGGCCACTTGGTGCCTGCCGTGCCGGGAGCTCGAGCCGCTATTCGAGCAGGTGGGGCGTCAATTCGAGGAAAAGAGCGACGTCGTGTTCCTGGCAGTGAACGGGGATGAGGACGAAAGCCGCGTCAAGCTCTACATCGAGCGGGAGAAAATGCGCTCGACTGTAGTCTTTGCCGATGGCCTGGACGCCCTTCTGGGGATCACCGCTTACCCCACAGTGATCGTGCTCGACCGCAGCGGCAAGATCGTTTACCGCGCCCAGGGATTCACCCCCGACAATTTTGTCGAGGGGCTCACCGGCGCTATCCAACGCGCTCTGGCTAGCGCGAGTTGAAGCCGGCGGCTTTCTACTTCCGGGGGTATCCTGGACCAGGCGTCTTTACTTTGGTCCCGGCCGGACGTGCATTGATGGAATCCCAAGTGAATTCAGCGGCCAGCGGTGGCGGTTTGTCTTGCGGCCAGGTCGCGCGCGGCGAGGATTGTATTCACGTGGATGCGCACCGTGTCCTCTATGCGCCGGGCGTAGCCGCCGGCTAAGGTAATGGCTACCGGAACGCCCGCGAGCCTCGCGTGCTCATAGACCAGACGGTCGCGACGCGCCAGTCCTTCCATCGTGAGGGCCAAACCGCCGAGTTGGTCTTCGCGGTAGGGATCGGCGCCGCCAACGTAGAACAGCAGGTCGGGGTGAAAGCCCTGGAAGGCGCGTTTCAGATTTTTCTCCAGGATCGCCAGGTAGTCGGCGTCGCCGATGCCGTCGGGCAAATGCAAATCGATATTCGAGGGCGGCTTCGGCAGTGGATAGTTGTTTTCCTGGTGGATCGAGAGCGTAAAGACATTTGGGTCGCCGCCGAAAATCTCCGCGGTACCGTTGCCGTGATGCACATCGGTGTCCACCACGATCGCTGTCATGATGGCGCGGTCGGCTTGCAGCCGGCGAATGGCGATGGCCACGTCGTGAATCGCGCAGAAGCCCTCGCCGTGTTCGGCGAAGGCATGGTGGAAGCCCCCGCCGATGTTTGCGGCGAAACCGTCGGCCAGGGCGCGCTGCGCGGCCAGAATCGAGCCGCCCGCCGCCAGCCAGAAGGCCTCAATTGTCTCCTTGGAATAGGGGATCTCCAAGCGCATCAGCTCGCTTGCAGTCAGCTTGCCGGTTTTCAGCTTTCGCACCCACTCCTGTGAGTGCACGCGGAGTACGTCGTCGTCGGTGGCAGGCTCGGGCCGCAGGAAGTCCTCCGGTTCGGCCAGCTTTTCGCTGAGCAGCGTGTCGCGAACCAGCCGATATTTCTGGGAAGGGAAGACGTGCGCGCCGAGATGCAGATCGTAGCGGTCGTGATAAACGAGCTTGAATGGCAGCATGGAGCCCCGTGGGTTAGCTCTCGCGGTCGAGGATAAAGTCGGGGACAGTAAGTAGTGCGCGGCCGAAATCGGAATTGACGCGGCCGTTCAGGCACGCTTTGGCGCGAAGCGCGTAGTCCACTGCCAGTTGCCGGGCGCGGTCAAGGGCGCCGGAGTTGCGAACGAGCGCGGTGATCTGCTCGGGCCGCACACTCTGAAAACCCTTCTCCTCCAGCACCGTTGCCACCATCCGCTGCCGCGCCGATTCGCCGTCCTGCAAAGCATAGATCAAAGGCAGGGTTACTTTGCCCTCCTTGAGGTCGCTCAGCACGGGCTTGCCCAGCTGCTCGGGCGACGCCGTAAAATCCAACAGGTCGTCCACCAGTTGGAAAGCCAGTCCAACGTAGCAGCCGTAGTCAGCCAGGGCTTGCTCGGCGACTTCGTTTTGCCCGCCAAGCACCGCGCCTAACCTGGCGCAGCCGCTGAACAGGCAGGCCGTCTTGCGTGAAGCCAGTGCCAGAGCGTCTTGCTCGGTCAGGTCGATGCGGCCGAGCTTGGTCCACTGCAGCAGCTCGCCCTCAACCATGTTCTGCGTCAGCTCGACCAGGATGTCGAGGATCTTGAAGTTGCGCTCGGCCAGAGCCATCTGGAACGACTGCATGTACAGCCAGTCTCCGGCTAGCACACTCATGTGATTGCCCCAGCGGGAGTTGGCTGAGGGGCGCCCACGGCGGGTACCGGCCTCGTCGATGACGTCATCGTGGATCAGGGTCGCGCTATGGATCATCTCGACTACTGCGCCCAGGCGGATAGCGCTCGGACCACGATAATTGCAGAACCCAGCCGTCAGCAGCAGCAGCGCCGGACGCATCCGTTTGCCGCCGCCACCGAGCAGGTACCGGCCAATCTCTGCCACCGGTTCGATGGCCGAGCCATTCTGGCGGGCAATCTCCTGCTCGACCTGCGCCAGATCGTCGCGGACTAGGTCGAAGATCTCCTTGGCGGTTAGAAGTGCGATGGCAACCCTCCCCCCTACACCGAAGCACGGTGGTCTTCGATCGCCCTGAGACGGAAGAAGCGGCAGAAGTTCGCCACTGTGACGGCGGCGATTTCTTCCGGCGCCAAGTCTCTCACAATGGCGAGGGTTCGCGCCACCTCAACGACATAGGCCGGCTCGTTTCGCCTGCCGCGGTGGGCCTGTGGCGCCAGAAACGGCGCGTCGGTCTCGATCAGCAGGCGGTCCAGCAGCAACTCCCGCGCGATGTCGCGCAAGTTCTGCGCCTTTGGGTAGGTCAGGTTGCCGGCGAAGGAAACCAGGAAACCCATCTCGATTCCCTTCCTCGCCTCTTCCAAAGTCCCGGTGAAGCAGTGGAAGATCCCTCCCAGGCCGCCGCTCCGCCAGTCCTGTTCAAGAATGGCCAGGCAGTCGGGCCAGGCGTCGCGACAGTGGATAATAACGGGCATTTTCGCTGCGCGCGCCTGCTCGAGTTGCCTGCGGAAGACGCGCTCCTGAACATCCCTGGGAGAATGGTCATAGTAGTAGTCGAGCCCCACCTCGCCCCAGGCAATTACGCGCGGATGTTTGACCAGGTGTTCGAGTTCCTCGAAATGGGCTTCGGTGGCCAGCCGGGCCTCGTGTGGGTGGATGCCGACGCTGGCGTAGATCCAGTCGTGCCCCTCTGCAAACGGCAGCGCCGCGTCGAGCTTCTCCGGGCCCGGACCGCTCCCAATTGCAAGCACTGCGCGCACGCCGGCCTGCCGCGCGCGGTCGAGCACCTCCGCGCGGTCAGCGTCAAACTGCGGGAAGTCGAGGTGCGCGTGCGAGTCGATAAGTTCCACCGGGGAGTCCCTCAGAGGGCTGCTTCGCTGCGCTCATGGTGATAACTCCCGCGAAGACCGCTAGAACACGCAATGGCCGATGGCGGTAGCCAGTTTGATGTATGGGCAGTCTATAGGCTGCCACCGCGACGTGGCCACGCCAAACGACGAGACGCATCCCGGCCAGGCCGGGCGCGGTAAAACACCTTCTATTTCAGCCGCGCGCCTACCGGAACGTCTTCGTGGAAGCCAACCAGCACGGGCTTACCCTCCGGCCCCACCGAGGCTGCCACGATCATCCCGTTCGATTCCACTCCGCGGAGCTTGCGCGGCTGCAGGTTGACAACAATCACCACCTTGCGGCCAATCAGATCTTCGGGCTTGTACACCTCGGCGATGCCCGCCACCACTTGGCGCACCTCATCGCCGATATCCACCAGCACCTTCAGAAGCTTGTCGGCTCCGGCGACGCGCTCGGCGGCCTTCACTTCGCCGACGCGCATCTCGACCTTGGCGAAATCCTCGATGCTGATACGGGCAGGGGGGGCTGACGCCGGCGCAGCCGCCGAACTGGCCGGCGTCGCGGCCGCTGGGGCTGCCGGTTTACGCATCTCCTGTTCCATGGCTTCGATCCTTTCGATCGCCTCTTCCTTGTCCACACGGGGGAAGATGGGTTCGGTCTTCCCGATCCGCGTGCCCGGGCTGAGGGAACCCCAGGCGATTTGATCTATCCGCTGACTCTCCAGCTTCCCTCGCTGGCCCAATTGCTCCCAAATCTTTTGCGTTGCCTGCGGCATGGCTGGATGCGCTAGAACAGCGACAATGCGGAGCGCCTCCGCGGCGGTGTTGAGCACTGCCCCAAGCCGTTCCCGCTTGGAGGGGTCTTCCGCTAACGCCCAGGGTTGCTCGTTCGCCAAGTACTTGTCTACCTCAGCGACGAGTCCCCAAGTGGTGTCGAGCGCCCGCGAGAAAGCGTACTGCTCGTAGTAATCTGGCACAGCGCCCGCAGCAGCATTGGCCGTTGTACTCACCGGGGCCTCGCGACCGGTTAGCCCTGCGCTGGACGGTGGCGGCACTTGGCCGCCGAAATAGCGCTCGATCATGGTGAGCGTGCGGCTCGCGAGGTTGCCGAGGCCGTTTGCCAGGTCGCTGTTGTAGCGCTCGACCAGAGCCTCGCGGCTGAAGTTGCTGTCCTGTCCGAA
>QHYU01000002.1 GCA_003224235.1 Acidobacteriota bacterium
GGTCGGAGGCCCTACGAAAACTGACGCCCCGAGGAAGGCATTTGGCGCTCCAAAGTCGGCGCGCGATGCAGGAACTCGAGATATCGCTTTCTGATTGAGTCACTTACAGGACAAGGAGCTGCGGAGAATGGCCCCCACACTCAAGGCTGATGCATACAAGCAGCGAGTCGGCATTCTGTCATGAGTCCGAATGCCGACGCCGATTCTCTGAAAAGGGCGAGTAGTTTTCTCACCGGCAAGCAGGTTTGTGTCCCTAAAGAGGTTGCTAACGGTCCGAAACGGGTTGCCCGGTCAGATCATCTGTGCAAGAGTATGGCTCATTCAAAGACTGTAGACGATCTTATCCCGCGACCCGATCTGTCCCAACGGGGGCGTGGAGTCGTGCCAGACGCGGCCCAAGTGCAGCGCAAGAAGGAAATGGAGATGGAGAAGCTCCGTGATCCCTCCATCGAGCAGTATTTGACGCTCCTCGAAGTTTCAAAATCCATCGCCTCACACCGAGCACTGCCCGAGCTGTTCCATGACCTGGCCAAGAGTTTGGATGAAGTTCTAGACTTCCACTTTCTGACCGTCGTGTTCCACGACGCCGCGCGCAATGTCATGCGGCTGCATATCCTCGATACGACCGTGCCGGCGACGCTTCAGGCTGGCGAAGAATTTACTATGGAAGAATCGCCATCGGCCCTAGTCTGGCGTACCCAACAGCCGCTCATTATCGATGACATCGAACGGGAAACCCGATTCGCCCGGGTGACGAAATTGCTGCGAGAGCAAAAAGTGAGATCGTTCTGTAGTCTCCCCCTTACATCCGCTCATCGCCGGTTGGGCACGCTGGATTTCGGAGCAGAAGAGACCGGTGCCTACACTCCCGATGGCATCGCGTTTCCTCTTTTGGTGGCTTCTCAAGTTGCAGTGGCTGTGGACAACGCCCTGCACTTTCAGGAGGCCCAGGCCCTCCAGAGCCAGCTCACGCACGACCGGAACAGGCTTCAGTTCTTGCTCGATTTGAACAACCGGGTCGTGTCCAACCTGGATCTTCGTCAACTCTTTCAGACCATCTCGCAGGATGTGCGGCGCGTGATGCAATGCGATTACGCTAGCTTGTCCTTGCCGGAAGCGGCAAACAAGCAGTTCCGGCTTTACGCGCTCGACTTCCCGGAAAGCAAGGGCTTCCTGCAAGAAGAAATGATTCATGCGATCAAGGAGGGCTCGCCTTCCCGTACGGCAATTCGAACCATGAGGCCCTTGGTGCTCCAGAGCCCCTTTACGGGTTGGCTCGATTTTCCAACTGTTCAAGCCGCGGTCCGTGAGGGGCTAAAGTCCTTCTGCTATCTCCCGCTGATCAGCCGTGATCGCGCGATCGGCACTCTGAATCTTGGCAGACTCCGAGACGATGCCTTTAGCGAGGAGGATCTGCATTTTCTCAGCCAGGTCGCCAGGCAGGTGGCCATCGCGGTCGAGAATGCTCTGGACTACGGCCAAATCACCGAATCAAGGGAAAGGCTAGCCGAGGAGCGGCGTTATCTGAAGGAAGAACTCAGAACGGAGCACGTTTTTGAGGAGATCATCGGTGAAAGTTCCGCACTGAAACACGCCCTCAAGCAAGTCGAGACCGTTGCGCCGACAAACTCAACTGTTCTCATTCTGGGGGAAACCGGCACGGGGAAAGAGCTGGTTGCGCGCGCGATCCACAATCTCAGTTCGCGAAAAGACCATCCCTTCGTCAAGGTGAACTGCGCGGCCATTCCTCTAGGGCTGCTGGAAAGCGAGCTCTTTGGGCACGAAAGGGGCGCGTTCACGGGCGCCATCGCCAGGAGGATCGGGCGATTTGAGCTGGCACACCAGGGAACGATCTTTCTCGACGAAGTCGGCGACATTCCGCTGGAACTGCAGCCCAAGCTCCTACGGGTGCTGCAGGAGCAGGAATTCGAGAGATTGGGCAGCACGCATACAACTCGAATAGACGCGCGTATGGTTGCAGCCACAAGTCGCGACCTCACTCAAATGATTGCTGACAAGGAATTCCGTAGTGACCTTTACTATCGGCTGAACATTTTCCCCATCGCCACACCTCCCCTTCGCGAGCGGCCTGAGGATATCCCTCTTTTGGTTCGGCACTTCGTTGAGAAGTATGCCGCTCTCATGGATAAGAAGATTGAAACGATTCCCCCCGAGGCCATGAAGTGGCTGGCCCGCTATCACTGGCCCGGGAATATCCGTGAACTCCAGAACTTCATTGAGCGAGCCGTGATTCTGTCCCCAGGTAATGTGCTTCGTCCACCACTCTCCGAGCTGAAGCAGTCGGTCGGACAAGCCCGCGCGCAAGCCGGCACCCTTGAAGAAGTCCAACGTGATCGCATCCTGTCGGCTCTTCAGGAAACGAAATGGGTGATTGGAGGCCCAAAAGGCGCAGCCGCGCGCCTGGGATTGAAGCGAACCTCGCTGGTTTACAAGATGCAGAAGCTCGGTATCTCCCGCCCCGGCAAGTGACGGCAGTCCGACTTCTGTCGGAATACCGCCACCACCATTCCAGCCCTTGCCAGTCGAAAAGGCTCTGCTTGCTAACGCTGCCATCGAGCTAACCGATTCATTCACCGAAACATGTCCGGAAGCGCGTCCAAGGCCTGCTGGTTTGGAATGGCAGTTGCCCATAGTGTCTCCGATGAGTTTGAGGCTGCACTACGAGGACGACGACTCCCGTAAGAGGCCGCGGTGAGCTGCCCAAACTACGAAATGCACATGAATTTTTGAAAAACTCTTTTTGTGGCTCCTCAAACCCTCCTGCCACGGACGAAGAATCAACACCTTACGACGCGCACTTAAGGTCGAAAGGGGAACTGAAGCACTTTTTCACCAGTCTCACATGGCTACAAGACTTTGGAAGTGAAAAATGAGGAGGCTCTCGGGGCCTTGTCATTGGTCCGCGGGAATACTCAAATTATAAAAACAACAAAGGAGACCTAGAATGAGGTCAACACGTCTCGTGTTGCTCGAAGGTCATGTTAACCGCGCGCGCTGGAACGTCGGGGTAGCGATGCTCCTCCTGCTGTCGCTCATCCTGGTGGCAGGTCGAGCAGACGCCGGGACAGCCGCCGCATGCGAGGGCGGTGGGTTCTCCCTGGTGTTGCCTGGAGGCACGGTCAGCGGCAGCCAGAAGGACACAATTCCCGCCGGCGCCCTCGGGGAGAGCTTCCTCGTGAAGGGCAAGTACGTCGAGTTTGAGGTCGGCTCGGCCACGTTCGGCATCCGCAACTACACCCTGACCGGTGCGCCCAACCCGCTCGACATCACCGGCGGGCGGCGGACCACGATCTTCGCCGGCAAGACCCCCGATCACCGGGGCCTCACGCTGACAGATGACCTCGTGCTCGAGCTCAAGGACGCGGACATCGTGATAGAACGCACGGGCCCCGGCCTGTCCATGAAGATCCAGGCCAAAGATTGCGCTCAAGGCGGTATCTTCCAGATGGAGCCCGCGCGCGGGGACGGAACTGTGACGGACATCACCCACACGCTGGCGACGGACCCGTCCGACCCCACGATGACGGTGTTCTACTTTAATAACCCGAACTTCCAGCCAGGGAATTTCCCGCCGCTGCCGCTCTGTCCGGCTGGTGGTCCCTTCACCCCGGAGTGCTACCCTGTTCCAGTCAGGCCGCGGATCAACTTCGCTAACGACTTCTCGGCGAAGTTTGTCGGCAGGGATAGCCCGCAAGTGGCGGCGCGGCTCAACCAGTTCGGCGGCCTCTCAACGTGGCGAGTGGCCAGCGGTGGCCGGATGGGGATGGTGCTCGGCGAGGACGCGGTCGAGGTCGCGCCCCCGGCCACAACCTGCGTCGCGAACTGCCAAGCACAGGACCGGGTCAGAGGCAAGTTCCCGGTGCTCGGCTTCCCGTTCCCAGTCCCGACGGCAAGCCGGGTCACGCCGCAGTTCCCGTGACGTAGGCCGCCTCGCCCAGCGGTCGTAGATATGGAACCGGCCGGGGCACCCCTATCGTCCCTGCGGCGAAGAGTCTTCGGCCGGTTCTGGAGGTGCGCAAAAAAAATAATTCGCGCCCCGAAAATTTTTCCGAATTTCTTCGTCCCGGCTTCACCGAGGACGTGAGGATTCCCAAAGCGCAAGGGGAGCACGGTGGCAGCAAAACAGGGTTCGCTCTGGCCCACTGCGAAGATAACCTCAAACAGGTTCAATCAGAGATGACTCCGGCACAAATTCTCCACGCCCAGCACATGGTGGAGGAATGGAAGAAGCAGCATCCGACACCGTGAGGCAGTGCCCTGCGATTCAGATTCGATCACCCGGAATGCCTAGTCGGACGTAAGCTTCGCTTTCAGAATGCGCCGGTCGAGGAGGGCCGAAGATGGCGCAGCACGTTGGGCGCGCCGACTTTGGGAAGCGGAGGCATGGCTCGGCTCTTATGAGGGGATCGCGGCCGGCGAACTTGAACAGAGCAGCGACACTGTTGCTCGGATCAGTGGTTCATCCCGGCAGGCTCGGGAGCAGTTTTTCGGGCACATGGTGAGGGCCGAGAGCACGTCGTGGATCGATACTATTGAGGTATTGACTGCGATGGATACCTAGCCTAAGATTTCCGCCAACCAGGAGAGGGATGCCTCTTCCAATAGAAGGCGGGGTCATCGGTCATTACACGCTCGAAGAACCTCTAGGAGAGGGCGGCTGGGCCATTGTCTACCGGGCGGTGGACTTACGGCTTGGACGCACCGTCGCAATCAAAATCCTGCGAGAGGCTGCGTTTGTCCAGGAAGCTGACTGGGGAAGCCTTCTAAGGGAAGCGCGGTTGGCGGCGAGTCTCGCTCACCCACACATCTGCATGATTTTTGACGTGGATGAGGACAAAGGTCGAACCTATATTGCAATGGAGTATGTTGAGGGCCTCACGCTGAAAGACCTCGTGCCGGAGGATGGCTTACCCATCGAACAGGTCAGCCGTTATGGTTTGCAGATAGCCGACGCGCTTGCGTACGCTCACCTACAAGGGGTTATTCACGGAGACCTCAAAAGCTCAAATGTATTAGTGGCTCCAGAGGGCGGTATGACCAAGCTCGTTGATTTTGGTCTGGGGAGGCGACTTCGTGCTGAGGAAATTAGGAGAATTGCGACCTCCAAGCTGTCGTTAGCAGAAGTAGGACGGCCGGCAGGTACGTTGACCTATGCCGCTCCCGAAGTTCTGAGCGGCAAGCCTACTAGCGTTCAGACCGACATTTGGGGTTTTGGAGTGCTTCTCCATGAAATGGCAACCGGACAGTTTCCCTTTCGCGGGCAGACGGCGTTCGAACTCGGCCTCGCTATAATGACTGGGCAACGCGACGCATCGCTTCCGAGGGTTCAACATCGTCTTCACGCCATCATTGACCGCTGTTTGGAGAAGGAGCCTGGGTGTCGCTACCAAAGCGCAAGGGAAATACTTCACGATTTGGAGGAACTCCCAGGAGGCTTGGCACTCGAAAAGCAAGCACGTCCGTCTTGGCGATTCCGCCGCGTTGTGCTTCAAGCTGCTCTAGCTGCGACAGTTTTCCTGATACTGCTCTTTGTCATCCCGACGACGCGAACAGTTATCCTTCGACAACACCTACTGCCCCGGTCAGTCCCAAATGCGGTCTCACCACCAGGGCGAGTGAACGACGCGGGGGGCAGCGAGATTCCGCGAGCCCCAACAGCTGGCAACCCGCATTTCATGGTCTGGGTCAATACCAAATCCGGCGTGTACCACTGCCCGGATTCGGTATGGTATGGGCAGACGAAGGAGGGTCGGTACATGACTGAGGCGCAAGCGCAGGAGAACAGATACCGCCCAGCCGTGGGAAAGGTCTGCCAGTAGCTGTCAGCCGCGTACATCAGAGCCACCTGCCGCTCAGGTACAACTCCACGGCTTCGTCCTGCGGGGATGGCGGCCGGCGAACTTGAACAGAGCAGCGACACTGCTGCTCGGATCAGTGGTTCATCCCGGCAGGCTCTCTACAGGGCTAGCGCCTGGATATTGAGCACGCCGGTATAGGTGCCAACCGGCAGACCCAGACCCGTGGTATCGATCTTCAAGTTCAAACTGTCGTTGCGCGAGGAATTGTAGCTACCGGCGGCGATGGCTTGCGAAAAGACCCGGAGGACGCTAAACGGGCCGATAGTGAAAAAGGGAGTGAAGGCGCCGCCGTTCACGCTGCCGGAGACGTTGGCGGGGGGGATGTTGTGGCCCGCGCCATCAGTAAGCGCACTGGCGGTGGTAAAGTAGGCGACCAGGTTCACTGAGGTCCGGCCGCTGCCTAGTGCCCAGGCGGTTGTAATCGCAATCGGGGCGCTGCCGATGGCAGGCCCGCTCGTAGCCAGCGTGAAGTTAACCGTGCCCGGGGAGGCCGTTACGGTCAGCGACTCGCCCAAAACCGCATTGAAGTTCACGGTTGGCTGGTTGGAATTGAATTGGGCCCAGGAAGCCGGGGTTACGGCCACAAGCAGCGCTAAAATCCCTAAGATCAACCAGGCCTTATGCTTTGTTTGCATTTCTCCTCAAAAGAGTGCTTCGAAAGCTGTCATTCTCTCCTGACCCAATACGGGACGTCGTGCGTTGTGGACTCGTTCGCATTCTCGTCTACTACTCTTGCAGTCCGGACTGTGTGCCGTTATGGAACTTCCGTACCACTTGTGACGAACATATAACTTATAGATGGTCGGCGCCGTCTGCGTGATCTTCAGTTCGTTCTCCGACGCAGAGGCCACTTTCATGTTCATCAGATCTTGGTTACTGACCGTTTGCGGGGACTGTGCCCAGACCGGCGGGCAGTTGAGCATGAAGAGAATGAGCCTTACAGCGGCAAGCCTTCTGAATAAAATCCGCGCCGTGGTCGCCTTTTTATTTGTACTCATGATTCCCTCCACCCATACGTAGTAAGGGCAAGTCCCCTTCCAAACGCAAAAGGGCCACTGCACCGGAAGTTGTTTGCAATCAATGTGTCGCTGCGTCGGAATTGCGGAGTGAATCTCTTGGACTGCACCGCTACGAGATTGTGTGGTGGATTGATGCACCGCTTGATTTGGCGCCACAGTGATTAGCGAATTCCCGCTTTCCGGATGAAGTCGCGCTTAGCAATCCAAGAAAAAGAGAGATTCTTGAGCACCGGAGCCTGTCCCGAGCAAAGTCGAGGCGGTGCCTCGGAATGACGAGCTGCTTGGTTTTTCAGCATCGTTTCGTTGAAGAGAGATTCCTCGCTTCGCTCGGAATGACAGGCTGAGGCACTTTTTCAGCATGGATATGGGGGGGCGGATCTTTAGGTCCGACAACAGAAGCTGGTCGAGCGAGGGGCTTTTAAGCCCTGAACCTTCAGGGGCTGAAGCCCACAACCTTGGCATCGGCAACATGTTACTGCTGCTCTTCCATCTCTCTACTCTGTTCGCCGATAGCCGTCGCGCGGGAACGTCCGTCATTTGAATTGTTCCTGCCTTCGGCCGGTGGTTTGGGTTGCCGCGGCGTTATCCAAAAATCGAGTGCGAGCCAGAAGCTGTAGGAATGACGCATCATGAGCAATGACAATGCGATTGCAAAGGCCATCCAGAGCAGAATCTTCGTGTTCATCGTCCATCGAGTAAGGTCTGGAAACAACAGAGAAAACAGGAAGATCAGGACGACCAGCGTAGCCGTCACTCCATAGTTGATGATCATGGCGCCGAGGTAGTAGCCCGATTCGGGGAAGTAGGACAGGGAGCAGTGGGGGCAGCGTTGAAGCATTTGAAACCCTCGGGCAAAGAGCCGGCCGCGACCGCAATTCGGGCATCGCCACCGAGCTGCGCGGCGCACGATCAAAGCGAGCGGAGGCCTCACGAAATTCTCCAGCCCGGTTTGGGGATCAATGGTTATAGACCGCGAAACTACCTCATGCTCGTCAAACCGATCTCCAGCTTGCTTCCTTGGGGACACAGGCGTTCCTTCCCGCGTCAATGGTTCAAGAGCGATCCACACGGCCCTGAGCGGCGTCCACGCTGGGTGCCGGAATGACGATGTGCGGAAGCTGGCGTGGCTCGCTTCCATGCCGCACCGCGCGATCATTTAGAGAGCTTTGCAATCAAGACGGAAAACGGCGCGAGGGACAGCTGGTCCGCGCTTGCCTGGATTGATCCGGGCAAGTCAGCCAGCAGAGCGGTCAGCTTCACCGATGCAAAGCCCTGCGGCGCCAGGCTGAAGCGAACCTTCTGTTCGGTTCCGGACATATTCAGCACGACGAGGATGCTTTCGTCCTTGTACTGGCGAAGGTAGGAAAGCACATTCGGATCATCTTCGTTCAAGGGAATGTACTTCCCATCCAGAAGCGCCGCCTGCTGATGGCGCAGCGCGAGAAGCTGTCTGTAAAAACTGAGAACCGAGTTGGGATCTTTCTTCTCGGTGGCAACATTGTGGGTCTTAGCGCTCGGCGGAACCGGCAGCCACGGAGTCGCCTTGCTGAATCCCGCATTCGGCCCATCGCTCCACTGCATCGGCGTGCGCTCTCCGTCGCGGCCTTTTTCCAGCGGCCAGCCCAGCTTGCCGATGGGATCCTTGACCTCGTCCTTGCTCTTCGGGTCGTTGTTCTCCATCCCCAGTTCTTCGCCGTAATACAGGATCGGGGTCCCACGCAGCGTGAGGTACAGCGCCGCCATGAGCTTGGCGATGGCATCGTTGTGCACGCCATCGCCGTAGCGGTTGTACGACCGCACGATGTCGTGATTGCTGATCACGTACACCGGCCACCCGCCGGCGCCGTCCACGGCCGCAATCTGCTTCCGGAAGTCCGGCGGCGACAGCTTGTTCACCTCGGTAAACATGAAATCCATCGGCATCTGCAGCTCATTGCCGTGCTCGCCGTAGTACTCCTTCAGCTCGTTGATGTCGCTCGTCCATGTCTCACCGATCAGCACGGCTCCGTGCTCGTCCGCGACCTTGCGCAGTTTCCGAAGGACGTCGTGCACCTCAGGCAGTTTCTTGTTGTACTTCTCATCCGTTTTAGGCCGGCCAAACTTGTCGGTTCCCGGCAGAAGCGGGTTGTCCGTCAGCTTGCGATCTTCGAACAGAGTATCGACCGCATCCAGGCGAAAGCCGGCGACGCCGCGCTTGTACCAGTAGCGTGTCACGTCGAACATGGCTTTCTCCACCGCAGGATTGCGCCAGTTCAGGTCCGGCTGTTCAGGATAGAAGTAGTGGTAGTAATACTGGCTTGTCGTCGGATCAAACTTCCACGCCGACAGCCCAAACAACGAAAGCCAGTTGTTTGGCGGCTGGTTCGGCCCCTTCCCGTCGCGCCAGACGTACCAGTCGCGATGCGCCGCCGTGCGCGAGGATTTCGCATCCAGAAACCACTTGTGCTGGTCGGAAGTGTGATTCACCACGAAATCCAGAATGATCTTGATCCCGCGCTTCCTCCCTTCGCTCACCAGACGGTCGAAATCCCCAAGCGTGCCGTATATCGGATCGATCTGCTCGTAGTCGGACACGTCATAGCCAAAGTCCACCTGCGGGGAGGGAAAGCAGGGCGTGATCCAGATCGCATCGACGCCGAGTTCCTTCAGATAGTCCAGTCGTTCGGTGATGCCTTTCAGGTCGCCGACCCCGTCGTTGTTGCTGTCGGCAAAACTCCGCGGATAAATTTCGTAGAACACCGCATGTTGCCACCACTCGTGACCCTCGGCATCCACGGCCTTGCGCTGGGCGCCCGCGTGCGGCGCCGCTACACTGAGGCTGAGGACCAGCAGGATTGCAAACCAAAGCTTCTTGAACATGTTTGCTGCCTCCATTGAGGGACAACGACCTGAACACTGCGCGCGGCTGAACTTTACTTCGGCGGACTTAGGGTTCTCCCGCTTACCGGGAATTTGCGATTTCAGTTCTATCTTCGCGCAAGAACCTACGGCAGCCACCCCCTCGTGTCAAGCTCAGAGGTTTCGCTCACGCCATACGGCGAGTTTCTCCGCTCTACTCACCTTGTCAGCGCACCAGAATTCTTGTACTTGGCGATCCCGGCTCGAAGGTCTATGCGAGCCTCAAATCCGATCTTTTCCTTGGCCAAACCCATGTCACACTGAACATGGCTTTGATAGCTATCCGGGCGGGGATTGTCAAAGTATTCCGGCTCGAGTGAAGTTCCCAATACCTCATTGAGGGTCCGAACGATCTCGTTGAAACTCCATGGGTGGCCGGTCCCGCAATTCACCACGCCGCTTGCCCCAGCCGCGCGCAGCAGCGCGTCCACTGCGTCCTCCACGTACAACCACTCCCTTTTCTGTTCCCCGCTCCGGAAGATTCGCGGTCTGCTGCCGGCCTGCATCTGTCGAGCCAGTTGGTAAATCATACTGGCCCGGCGCCCCTTGTGGTTCTCCGCCGGCCCGTAAACATTGCAGAATCTCAAACCGGCGAGCGTAACCTGTGGATTCCTATTCTGAAAATCTTGGGCAAAGCGCTCCAGCATGGCCTTGGACTTTCCATAGGGCGTGGTTGAACTGAGCTGAGTTTTCCCTTCCACGCATGACGAAGGCGAAATTCCGTAAACTGCCGTCGACGAAGCATAGACAATCTGCTTGCATCCGCTCCGGACCACGCGCTCAAACAGCTCCCTGCTCGCCTCGACGTTTGCGTGATACATCTCCTCGGCGTCTTGCGATTCCGTGTCGTTATTCGCGGCCAGGTGAAACAACACATCAATTTTCCCGATTCTCTTCCAGTCAATGCCCACCAGCCCCGGCGTCAAGAGCGTCACGGAATCCGGGA
>QHYU01000003.1 GCA_003224235.1 Acidobacteriota bacterium
AAAAGTTACATTGCACTCTGAAGTCGTTAACTGAGGGTTGTAGTCGTTGTCCAGAAGTTCTTTGTTATCAAAGAGATGAGATCAGCCTCGGGGTGGATGTCTAACTGCCTAAAAGACTCCGCCAACTAGCCTCAGGTCCGCAAGTGCTGCGACCCAACAGCCGCACGCGATCATCATCCTGCCGCTTAAGCCTTATGTTGTGCCTGAAGTTCTTGATTCTATCTGGAAGATAGGTGCCTTCCTTCTCCAAGGCATGCTCATTGCGCTGGTAGCTTTTCTGACCTTAGAGTGGCGAAGTGAACGGTGGCAGACACGCGATCGTATATGGTGATTCCTGCCCTTGATTCCCGAGTTGTTTCCTTTTAACCCGCGCATCGATCATCCCTCGAAGACACTTCCGCTCGACACAACAGAGAACTGCCCTTTTTTCAAGGAGTTACAGGAAAACGGAGATTGGCACCCCATCTGCAACTTCAGTCCTGCGAAAGAGATCCCAAAAAGTTTGAACCAAAATGGCAGGCGCAATGACAAAATCCGGCAACCCCGCAAATGGAACCTCCAGTGGTGGCTTTACCATTGTGGAGCTAGTGGTCTCCATTGCTGTAATTCTTATCATCACAGGGGTGGCTTTGCCTTCTTTCTTGCAATCCTACCGGACGTACCAATTGAGTGATGCCGCTTCAAAGGCTGCGAATCTGCTGAAACTCACACGATTTGAAGCCATTCGCCGGAATACGCCGGTGAGCTGCCAGATTCGGCAGGCCGGGTCGGCGACGAATTTCTGGGTGGATTCGAACGGGAACGCAAGTATGGACGTCGGTGAGACGCAGGTTGTCTTCACCGGTACCATTGGGCCGATATCGGCTGGGGCGGCTCCCGGCACCGATGCACTGGCGTCCGCTGTGGGCGTTCCCACTCTGACTTCGGTTTCGCCAACGAATGCTACGGTCACCTTTGATCAGCGCGGTGCCGTGAATCCAGCGGCTGTCTACGTGCTCTACCTCGGCAACACCGCCCTGCCGAATCTGGGCTCCCGGGCTGTGATCTTGCTACCTTCGGGTTCTGTTCAGGTGTGGTCCGCCGATTCAGGTGGCATTTGGCATCTGCTCAACTAGTGGAGAGCGGGAAAAAAGAAGGAAGACGATAATGCGACTGTCATTCCAGAAACAGCGCGGTTTCACCCTCATTGAGATGCTTGTTGCCACGCTAATAATGCTGATCGGTTTGGTGGCTGCCGCACAGCTCGTGCCATTCGCAATTCAGCTCAATACGGCGAATCGCTACGACTCCACGGCACTGGTCATTGCCCAGCGCCAGATGGAAGGAATGCTGAATCAGCCGCTATCGGCGACGGCGTTTACGGACCCGCAAGGTCTTGTCTGCCCCGTGGGGAGCACTTGCAACTTGGGAAATCCCGCAACTCCGAACCAGGTTGTCGGCAGCCCCGTCGTCATGGTCAATGGCCGGCCCATGATTGACTTCAGCGCGGGGCGAGTAGCCAACTACAACTTCAGCTTTACAGACCCTAACGATCCGTCCGGAGTGGCCTACGACGTCCGTTGGGCCGTCATTACCTTCACAAACGGGGCGGGCAAGCGTTTCATTGTCGGTGTACGCCGGCAGGGAGGCAATGGGCCCCTCCAGGCGGTGACCCTGGACACTATGGTGGAGAAATAAGTGAAGACCCCGCGCACGCAGACAAAGCAAGCCGGTTTCACGCTACTGGAACTGATGGTTTCCATTGCGATCTTCGTTGTGCTCACCGGAGCGATGTTTGGTCTCTTGGATCTTTCCCAGAAGCGATCCCAAACCGAATCGCAGGTTCTTGCGTCGTTCCAGGAGGCTCGCTTGGGATTGGATCAAATCGTCCGCGATGTCAGCGGCGCGGGTTACCCGCCGCTGAATCATTTCTCTGTTGCGCCCCCTGCGAACCTGTATGCGGTTTCGCCGGTGGCCTGGAATCCGAGCTACCCCGCCACTCCCTGTCAGATCGGCACCGCGGGCGGCGGGACGTGCGCCAGCCCCGGCGATTTCGATTTGGTCATTGAAACCGACATCAACCCGGACGCCAACGACGGGGTCGAATGGGTTCGGTATCAATTGCAGGGAACGACTCTGTTCCGCGGTGTCGCCTCCAAGGTGGCCGGTGCAGACCCGGTCGCCACCATGAACGCTCCCAACGTGATGGTTCCTTATGTTCTGAACGTGATGAACAACGCCCCCGCTGCCCAGATTGCTCAGTTTCAGGCCTCTTATCCGGCCGTGTTTCCCGGCGGGAATCCTCAACCCATATTCCAGTTCACCTGCGACGCGGCCACGGGCCCGAAGCTTTGCCAGAATGCCGGAGCCAGCAATTCTCCGGTGAATGTCCGCAGCATCGATATCAGGCTGATTGTGATGGCGCCCCAGCCGGACGCTCAGACCAGGGCCCCACGCCTGGTCGAGCTAAACGGGCGTGGCCGTCGCATTAATCCGAACAGGTAAGAGGACAAACAGCACCATGAAAACTCCTCACCGCTCTCGCAGGAAACAATCCGAATCCGGAATCGCGCTTCTCATCGCCATCTTTGCGCTGATGCTGATCAGCGTCGTGGCCATCACTTTGATCGGCGCTTCCGGCTCGGAATCCTCTTTGGCTGGTAACTACCGGTCATCCACCAGCGCCTACTATGCTGGCTTTGCCGGTCTCGAGGAGGGACGCGGGCGCGTCTTGCCGAGCAATCCCAATTACTTCGACCCCATGGCAGGAGCCCAGCTCCTTGCCGTGGGCACGCTCCGCTACATCGTGAATCCCGCGCCCGGAGAAAGCGCCGCCACCATCCTGACGAGCTACCCGGACACGGAATATGACAGAGAGTTTGGCGCGGGGTCTTACGCTACCGCAACCAAGACGACCACCAACTCCGTTTCAACCGTTGCAGGGATACAGGGCCCGCTCTACAAATGGGTCCGCATCAATGCTGCCACGGAACGATCGCTCGGCTTCGATGTAAACCAGGACACCATCCTGAATAATGTTACCCCGTTGTTCTACGACGCAGGGCTCAATCCGCCCAGCCTCATTGTGCCGCTTGATCCCCTTGCTCCGCCACCGACCGCTCGCCAGGCCCTGGAAGTTACTGCGCTCGCGGTTCTGCCTGACGGTAGCCAGAAAATGGCGCAATACGTGGTTGCCCCGAAGACATTTGGTCTCAATTTTCCTTCGGCCTTGACCCTGTCGGCGAAACCGGTTAATTTCTCCGGTGCCAATTCCAATGTGTACTTCGGGAATGGAACGGACGGAAGCGGTAATCCTCCCGCAGTTCCTGGCTGCTCCCCGAACCCCAGTACTTCTCTGCCGGCCATCGGGGTGACAGAGCCTCTAGGTGGTACTGCCAACAAGGCTAGGGTGATCGCCGGCCTTCCGCGCCCGGACCACTATACTGGCGGGGGTCTGCCAACCCCCAGCGTGAGCGATACGATAACCCTAAGTCCGGCCCTCCAGACACCGGCCAGCCTCGATGCACTCGTCCAGGCGATCTCGCAAACCGCCATCGTTATCACGCCCCCCGGGAACCCGGGTACCGCTACGAATGCCAATTTGCCCCCGATGTCTGCCACGAATCCCCAGACTGTTGTCGTCAACGGTAACCTCAGCCTAAGCGCCTTCGTAGGGTATGGGCTGCTCGTGGTCACCGGGAATTTCTCTTACGACGGTAACAGCGGCTGGAAGGGGATTATTCTGGTGGTCGGAGACGGCACGACCACGTTCACCGGATTGGGCGGCGGTAATCAGGAGTTTGACGGTGCGATTTTTGTCGCTGCGATAAAAGACACTTCCGGCAATCTTTTGTCCCAAGTAGGAACCGTCAATTTCAACATCTCGGGAGGCGGCGGAAACGGCATTTACTACAACAGCTGTTGGGTCCAAAGGGCACAACCATCGACGACTTACCAGGTACTGTCGTTCCGAGAGATCTCGCTGTAGGACGAGGAAAGAGCAGATGAAAAACAGGGCACTCTTCAGGGCAATGGCTGCATCCGCCGCGGTCCTCGGCTTGTCTCTCGCCGCCCACGCTCAGGTTGAGGGGCAGAAGCCCCCTGAGCCGGCGCAGAAGAAACCGGCTGCAAAAGCCCGCAAAGTATGGAGCAACGATGACCTAACTTCACTGCACTCGCCGGCCGATGTTTACCTCGAAAAAAAAGAGGCACAAGACGAAGCTGCCGCCAAGCAGGCTGCGGACTCGCAGCAGCCCTCGGCCGCCAAGCCAGTAAGTCCTTCTCCTGCTCCGTTGCTGTCCAACCCCAAGACGGTCGAGGATGCGGATAGAATGATCGCCTGGGAAAAACGCGATATCGACGCCCAGCAGGAATATCTCGATCGTTTGCGCAAACAACTTGAGGAAGCGCGCGCGGAAGATAAAGAACGGTTGCAAAAGCTGATTCAGGAGCGCACCCAAGTTGTCGCCGATACGCGCAAGGAAATGGAAGGGCTTATGGCGCAAAAAAAGGGACTCGAGAAGAAGCCCGCCCCAGGCAAAACCACCAACCCGCCTCCGCAGCCACCCCCGCAATAGCCCTTCCTGCGTGGACGGCCTTTTTTGCGCCGTGCGCGCCGAATCCGGTCGGTGCATTCTGACCGGCTCTCCGTTTTTTGACTCACGCGCAGAGCGAGTTTTCGCACTGTCAACTAATCGGCGGGCCCCGCTGCCGACTTCGGAAACTTGAGCCTTAGCGCCGGCACGCCCAGTTACGTGAAAACTGATTGAATCTGTGCCTGCCCAATCCCGTTAGAATCGACAGCATGGTCTTCGCCGTTGCAGCCTGCCCCAAGTGCTCTGGGCACTTCCGCCTCATCTGGCGGATCGGTAAGAGGGTGGCGTTCGTCTCCCGGTAGTCCACCAGACTTCATCATCTTCATCGAAATCCTTGCAGGGCCGGTTTTGGGGCAGGCGATACGGAGAGTCATGGCGGGGCTGTGACGTTTCAAAATTCCTTGAAGCCGTCAGGGTGGGAGTCCTGCCAAGGGTCATCGCAGCGGGCCTCTTGTATGCTCCCAATGCCAGTTTCTCGTTCGGCGGCGGGAGCTGGTATGGAGCGGTCATCGGCCAGACCTTGACGGACATGGGCGGCGCCG
The DNA here is from genome assembly GCA_003224235.1 of Acidobacteriota bacterium. Classification (GTDB taxonomy): domain Bacteria; phylum Acidobacteriota; class Terriglobia; order Acidiferrales; family UBA7541; genus QHYU01. The sequence continues at coordinate 5,117 of QHYU01000003.1, forward strand.
CTATCCACTATGACCGCGAACTGCAGAAAACAGCCTACACCGTCGGCAACTTCATGTTGAGTTCATTCACCTGGAAGAAGTACTGATTCCGAAAGGGAGAACCGGATCGGACTCGATGGGTGCCGCGATGGCGATCATCAAGGCACCCTTTCTTATGCATTCGGTAATATTTCTGCGCCTCCAGAAGATGACGAGGCCGGTCGGAATCGCCTAGTTAATTCTGCAGTGTGACTTATACTTCGTTTCTCCACTGGAAATTGAGGCGGTGATCGCCACCGTGTCTCAAAGAAGCTCGCGCAGCCTAATCAATAGCTGAAGTGCCATCAATACTCGCCGCGATCGTACGCAAGCCTGCCCAACAGTCTCCGCCCCTCTCACCCTAGCCGCTTCCCGAGCACCTGAGTTGACATCCCTGCGGCGCAACCGAATAATCAGGTCATGGCACGCCCCGATGCGGTTCGCCGCGTCAAAAGCTACTCCGCCGCAACCGGCTACGTCTATCAGTACTATTTCTACGAGGTCCAGAAGTTGCGCCGCGGGCTTTTGTCGGGGACTGAGTACGTTTACAAGGTCTCCGTGGATCGCCAGAAAGTTTTTCCCTTACGCATCTTCATCCGCCAGAGCGCTATCCAGGAGTGGAGTCAGCGAGTCGGCCGGGAAATGACCGGCACGGAGGAGTACGCCGTCGCCAAGATGCGCCTGTTTCAGGGCTTCGACGAAATCGAAGACGTGGCTGCCACGCCGGCCGAACTGGTCGTGGACGAGTCCAACCTGGAAAGCCTTCTCAGCCAGCTTGACCTCTGAGGCGCTTGCTTCCCCCTCGCTCCGCGTTTGCGGTGAACCGACCATGGCCGGTGGAGAAGTCCCTGCGCAGTCCGGGCGATTTTGTCCCGGTCGGTTCAGACCGCGTGGCGCAGCAGAGCGTTCAAGGCCGGCTCCAGTTCAGGTTGCAGAAAACTATAGCCAAGTGCTTTCAGTTTTGCTGGGAGCACGCGCTGGCTGGAGAGCAGCAGCGCCTCGGCCATTTCGCCCAGCAGGAGACGTAGCGCCGCTGCCGGCACGGGAAAAATGGTCGGACGGTGCAGCACTCTGCCCAGAATCCTTGTGAAGTCCTCGTTGCGCACCGGGTTAGGCGCGACGGCATTGACGGGGCCGCGCACCTGCGGGTTTCCGAGCGCATGACGCACCAAACCAACCGCTTCGTCGAGCGTCAGCCATGACATCCACTGCTTTCCTGAGCCCAGCCGCCCTCCGACGCCCATTCGGAAGGGCGGCAGCATGCGTGGCAAAGCGCCGCCCCGGGTGGAGAGGACCACGCCAAAGCGCAGCATCACCGTGCGCGCGCCAAACTGCCGCGCGAGCATCGCCAAAATATCAGTTCCCGGAGCGCTCTGCTCCGTCAGTTCCTCGTCGCCGCGGTCGCCGTAGTAGCCGATTGCCGATGCCGCGACAATTACCTGCGGCGGCCGGGCTAGTTTGGAGAGCGCGCTCACCAAATGGCGGGTGGCATCCACGCGGCTACTGCGCAGGAGGCGCTTGCGCGCGCTGTTCCAGCGGCCCTGGGCGATCGAGGCGCCGGCCAGATGGACCACCGCGTCGGCCCCTTCCGCGCTTGCTGCATCAAAATTGCCGGAGACAGGATCCCACCGCACCGTGGGCTCAGATGCGCGCGACCCGCCGGCAGCAGCCGCAAACTGTTTGTTGGGGCGTGTGCCGTTCTCGGGGCGCTTCAGCCGGCAGACTGTGTGCCCGTCGCGGGCGAGCGTTTCCACTACTGCGGTTCCTACCAGTCCCGAGGAGCCCGACACCAGGATTTTCATCTTGAGGGCCTCTGGAGGCTAACTTCTACTGCCGGGGCACCATCCGCCAGTCCCTCACCCTACGTCGGTCGCAGTCTGAGGTCAAGTGA
>QHYU01000004.1 GCA_003224235.1 Acidobacteriota bacterium
GGTTTGTTCACCAGCCTCGGCATCTCGCAAGTGCCCGCAGCGAACCGCGCCAGAAAATTCCGCGTCAACTTGCTCGGCGACCTGTGGGGACAAGTCCGCGAAATGCGCAAGGACCGCGTGCTGTGGCTCGCGGTTATTGGAAACACCTATTTCTGGTTCTTGGCCTCGCTGCTGCTGCTGAACATCGTCCTGTACGCCACCGATGTGCTCCAGGTGGAGGAGACGCAGTCCAGCCTGCTGCTGGTCGCGCTGACCATGGGCATCGGCATAGGCAGCTTCGCCGCTGGATACCTCTCGGGCAATAAAATCGAGTACGGTCTCATCCCGCTTGGCTCGCTCGGCATTACCTGCGTTGCGGCCCTGCTCTCGCGCCCGCATCTCTCTTTCCTCACGGTGGCGGCGCACCTGGGAGTTCTCGGATTCTTCGCCGGCTTTTTCGCGGTTCCCGTCAACGCGCTCATCCAGCATCGCCCCGCGCCGGAGCGCAAGGGCGGCATCATCGCGGCCGCCAATATGCTCTCCTTTGTCGGCATCGCTTTACAGCCGGTAGCGCAGTACCTGATGATCAAGCTCGGCCACCCGAACCCCTCGAAGGTGTTTCTGATCGCTGCCGGCTTGACCGCGGCGGGGACGGCCTACGTCATCTATTTGCTGCCCGACTCGCTGCTGCGGCTGCTGTTGTGGCTGCTGACCCATTCGATCTATCGCATCCGCGTGGAAGGCCGGGACAACATCCCGGAGCGGGGCGGGGCGCTGTTTGTCTGCAACCACATGTCCTGGGTGGACGCGCTTCTACTGATCGCCTCCATCGACCGCCCCATCCGCTTCATCATGTTCAAAGGTGTATACGACCATCCGCTGATCCATCCCTTCGCGCGCATCCTGCGCGCTATCCCCATCTCCTCGCAGCTTCGGCCGCGCGACATGCTGCGCTCGCTCCGCGACGCCTCCGAAGCCATCCAGGCGGGCGAAGTGGTGTGCATCTTCGCCGAGGGTCAGATCACGCGCATCGGGCAGTTGCTGCCGTTCCGCCGCGGGTTCGAGCGCATCATGAAGGGGGTGGACGCGCCGATCATCCCCGTCAACGTCGACGGCGTGTGGGGCAGCATCTTCAGCTTCGAGCGCGGCCGCTTCCTGTGGAAGCTGCCGCGGCGCATCCCGTATCCGGTGACGATCAGTTTCGGCCGGCCGATGGCGCCCACCTCAACGCCTTTTGAGGTGCGCCAGGCGGTCCAGGAGCTGAGCACGGAGGCCTACCGCTACCGGAAGGCGCGCATGCGCACGCTTCACCGCGCGTTTCTCAATACGGCCCGCCGCTACCCGTTGCGCTTTGCCGTAGCCGACGCGCGCACTCCAAAGCTGCGATTCGGCGCGGCGCTCGCGCGCACCGTTTTTCTGGCTCGGCGTTTGCGCGAAGTCTGGCAAGGGCAAACCATGGTCGGCATCCTGTTGCCGCCCTCGGTGCCGGGGGCGCTGGTGAACTTCGCGGCGCTGCTCGCCGGCAAGGTTCCGGTCAATCTGAACTACACCGCCTCAAACGAAATCCTTGCGTCGTGCGCCCGCCAATGCGAGCTGCAGACCGTCGTTACCTCAAAAGCATTTCTGGAGCGCGTCCCGCTGCAGGTCCCGGGCAGGGTGATTCTGCTCGAAGAGCTGGCCGCGCAGCCGCGCGCGCCGGAGAAGTTGCTGGCGCTCTTGATGGCAGCGGTGCTGCCGGGGCGATGGCTCGAAATCGCCCTCGGACGGAAAAAAACGGCGGCGCTCGACGATCTCGCCACGGTGATCTTTTCCAGCGGCAGTACCGGCGACCCCAAGGGAGTCATGCTGACGCACTACAACATCGGCTCCAACATCGAGCAGGTGGGCCAAACCTTCATGCTCACCGGGCGTGACCGTCTGCTCGGCGTCCTGCCGTTCTTCCACTCCTTCGGCTTCACGGTGACGCTTTGGCTGCCCGCTGTGTTAGGCACCGGCGTGGTGTACCACGCGAATCCCCTTGACCTGACCGCGATCAGCGAGCTGGTGCGCAATTACCGCGTCACGTTTTTGCTGGCCACACCGACATTCTTGCAAGCCTACCTGCGCCGCTGCTTGCCCGAGGACTTCGGCAGCTTGCAATACGTGCTGGTTGGCGCCGAAAAGCTGCCGGAGCGGCTCGCCCTGGCCTTCGAGGAGGCCTTTGGCATCCAGCCGCTCGAGGGCTATGGCTGCACCGAGTGCTCCCCGGTGGTCAGCGTGAATACACGCGACTTCCGCGCTCCCGGCTTCCGCCAGGTGGGCGCCAAGCGCGGCAAGATCGGCCAGCCACTGCCCGGGGTGAGCGTGCGCATCGCCGACCCGACAACACTCGAGCCCCTACCACAGGGCCAACAGGGGCTCCTGCTGGTTCGCGGGCCCAACGTAATGAAGGGCTACCTCGGCCGGCCGGACAAAACCGCGGAAGTGTTGCGCGACGCCTGGTACATCACCGGCGATATCGCCACGCTCGATGAGGACGGCTTCCTCGCTATCACCGACCGCCTCTCGCGGTTCAGCAAAATCGGGGGCGAGATGGTGCCGCACATCAAGGTGGAGGAAAAACTCCACGAGCTGGCTGGAGTGACCGAGCAGACGTTTGTGGTCACCGGCGTGCCCGACGACAAAAAAGGTGAGCGGCTCGTGGTGCTGCACACGCTCGCGGCTGAGAAATTGAAGGATGTTCTAGACAAACTCTCGCAGTCCGGCCTGCCCAACTTGTGGATCCCGCGTCCGAATCAGTTCTTCCAGGTGGACGAGCTGGCTCACTTGGGCACCGGCAAACTCGATCTGCGCCGCATCCGCGATCTTGCCCTGCAGTTCTCCTCTGGGACCGCCTGATGCAGGATTCTATTCCAACTCGTCATTCGGCTCACATAGCTGGAACCGTGTCAGAAGATGGAGAACTTCACGCGGAGAAATTTTTTCGGATTCTGGCGAAAATCGCCCACGAGCAGGCGCAGGTCACCGGCGAGACCCGTCAAGTTGTCGTAGAATTGCGGGTCGGTGAAGAATTTGCCAGCGGTGGTTTGATTCGAGTTGAGCTTGGCGGTAGCGGATTCGAGGTTCGCGCCAACGTCGCGCCACTCGTTGAACAGCGTCTCGTCAGTGACGAGCTTGCCGAGTGTGCCCTTGCCCGCGCGCACGTCAGCAAGCGCCGCGTTGCCTTTCTCCAGGAACTGCTTAGCGCTGTCGTGGATGCTGGGATCGTACACGAACTTGCCGAGCGAGCCCTTCTGCGCCCGCACGTCGGCGAGCAGCGAGTCAAAATTTCCGGCCGCCGAATCAACCTTCTTGTAGAGATCGTCCGACGCCATCAGCTTCCCTATCGAGCCTTCTCCAGCCTCCACGCGATCGACCACGTGCTCCATCTTGTTCAGGCTATGTGTCAGGCTGCGGTAGGCTGTTTCATCGACGAGGAGTTTCCCCAGGGAGCCGCGGCCCCGCTTGATTCCATCTATCATTTCGCGCACCTCGTTAGACATCACGTTGAGGTTTTGCACCAGATCAGCGCCGCGCTCGACAATCAGCTTCATGGCCTTCTCCTCGCGCCCGGGGATTTCCTGGCCCGGCTGCAGCGGCGTGCCGACGAAGCCGCGCTGGATGCTGACGTAGCGATTGCCCAGCAACCCTTCGGTGATCAGGCTGGCGGTCGAGTCGGTGCGGATCTCGTTTTGATAGCGCCTATCGATGCGCAGGACCAGCTCGATGTTGCGCCTCGGGTCGGGCGGTTGGCGCGGGCTGCGCGGGCTCACGCGGATAGAATCCACGTTGCCGATTTCGACTCCGTTCAGGCGAACAGGCGCGCCGATGGTCAGTCCTTCGACCTCGGGCAGATACGTTCGCAGACGATACTTGGGCACCCAGATGCCTGTGCCGCTGGTGACGTAGAAAATCGCTATGGCCAAGATGAACATCCCCACCAGCACAAACAAACCCACGCGCAGCTCCGTCCAAGTCAACTGCTTGCGTTGCGGCATGGCCGACCCTCCTCAGTGGCTTGTATTGTCTTTCCTTGTCCATCCCATTCAAACGAGAAAACGCTTCAGATAGGTGTCCGGGGACTCCAGAATGGCGCGCTGGTCGCCCTGAAAATACACCGTGCCGTGGCGCAGCACGAGAAAGTTGGTTGCCGGCACGATTTCCAGATCCGAGTCGGGCCTGCGGGACTCCACGCCGCCCTGGCCAAGAGAAATCCCTTGGCCGTCGCGGCCGACGGGAATGACCCGGTTGGCGCGGGGATCGAATCGAAAGTTTGCCAGCGCGAAAGCGTCCTGGAGGCGATGCGTGGCGAGCAGAGCTGTGACCCCCTGGGTGTCACGCAGACGCAGGATCAGCCTGATGATAGTCTGCGCGGTCACCGGGTCGAGTCCGGCGGTCGGCGAATCGTAAAGCACGATCGGGGGGCGGCTGACCAGCGCCCGCGCGATCGACACGCGGCGACGCATCCCGCCGGAAAGCTCGGAGGGAAGCTTGTCAATGGCATCTTCCATCTCGACGAAGCGCAAGGCTTCGCGCACGCGCTCTTCGATCTCTTCCTCGTCCACGCCATCTTCCCGGAGCCGATAGGCGACATTTTCAGCGACCGGGAGCGAGTCAAACAGCGCGCCCTCCTGAAAAACAAAACCGACCTCGCGGCGAAAGCCGAGCAGCTCGTCTTCGCTCATGGCGGTGAGGTCGCGGCCCAGCACCAGGATGCGGCCGGAGTCGGGGCGCAGCAGGCCAGCGGCAAGCTTGAGCGTAAGGGTTTTACCGGTACCGGTTTCGCCGACCAGCACCTTGGTCTCGCGCGGCACCACCTGGAACGAAATCCCGCGCAGCACCTCGCCTTCGTCGAAGCCGATATGGACGTCGTCAAAAGCGATGACCGGTGGCGTGTCGTCGGGACTTCCCATCGCCCTGTTCATAGATAGATATTCGCACGCGGGCGGGTCGAACCGGAAGGGTCTGGGGCACGGGGCGCGCGCTCCATGGGGATTATAGATGTAAACGCGCTCTGCGTTGTAGATACAAGGGGCGTCCGGCCTCCCCGGCCAGCAGCTTCTTGGGAGGGCTGCGGCGCGGCAGAGCAAGGCCGAGGCGAGGATCCCGCCACTGCACGGGGCACGTCGCTCCACGTTTTTTGCAGAGCCCCGGATCCCGCCAATTGGCAGGTCACAATCCGCGCCGAGCGAGGTAGAGCATGACCCTGGTGAGGAAGAAGTTCGCCACTATGATAAACACCGAAGAGACCACTACGGCCCCAGTAGTCGCGCGGCCCACGCCCTGGGTTCCCCCGCGCACGGTCAGACCCTTGTAGCAGCCCACGGTTGAAAGGATGAAGCCAAAAAAAACCGGCTTGCTGAGACCCTGCATCAGGTCGGAGAACTCCAGAGCTTGGATGGCGCGCGTCCAGTACTGCACCGGGCTCAAGCGCAGCTCGAAACTGGCCACTATGAACCCTCCCACAAGGCCGACAAAGTCTGACATCGCCGTCAGCAAGGGGAGCATTAGAATGGTGGCCACCACGCGCGGGGTGACCAGCTTGCGCGACGGGTCTGTGCCCATCGCGCGCATGGCGTCCACCTGCTCGGTCACCAGCATCGAGCCCAGCTCTGAGGCCATGCCCGAGGCGTTACGGCCCGCCACCAGCAGGCCGGTGATCGTTGGGCCCAGTTCCCGCACCAGCGCGAGCGCCACCACGTCGCCGGTCAGGGCCGTCTGGCCGAAGCGCTCGAACTGCGAAGAGGTCTGCAACACCATCACCGCGCCGATGAAAAAGCCAACCAGCAGGACGATGGGCAGCGAGCCCACTCCGA
>QHYU01000183.1 GCA_003224235.1 Acidobacteriota bacterium
GTCTTGAGTCTCGGCAGGAAAAACAGGAGGGGCTCCTGCTTGGGAACAGGAGCCCCGTGGAGCGCGCTCCGTTTCCCGGCCTTTTATGTGGCCGGGGCGTGGGGTCATCCATCCTAGCTTCCCTCTCAGAGGCAGGTGGGAACGACCAGCGCCAGCCAGCTTGCAAGCCCCTTCCCCCTCGCTCGCTGATTAGTGTAGGTCGTCATTCGGAGTGCGCCCCTCTTTGTTCTCTTGCAAGCGGCTCGCCAGTTCCTTCAGAGGAATGGCCTCCGCCAATCCTTTGCTTCCGTTTAAGTTGGCAGCGACAAAAAATTTTGCGCTCGTTGCTCGCCCCAGGGGCCGACCGATTCGGGAGATTCCTTCCCGGTCCGGGAATCCTCTCCCGCACCACCGAAACCGCGCTCACTACATTCTTCAACTGACTCCCGGCCTTCAGCATTCAGTATTCGCGATTCCAATTTCGAAGAATGTCCACACATTTGAGCTTGTTCGCGTTTGACGAAACTCCAGCAGCAAGTTTTCCGGCGCTGGGTTGAGGCGCGCCACACCCGGCAACACCTTTCCGTGTGCCTCTTCGCTTCCAACTCTGAAACACACCCTCGACTCAGAGTCCGTTCTGAATCTGCAAACACAATCAGATCAAAAGCTTTAGCAGTCGCGGCAACCTCCGATTTGGCAAGTGGCGTGCGCGGCACACTCTCCGAGTAGCAGCGAACTTTGCGGTAGGCGGAGGAGCAAGCGCATGGCCACACTTAGAATTCCAAGCCCGCAAAGCGCGGCTGGCGCGCCCCCGACCCCCGCACCCAGCGCCGCGCAGGTGATTCCCACTCCCGCTCTCATCTTGTCCATGCTGAAGTCGAAAGGAGTGAGCGATCTGATTTTCTCTCCGGGACGCGCGCCTCAGATCGAGTTGAGCGGGCAACTCGTCGAGGTGAAAATCGCTGGACTTCCCGCACTATCGCCCGAAGACACGCGCCGCATCGCCGCTGACCTGATCGGCCGAAACGAACATGCCTTGCGCACACTCGAACAGGAGGGGGCCACCGACGTTTCCTACAGCCTGCCTGGGCTGTCGCGTTTCCGCGTGAATGTCTTCCGCCAGCGAGGGACTTACGCCATCGTGATGCGCGTGATCCCCACGACGATTCCTGATTTCGAGAGCCTGAAGCTGCCCGCCCACCTAGGCGAGATCGCAAACCTCCGCAACGGCATCGTGCTGGTGACCGGTCCGACGGGCTCCGGCAAGTCCTCGACGCTCGCGGCAATCCTGAACAAAATCAACGAAGAAAAGGCCTACCACATCCTCACTATAGAAGACCCGGTGGAATTCCTGCACAACCACAAGAGGTCCACCATCCATCAGCGTGAATTGCACAGCGATACGCCGACCTTTGCGCTCGCCCTGCGCGCTGCGCTCCGCCAGGCTCCCAAGGTCATCCTGGTCGGCGAGATGCGCGACAAAGAAACGATCGAAATCGCCCTGGAAGCGGCGGAGACCGGTCACCTGGTCTTCTCGACCCTGCACACCATCGACGCCTCGAAGACCGTCGAGCGTATTATCGGTGCCTTCCCCCTCGGCGATCAGCAAGTCATTCGCAGCCGACTGGCCAAGGCCTTTCGCTACATCATTTCGCAACGGCTGCTTCCGCGAAAAGACGGCAGCGGCCGAGCGGCCGCTATCGAGGTCCTGAAGTCTACCCTGCGCACGCGCGAGTACGTCGAAAAGGGGGAAGGCGAAGGCAAGACCCTGGTGGACGCCATGCGCGACGGCTCGACCGAAGGCATGCAGCACTTTGATGGCGAACTCGATAAGTTGTTCCGCGCGGGCATCATTGATCTGGAGACTTGCATGGCCTTTGCCACAAATCCCGGCAACCTCCGCCTGGAACTCGCGGATGTAATTGAACAGAAGGCGGAGGCCCTGGCCCCTGCCCCAGTGGAGAAGCCCGCTGGCGAATCCGAGGTCGAAATTGTCCGCTAAGAACTTCGGCCTCGGGCAACTCTGCAACCTTCGGAACGCCGAAAACTATGCAATGGCTTCGGCTACCCCTTCTCGGCCGCGCGGCGACGCCGCCATTGACTGCTGGAGCTATCTCCAGCATGCTGGCTTCAAGCGCCGCAACATGCCGGCAAGCCGTTACATTTCAATCAGTTAGGATAGCCTCTGACCCACGGCTGGATGGCCACGCGCCTGACAAGCAGGTTCTATTACCCGTGTACCAAAGCGAAGGACTTACCGGTGTACCTAGTGAACCACACCCCTGCGCTATGGTCGCCGGCTAGGGCTTCGAGCCAGAATCTCGCATGGTTGCTACGATAAAGCGAGTTATTGGAATCATTCTTTTGGCGGGGATGACTATACCCGTATCCGTCGCGCACGCGGACCAGCCCACACCCTCTCCGTCCAACCGGCCCGTGAATCTCTGCTATTGCCGGTGCAACACCGCGCACAGCAAGCAGGCTTGCACAAAAATGTGCGAACTGCCGAAGTATGAATCACGCTGGTGGGCCAGCTCCTGCCACAAACGCACCCCGCCCCCTGCGAAGAAGAGCCCCGAGTCGCGCCCACATCCCCCGAAACATAGTGGCGCCGAAACTGCCCGTCGCTAGCGTATCCCTCTCCCCAGCCAAGGCACGGCGGGCGTAAACCCTATTGGGCTGACGCCCGCCGCCAACTACTTCGCCCCAAGAATTAGAAGTTCTGGTTGTCTCACGCCTCGAACGATGAGGCGCCTGCGCGCGGCGGTGGATTTAGCCCGGGTCTTTAGCCCCGGAGCTTTCTCCACCAAAGGCCCGGCCGCCAATGAGAATGGCGGGCTACAGTGCCGCGGGCCGCACGGGCTGCCTAGTCCACCGAAGTCCTGTCACCGGTGAGCGCTCTTGTCAGTGCGAGATTGCAGATTCCGATTGAGAGGACTCGAAATTCGAAGGCGCCACGCTTTTGTATGGAGATGAATCCTGGGGCGGTTTCGCTTAGAATTGGCGCGCCACCGGCTGACTCCAATGTCTGTTCTCTAGTTTAGCTAAAGAGACTCGATGTCTTCTGCTTCCTTCTCGGCGTGGATACGGTGGGGTGGTGTGCTGTGGCTGGCTGTCTGGGTGCCGACTTACTGGATTGTGTGGGGCTGGCCGAGCTTCCTTCGCTTGTGCAACATCGCGGTGCTTCTGACGTGCATCGGCCTCTGGCGCAGCAACACGCTTCTGCTTTCCTCCCAGGCCGTCAGCTCAATTGTCGCGGACGCTGCTTGGTGCGTGGATGTGGCCTGGAGGCTGTTCCTGGGCCGTCACCTGTTTGGGGGCACCGAGTATATGTGGGATAAGCATTTCCCGCTCTGGGTGCGCCTGCTCTCGCTCTACCACGTCGTCCTGCCTGCGCTGCTGATCTGGTCGCTGCGTCGCGTCGGCTATGACCGGCGTGGGTGGAAGCTGCAAGCGGGCATCGCTGCTGTCTTGTTCGCGCTTTCCCGCTTCCTTGACCCGGCCGTGAACATCAACTTTGCATTTCGTGATCCGATTTTCCATCGCGCCTGGGGACCCGCGCCGGTGCATCTCTTGGTCATGTGGCTCGGTCTAAACGCAGTTTTCTACTGGCCCATCCACTTCGTTTTTGCTCGGTATCTGGGACAGCCAAAGCGTCTCCCGCTTCAGGGCGCCGGAACTTTCCAGTAGCGCGGCCGGTGAGAATGCCGATGAGCCCTGCAACGAAACTAAAGTTCTTCGCGGTGATGTAATTCACCCCGGCCTCATGATAGAAAACTCGCAGGCCCGAGCGGGCCCGCAGTGATGGCCGGCTTTCCCTAAGGCGCGGCTCTCAGCGGGCCTCAGTGGGAGGTGTCATGCTGGAAAAGATTGACCTGAAGAAAAAGCTCTCCAAGGCTGCCTACGCAAAGGCCATGCCGGAGCTGCAGGAGAAGCTGCGCGGGCTGCAGTATGCTGCGCGGGAGGCAGGAGTCGCGATCGTGATTTGCCTGGAGGGCTGGGACACCGCCGGCAAAGGGGACGTCATCAAGAAACTCACGGAAAAGCTCGATCCGCGGCTGCTCCGGGCCTATCCCGGCCGCCCGCCGACACCACTCGAGCAGCGATATCACTTTCTGTGGCGCTATCAGGTGGTGTTGCCAGACTACGGCGAGATGGCAGTTTTCGATCACTCTTGGTACGGCCGCGTGCTGGTCGAGCGGTGCGACAAGCTCGTGAAGAAAAAAGTCTGGCGTCAAGCCTACCCGCAGATCAACGAATTCGAGCGCTGGCTGGCGGACGACGGCCAGGTGCTGATCAAGTTCTGGCTGCATATCTCTAAAAAGGAACAGAAGAAGCGCTTCCGCGCCTTCCTGCGCGATCCCCTGCTGCGATGGAAGATCACACGGGAGTACAAGCGGCATCATCGTCAGTACCGGAAATGGCGGGTCGCTGTCGAAGATATGCTCGCCAAGACGAGCACAGCCTACGCGCCCTGGACCGTGATTGAAGCGAACGACCTGCGCTGGGCGCGGGTGCGCGTTTTCCAGACCCTGGTGGGGCGCATCGAGGCGGAGCTGGCCCGCCGCAAGGGAGCTGCTGCTCCAGCTCGACGTGCCGCTGGGGAAACTGCAACTCTGCCTGCGAAAAAACTGGCCCGGCGAGCTCTGGCCGCTGAAGAGAAACCCCAGGTAGTTGCGGCGGCCGCCAGTGGGTAGTCCGGTTGAGGGAGGGAAACGGAGGACAGCCGTGCTGGAAAAGGTTGATCTGACAAAGAAGCTCGCCAAGACAGAGTACGAAAAGCAGATCTCCAAGCTCCAGGTCCGCCTGCGCGAGCTCGAGTTTCAGCTTTTCAACGCGCGGGTGCCTGCTTTGTGTCTTTTCGAGGGCTGGGACGCCGCCGGCAAGGGTGGGGCCATCAAGCGCGTGACCCAGATGCTGGACCCGCGGGGTTACAGCGTCTTCAGCTACGCCGCTCCCCAGGGCAAGGAAAAGACTCACCACTACCTTTGGCGCTTCTGGAGAGACCTGCCGCGCACCGGACACCTGACCATCTTCGACCGGAGCTACTATGGGCGCGTTCTGGTCGAGCGCGTCGAAGGCTTCTGCGCTGTCGAGCAGTGGCGCCGCGCCTATCGGGAGATCAACGAATTCGAGTCGCACCAGAGCTGTTTCGGGATGGTCCTTTGCAAGTTCTGGCTGCAGATCAGCAAGGAAGAGCAGTGGCGGCGATTCAAAGGGCGCAAACTCGATCCCTATCGGTCCTACAAACTGACCGAGGAAGACTGGCGCAACCGCGCCAAATGGGATCAATACTTCGCGGCCGCCGAGGAGATGCTCGAGCTCACCAGCACTCCGCACGCGCCATGGACTGTCGTGGAAGCCAACGACAAATACTACGCGCGCGTCAAAGTGCTACGCACCCTCGTCGCCGCCATCGAGAATCAAGTGAATTGAGCTGCGCGACTGACGACAGCTCCTCCCCGGGACCTTCCTCGGCCTCGCCGCAAGAAAAAAGCGCTGGTCAGTCCTCCGGGCGCTGCGGGGGCCTAGCGGTGTCGGGATCGACCTGCTTGGGATCGAGGATCCGCACCGTGGACTTGAACTGTTTGTAGTCGGAATAGCGGACAACCATGCGAATGCGAATGTCGTCGTTTTTGAAGTGAAGGATGTCGTCGGCTCGCGTGTAAGTCGGGAACCAGTATTTCCCGTCGATGTTCTCCCGGTAGGTCTCAAACCTCGGAAACAGATTCTCCTCATTACGCCTGCGGTAATCGGGCACTGCTTTGCCGTAGGTCTTCACGATTTGCAGGTCCTGGTCGTCCACCCAAATCGTCCCCTCGAAGTAGCGTTGACCCGGCTCGATCCGCCGGGGCCGCACCCGAAAGACGTAGGTCCCGATTTCGTCCACGCGCTCGCGTCCCTGGTAGTCGAGGATGTATTTCCCGAGATCGTCGCTCGTCAGCACAAACGGCTGGATGCTGGAAAGGTCCTCCAAATCCTCGCGCGAGAGCGACACCCTTCGGAGGGTCGAAGGCGGCTCCCAGGTGATGCGTTCGTACCGTTTGCCCTCGGGAGTGAAAATCACCTCGCTGGTCCGGTGGAATTCCCCTCCTCGCCGGCCGTCCAGGTCGTATTCCTGGATGCGCACCAACTGCGTGTAGGTGTAGTTGTCGCGCGCCTTCTTGAACTCGGCTTCTTTGGCCGCAAACTGGCGAATGATTTCGTCCACCGGAATGGCGGGCGCATTGGATGGCGGTTCAGTCTTGGAGCCTTGTAGCTCATGCCCGGCAGAAAACTGCTTCGCTTCCTTCTGGGGCACCTGCGGCATCCCCTGCTCCAGCCCGGCGCTCGCCAGCAGCAAGACTGAAAGCGCCCTTCCGGCCCGGGGCATTAGCTTCCTCTGCATCATAACACCGTACTCGACAACTTAGATGCGGCCAATCGGAAATTCGCTAAAGCATACCGGTGTGGCCCTCTCCTGGTAATGGTCTTGGCTTCGCTCTCGCTCGCAAGTGCAGAAGCAGGCCGGCGAGAGCCCACAGGGTGAGCGCAAAGTACTCGTATACGCTGAAGTGGCCGGGAACAAACGGCACAATCTTCATCAGCACCAACAACGCTGCCACCAGAGCGCCCGCAACCGCCGCCGCGCGTTTCCCCGAGCTGGGATTCATGCGCAGGTAAGCAAGGCAGGCCGCCAGCCAGCCGGCAGCGGAGGCGAGTGAGCCGACTTCGGTGATGGGCACCAGAATCGCGCTACCCAGCAGCGCCGCCGCCGCTGTAACCAACCCCACCCAAATCACTGCCACCCCGGGCGTGCGGTTCACAGGATGTACCCAGCCTAGCCGGCTGTCCACCAAGCCGCGGCGTCCCAGCGCGAACAGCAGCCGGCTAGCCGCGACAAAGTTTCCGTTGAAGACCCGCAACAGCGACAGCAGCGCTGCCGCCAGGATCAGGCTGACCACCCAACGCGAACGCAGGGCGCTTTCAAAGGCTACCGCGGTTGCAAACTTTTGGTGGCTGAGCTCCGGCCAGGGCGAGACATACGCCACCACCGCGATCGCGATCACATAAAACAAGATCGCTAGAACAATTGCCATCACGATCGCGCGAAAAAAGCCCCGCTCCCGGAATTCCGGGTTGGCTTCTTCGGCGCATTTCGCTACCGACTCGAAACCGGTCATGAAATAGGGAACGATTTGCATCACCAGCAGGACCGACACCAAACCACCCCGCCCGCTGAACAGCGGCGAGAAATTCTGCGGCGAACCCTTCGCCACACCGCATGCGACCAGTGCCGCAAACAGCCCCAGCGCCCCAAACGTGGTCCAGTTCTGGAACGTGGCGCTGCCGCGGATACCGTGGTAATTCAGCCACACCAAAATCCCCGTCAACCCCAACCCCACGACTACGTGCGGTAGGTACACCGGCTTGTCCGCCAGACGGTAGAGTTCTACCCAATCCAGCGCCGGAAACAGATAGCCCGCGATTCGGCCAATGGCCACCGCTTCCCACGGGCAGACAACTAAATACGCCAGCAGCATCAGCCAGCCCGTGACAAAGCTGATCGGCTGGGGAAAAACCTTAGCGGTGTAGGCGACCTCGCCGGCAGCATCCGGAATGGCCATCACGAGTTGGCCGTACACGTAGCCGATCGGCAACAGGATGGCCCCGCCGATAGCGAATCCCAGAATGCCACCCAGCGGCCCGCCGCGCTCGAGCCAGTCGTCCATCACCACCAGCCAGCCAACACCTACCATCGTGCCAAAAGCGAGCGTGAAATAGTCGGTTAGCCGCAGCTTGCGTGCGAGGCGGGCCATGATCAAGAGAGGCAGAGTATCCCAAGTGAGCAGTGTTCGAGAAGAGCGTCATCGCGGCCTGCAAGACGCGGTTGGCGGAGCTGTGGCGCGGCCAGCCTATTGTGGCCGCTACTCCAGACGTGGCGCGGTTCGATGGTATCCTGGCTATCCGAGCTTGGGACGAGTGGCGGCCGCTCTCAAGCAACCCTCGCAAATGCAGTCCCGGTATTCGCTTTGGATTCTCTGCCGCACAGCGGAATCTACTTCCACCGCACTGCACCAGCATCCCTCTTCTTGATGGCAGAGGAAAATCTTGCCGCAGGATTCGCAGGTTTTCTGTTTGACGACCGGCACCATCGTCCCTCCATCCATGCGCAAGCCAATTGAACCGATAGTCCGTTCTCAGGTGCTGAACTGTCCCCGCCGGCTTGAAATCCTGGGAAGCCGCCGGATGCAAGCAAAAATTCGAGTGGCGGGCTCCGCTGCAGGTAGAATACCCTTGGACGGACCCTCACAGAACGGAGTTGCGCCGATGGCCAATAAGACCCCCAAGACCGACGCGGAGTGGCGCGCCAAGCTCACTGCCGAACAATACTACGTGACGCGCCAGAAAGGCACTGAGCCCGCGTTTTCCGGCGAGTATGCGGACACCGAAACCCCGGGCATCTATCACTGCGTGTGCTGCGGCCAGCCACTGTTCAGCTCCCAGGCGAAATTTCACTCTGGCACGGGCTGGCCGAGCTTCTGGCAGCCACTGGATAAGAACAACATCGCTCTTGAGAGCGATACCGGCTACGGGATGACTCGCACAGAGGTCACCTGCAGCAGTTGTGATGCCCACCTGGGCCACGTGTTTCCCGACGGCCCTCCCCCGACCGGCCTGCGCTACTGCATCAACTCTGCCGCGCTCAGTTTGGACGAGGCAAACGAGAAGAACAAATAGGCAGCCCACCCAGTCTCCTCGCCCGACGGTGCCCTTCGTCGTTGGCTGCGCCTCCATCGGCCCCGCAGGGCGCGGCATGTCGTGCCCTAGCGCGCTTCCGCGGCCCCGCCGCTCTCCCGGTGCAGCATTGTCCCGTCCGTGAACGAGGACCCCATCGCCGCCACTCCACTGGTGCCAAATGGAGCAATTCTGCACCATTTTGCGCTTGCCTCTGCTTGGGCCACAAACCTAGAGTGGGTGTAGGCCCAGTGCTGGCAACGAGTTCGCGCCGGCTCGCGAACCAAGGAGGCGGTATGTGGGGCAACAAGGAGACAGAACCAGGTACGCCAGGAGCCTCTCCGGCACCTGGCCCAGGAATTCAGAGCACGCCCAAGAACGTGATCGAAGCCGCCCGGCCACTCGTTACTCCTGCGCGGCCCACAGCTTGGCTAACCGCGGGCCTGAAAGTTAAAGGCGAAATCTCCGGCAACGAAGACCTGTACATCGACTGCACAGTTGAAGGGCCAATCTCGCTCGGGGGGCACCGCCTGACGGTAGGCCGCACCGCCGAGACTACGGAACAAATCGTGGCGCGCGAAATCGTTGTCTACGGCAAGGTGAACGGCGACCTCCGGGCGCGGGACCGCATCGAGATCAAGAAAGACGGCTCGGTGACCGGGGACCTCGTCACGGCTCGGATCATCATCGAAGACGGCGCCTATTTCAAAGGCCACATCGAGATTGACCGTAGCAACACGCAGGTCGGCACAGACCTGGATAGCCTTTTCTCTCGCACCATCAGCAAATCGGATTAGCTCCACCTCGGCACCCGGCAAGAGAAAGTTTCCGAATACCTTACGCCCATAACTCAGACCCCTTGCCACACGTGTGTGGCCGGAGGGAGTCTCGCACCGCGCGAGACGAAGTCCATAAATCGTCACCGGCCGGGCACAGCTCCCCCAGCGTCCCGGAATTGCATGCACGGATCGTCGCCCGTTACCTCATTGGCGCGATGGTGGTCAGGAACCGCACACCCACACCGCGCCGAAGTCCACTGAGCGAGTCGACGCTCACCACTTCCCCGAAGAACTCAGGATTGCTCATCTCCGAGGAGTACGGGAACGTGATAAGGAGCCGCATGCCCTGGTAGTAGGCGTCGCGCCAGGTGGTGAAGTACAAACCGTCCGGCGAGGCGCTCACGGTAGCCCGAACCTCCTCGAAATGCTTGTCAACGGGGCTGGAAGGGCGCACGCGCACCTGTCGGGCCATCTTGACGCGCCGCCTGCGGCGTTCATATTGGACGTCCATAAGCCGATCCTCCCCTCTTACCATTATCTCCAACCGGAGCGGGCTCTGTCCCCTCATGCCACGGATCAGATACTAGTGCCGTTCCACCTATTTGAGCCCTCCGCCGCCTGAATCCTCGATCACCTGGCTGCATCGCTCCGTCATCTTCGATCACGTGGCTGCATCGCTCCGTCATTCCGAGGCCCGACGTTTTCTGTCGGGCCGCGCGACGGGCTCGGGATGACACCCGTGCGCTGGTGGTAGAATCTGCCCCGCTTTCCCCATCCCAGTTTCAAGGAGCGTCTTATGCGGCAGCGATTCGCGCGGTTGGGAATTCTTTTCTTGATGTTGGCTGGAACCTGGCTGGCTGACGGTTCCGCCGCGGCTCAGCAGTCTCGCTCGGATAGTGTGCTGGCGCTGGTGGGCGGACGACTCATTGACGGTTTTGGCGGGCCGCCGCTGGAGAACTCGGTGATTGTAGTGCGCGGAAATCGCGTCGAAGCCGTGGGCCGCCAGGGCGAGGTCGCAATCCCGCCCAGCGCGCGCGTGATCTCCACGGAAGGTTATACAGTGCTGCCCGGGCTGATGGACATGCATGTTCATCTGATGCTGCTGGGCCACGGCGACTACGATCACTGGGATCGAACGTACCGCAGCAAATGGCGCGACGTCATCATGCCCATCGCCGCCCGCCAACTCCTCCTTGCAGGAGTCACCACCGTGCGCGACGTCGGGGCGCCGCTGGAGGATATCCTCGCGGTGCGCGACCGCATCAACCGCGGGCAAATCCCCGGGCCACGCGTCTTCGCCAGCGGGCCATTCCTGCAGAAGACGGTGCCTCCGCTGGAAGCAGACTTCCGCTGGGCGATCAGCGGCCCCGAAGACGCTCGCGCCAAGACCAAGCGGTTGATCGATGCCGGAGTGGACTTGATCAAGGTGATTGACCAGGACCAGATGACGCTCGAGGAGCTGAAAGCCATCGTGGAGACAGCGCATGCCGCCGGCAAGCACACTGTCCTGCACGCCCACCGCGCGGAGGAAATCCGGCAGGGGATCCGCGCCGGGGCAGACTGCTTTGAGCACACCGGGTTGGCTACCCAACCTGGCTATCCCGACGATGTCCTGGCCATGCTGCGCGAGCGCAACGCCACACTCTACTGGTGTCCCACCATCGAAGGCCTGTATCTCTACCCGTACACGGTGGACCAGTTCCCCGCACGACTCGATGACCAGCGCCTGAAAGCCGATCTCCCGCCCGATATCTACGAAGACGTGCGGCGCTCGCTCGATCACCCCGAACGGTTGCCTTACTTCCAACTCATCCGCCGCCGCGTGCCCACCCTGGCGAATAAGTTCGCCCAGTTGCGCACCACCGGCGTCACGCTGATCACCGGAACCGACTCCGGCATCCCCATGAACTTCCACTTCGACTCCACTTGGCGGGAACTGGACACCTTTGTCCGTCTGGGAATGGACCCCATGGACGCCATCCGCGCGGCCACTTTCTGGCCGGCGAAGCTGCTCAAGCGCGACGACTTGGGCACGATTGCTCCCGGGAAGGCTGCGGACATCATTGTGGTGGATGGCGACCCGCTGCGCGCGATGGAGTCTTTGCGCCACCTCGTGCATGTGGTGAAAGACGGCGTCGTTTACAAATAGCCCGCCAGCCATTACCTGCGTGGACGAAATCTTCCACGAGTTGGTATCGCCTAACGCGAGGGCCGACCGCATAAAAGCTGTGGCTTGCCAACGGAAGGCCATTTTTTTCTGGCCCGTCATCCCGAGCCGAACGCGGCGGGCGAGGGATCTCTCTGAGAGATTCCTGGGTCCGACAGAAAACGTCGGGCCTCGGAATGACAAGCGAGGGGGAGACACCGCGGTTGTCAACTCCGTTGAATCTCGGGGAGGCAGAAGGCAAACGGTAAGAGGCAAAAGGTGAAAAGGAGGGGGGAAACTTTTCGTAGCGCCGGCATCCCTGCCGGCAAGGATGCCCCACCCTTTTTTGTAAGTGTTGATTCCAGGGAACTTTAAGTCCAATGATTTTGTAACTGCGTATTCCAAAGGGGTTGCGGGCGCATTTTTCGTAACTGCGCATTCCAAAGGGCTTGCGAGCGCGGGCGTGGGCCAGAGCGTCACGGGTAAGAGTAAGTCGCTCCTGCAAAGCTCTTGGCGGGCTTTGCAATTCATGTTACCTCGCCGGTAATTGCGGTCAACGGGAAAATTGCGGTATGACGAAGAAAATGCGCAAAACGCGCATTCGAAACCGGTGTGCGACCTCGCGGGTTTCGAATCGAAGTACCGCCGGCATCCTGCCGGCTCCCGGCCCTACCCAGACCTGTCATTCCGAGGCCCGACGTTTTTTGTCGGGCCGAGGAATCTCTCAGAGAGATCCCTCACCCGCCGCGGCCGGCTCGGGATGACGGGCCAAAAAAAATAGCCTCGGGTTAGGATTTGGCGCCGGAGTTGACAACCGCGCTGTGTCCCGTGCGCGGGCACGGCGTGCCGTGCCCCTACGCGGGGCCTGTAGCCCGGGTCTTCAGACCCGGGGCTTTTCGCCCCCTGCGACTCAGTCACTGAGACGCGTGTTCTGCGCGCCGAGGCTGCGGCCGGGAACGCCACGCTTGTGCCGCAGAAAAAGCAATCGACCAATTGGCTTGTACGGCAAATTGCCGTACGCTTCGCTGGGAGGCTCTATGGCACGACAGCAGGCAGTTAAGGCTCGGAAAAATGCAAGGAAGCTGGAGCGTCTGGAAGCCAGGGTTACTCAGGAACAGAAACGCATCATCGAGCGTGCCGCGGAGCTGCGTGGAACCTCAGTGACGGAGTTTGTGGTGGTCAGCGCCCAGCAGGCCGCGACGAAAACCATTAAAGACTTTGAAACACTGAGCCTGCGCGGTGAAGCACGCAAAGTGTTCGTGAATGCCCTGTTGAATCCTCCAGCTCCCAACGCCGCGGTGAAGGCGGCGGCACGGCGATACAAACAGCGCCTGGGGCGATAAGTGCCCGAGCAGGCGCAGGCTCCGGAGTTCCGATTCCAGCCTCTCGGACCGCAGCACGACCGCGCAGGTTTCTCCTGCGGGATCGAAGCTCCGGACCACTACCTTCAGAAGCAAGCAAGCCAGGACATCAAGAAGCATGTCGCCGTGGCGTTGGTGCTCACGCCCGATGGCAAGACGATCGCCGGCTACTACACCTTATCGCAGTATTCCGTGGAGCTGGGCGTCGTCCCACAAGAGGCCGCGAAAAAGCTTCCGAAATACCCGGTAGTGCCGGCAACCTTGATCGGTCGTCTTGCGGTGAGCCGCGCATTCCGTGGGAGAGGGCTGGGGGAGCTGTTGCTGATGGACGCGCTGCACCGATGCCTGATGGGAACCAGGCAAGTTGCGTCGGCTGCCGTCATTGTGGATGCTAAGGACGCGCAAGCAGTGGGTTTTTACAAGAAGTACGAGTTTATGGAACTGCCGAAGATCCCCAAGCGACTGTTCCTGCCCATGGCCACGATCGTGAAACTGTTGTCTTTTTTCTAACAGCTAAAAGATAGATCCGGGGTTCGTTTCCGTTAAGTCCCGCAACTAATCTTTTTTCGAAGCATGCTGTCGATCAATAGGCTAGTCTGGTTGCCGAGGCACAGGGGTATAGGAGCCAATGAGAACATGACCTTCTCGCATTTTTTGCAATTCATTCCTGGCCGTAATCCTGAAACCACCAAGATCTTCCGCTACGCTCTGCCGCCGGATGTGGCCCAACCGACATGAAATCCAGGTAGCGAATCTCGTTGAGCTTATTGTATAATTACGGTATAAAAGAAGGTTTTGATATCGAACAAGATAAAAATGAGTTGAGCCAGCCGCGTCTCTGCCGAGTGAAGGGTTGGCGCCGTGAAATTTGCGGCGAATACCCAAAATGCGGCAAGCCGTGGGATAATAATGTCTACTCGAATTGCAGCGGAGTGGATCGAGGCGCATAAAAACTTAAAAACACGCTTCGGACCCCCATCTCTGCTTTCGCGCCTGCAAGGGCGCGTACCCGGTGCGTCATATGAGTTCAG
Organism: Acidobacteriota bacterium; assembly: GCA_003224235.1. GTDB lineage: Bacteria > Acidobacteriota > Terriglobia > Acidiferrales > UBA7541 > QHYU01. Next base: position 14,015 of record QHYU01000183.1, read on the forward strand.
TTTCGTGGCTGCACTTGACCGATCTGCACGTTGGCATGCACGGCCAAGATTGGCTCCTGCCGAACCTCAAGGAGCTCCTTTTTGAAGATCTTCGCAGGCTGCACGATCACGCGGGACCGTGGGACTTTGTTGTCTTTTCCGGCGATGTCGCCCAGACCGGTGCCCACCAGGAGTTCGACAAAGCAACTGAAGTGCTTCGAGACCTTTGGGCACATCTAAAAATTTTGGGTTCGACTCCGTGCTTGATCGTGACACCTGGCAATCATGATCTCGTAAGACCACTCACCAAGGACCCGGCTCTGCGTGCTATGCTTCACTGGCATGAGGATTCACAGGTGCGGGAAGAGTTCTGGTCGTCAGCAGGCAACCCGTATCGTCAGCTCATTGCCGGCGCATTTGAGAACTTTGGTCGTTGGCATGATGCTCTTGCTATTCCAAAGCCGTCCGGCTTCTCTGCGGGCATCCTGCCTGGTGATTCTTCTTGCCTGATTGAGAAGAATGGAATTCGGGTTGGTCTGGTCTCGCTGAACTCCTCATTTCTCCAGCTGACCGAAGGGCAGTACGAAGAGAGGCTTGAGTTAGATGTTCGTCAATTGGTCTCGGCCTGCGGGGGGGACCATGTGAAATGGGCCTCGGGACTTGATGCGGTGCTGCTTGTGACGCATCATCCCCGAGAATGGCTGCATCCTTCAGCCCAAGCCCGCTTCGACTCGGATGTGTATCCTCCGAGGCGTTTTTTTGTCCATTTCTGCGGCCACCTGCACGAAGCTGCTGCCCTAAACCTGAGCACCGGTGGGGCAGGCTTGAGGAGATTGCGTCAGGGCCCTTCGCTGTTTGGTTTGAAGTACTGGGGTGACAAGCAAGAGCGCATTCACGGGTACTCCGCTGGGCAACTGAGCCTTACGCCCAGTGAAATCGCAGAAACGATTTGGCCCAGACTGGCCCGCTTGGGATACGCCGGACACCTGCGGCTGGTCGCGGACCAAGGTTACGACCTAAATCAAAATGATGCCGTCATTTGGACCTATCCCCGCAGATCCGGGTCCGATGTCGAGCAGGGCATCCCAGATGAAGATCCTAACGTTAATGTTTTGAGTCGTACGGACTCCGACAGCCAAAGCGCCGGCGTTTCCTTGCTCGAGGAGGTATCGGAGCACAACGCGCGAGCCGCCCTTGACCGCGTTCCCAGGATGCAGCTCGAGGTTGAACCTCATCACCGACGGATCCGCAGATTGGAGCAGGCAACGTGCGAAGAGCATCTGGAAGGGGGACGATGTGTATGGGTCCTATCGGATTGGGGCCTCGGGACAGACTCTTTTGTCGCGTCCGTCATCCTGTCTCTTGCTGAGCGAAACCGACTCAGAGACTTGGATGCGTTCGCGATCCAGTGCGATGATGCTTCGACCATTGAGAGTTTTCGTGGCCAAGTTCATCGACAGCTAGGATTGCCTCTGCAGCAGTTACTGAGCTTTGCTGTCTCCCTTTCTCAGTGTGTTCTGGTCCTTGAAAACGTTACGACAGATCTTCTCAGCGACAAACTGCCTGATAGCGGCACTACGTTCGATGATGTAATTCGGTCCATTTTGGATTACTGTCCGCAGATACGTATCATTCTCACCGCGAGATCGGTTCCCGTGAGCCGGTTCCCATATGTCACGCTCAAGGCGCTTGAACTTCCAGACGTCAGGACCTACGTACTTCACCATCGACAGGGCGGAGAGAAGCTAGCTGGTGCCGACGCCGTTGACACTCTGTACCGGCGTTCCACCGGTCTTCCGCCTCATCTCGATCGACTTCTCGAGTCTCTCAGATATGTCAACATAAGTGAACTTGCAGATTCGGAGTTTGAGGACGCTTTGGAATCTGGCCCGGTTGAAGAGGTTCCGCGGGCACTAGAGCGTGCGGTCACTGGCTTAGCGAAATCGCAGGACAGGTATACTCGGCGCAGCTTCAAACTTCTGAAGGTCCTTACCGTGCTGGCCGAGGGAGAGACTCTTCAACGGCTAAAGTATTTTGATCAGACCGATCCCTTCTACTCAAAGAACGCAAGTGAACTGGAAGCTCTACAACTGGTTCAGATCGTTCAGTTGGCCGACGCAAATCCCACTTCAACTCAAGACAATGTTGGGCCGCTGGTGAGCCGCCCGGAATCACTGCTGGTAGCACCTCGCCAGGTCAGAGACTATGTCAGACCTTCGATCCATCCGAGGGAGTACAGCGAGATCGTAAAGCGGGGGGCAGACCTCCTCTTTGGCGTTGAATGGCGCGAAGGGAGGCTGAAAAACGCATATTTTAGGACGGCGGCCGCTGGTCAGCGAAATGAAAGAATCATTCTCAAGCACCTGTTGTCGGATGCAATTACTCGTGCGGACTCAAGTGCGCTTCAGAGGGCGGGGCAGTTGGCGGCTTGCGTGTGCGAAGGCTTGAACCGAAAAGATCGTTTCAGAGAGACCATAGTCATTGCGGAAGCAGTCCTGCCTTTATTGGAGGAATCGTCATCGATGCAAAGCAAGCTTGATGTCGCCAGCGTCCATGGTAAGGCCCTGAGGATGCTTGGTCGCCGGGAAGAGGCGATCGAAATACTACAGCGCACATTGGACGAAGGCGGTACCCATTTGTCAAAACGCGCGAAGTCAAGCCTCTTCCTAAATCTGGCACTAGCGCATCAGGCAAACGGCGATTCTGAGGAGGCGGTTGCGGCCGCCAAGCAAGTGCATCAGTTCGGACGACCAGGATCAGGCAGTTATCTGCAGGCAGAGGCGATCATCGCCGAGGAAACCCTGAGTGAGCAAGAGTTGATCACCGAGTGGACCAAGTTAGAAAGAGTCGCCAGAGCCGGTAATCACATGACTGTTGCAAACAATATCGCCCTTGATTTGGCCAAGAGTGTCGGCACCGATGAGGCTGCGCGGCTTCGGGAGCGAGTCATCAAGTCGCCAGAAGACGGCTACAACCACATTCGAGCAGTGGTCGCAAAGGCGAAATCACAACTTGCGATAGAGGCTGCCGGGACTGTCTCTTCTCACGAGAAGGCGTTGTTGGTCCAAGCGTATTCGTACCTGCACGGTCAGCGAATGCAGTCCTTATTTGATACCTGCCACGAAGTGTTGTGGCAGTTGCTGCGATCGGAAGGCCGTTGGAATGCAGTGTTGCGCTTATTTAGGCACAGCTCATTCGTCTGGCGGATCTACGGCAAGCTGGTTAATGAAAAGAGGTATGTCGAGGAGTTGTCTACCGCCAATTTGGATGTGCTACGACAGAGTGGTGGCTTCGCCGCCGCGGATATAGACTACTTTGAAGGGCGTCGGTTGGAAGCCTCCGAAGTCGTTTCAGGTTGAGGTTATCGGAATTTCTCTCGCCGGAAGACAGAACGCCTTTAAAGCATCAGCAGCCGGGGCACAACGGCCACCGCGACAATTTTGTGTCGGTGCAGCTCGCGGGCCATGCCTTGCAAGCCAAAGTTCCCGGCGAGGACACCTCGCATAAAACGCAAAGAGACTAAGAACTCGTTGGAGCGAATTCTCGGCTCATATCCAGAGCCCGTAATGTATGCAACACTGGAAACACCGATTAGAAATCGCAATTGAACGTAAAACTCTTCTGCCCTTTAGGCGCGTAATGCCCGTCTCGGCAGAGAGTTTTTGAGGCCATCTATCTAGGGCCATGTTCGTGCCCACTTAGGGTCCGTTCTCTATGCCTTCACCTCTTGTTCTTGCGCCGGGCGAAGGGGGAGCGCGCAATAATTTGCTTCGCTGAAGCCTTCGGTGTCTATCCCAAAAGCGTGGTCGAACCGCGCGCGGTAGTTTTCCCAGGCAATGGCTGCCGTCAACTCGACCAGTTGCGCCTCGGAGAACTCTTCTGTGAGACGCGAGAAGAGCTGCTCAGGCACATCTACCGGGGTTTGGGTCATATGGTCCGTATATTCCAAGACAAGCCGCTCGGTCGGCGTGAACAGCGGGCTCGTCTGGTAGCTCGGGAGCGCCTGGAGCTTCTCAGCGGAAACGCCGGTTTGTCTGCTGACCGCAGACCCGATGTCGATTCAAAAAGGGCAGCCAATGAGAGTCGCGGCCCTCAATTGGACCAGATTTTTGAGAGAAGTCTCCACCAAGCGGCTGCCGAGGAAAGCCTGTTCCATCTGTCCATATCCCCAGAGAATCCTGGGGTGATGAGAAGTAATCTGAACGGGCATCACGACCTTTCCCAGCTTCCGCTTCGTAAGCCAATAGAAAAGCCTAACCAGAAGCCCGCTGAGTAAACCTTTCTTGCGGGGATCAGCTCCGGAGATTCGCGCCATGACGGTCTCCTTGCCACACTGCTCTCGGGTACCAGCGTGGACCTCGATTCTAAGATACTCCACGGAGGGAACAAAGGCAGGAGTCTGGCTTTACGGCACGGCTGTAAAGGCGTGCCCTGACGAAGAACTTGAGTTCTCGCACAGGCTCTGAAAGCCGTGCTCTGACGAGAAGCGCGCCACCCTCGCCTGCGGCGGGCTTGGGAGGGCAACATCTCGCGCGCAGACAGGCAGGAATGATGTCCTACCCCATTGTTGCTCGGGGAGAGGACCGGCAAGAGTGCCGGTCCCACTGCACGACATGTCGTGCCCTACGGATCAGGGCTTGGGTGGTTGTGCTGGCGGGGCGTTTGGGGGATTAGCCAGGGCCCGCCGCACTCTCTCGCGCATCTGGCGAGCCTGTTCACTCGCTGGGCTCTTTGGCTCGAGCTTCAGGTAGGTGTCGAGGTCCACCAACAGGGCTGGATAGTTGCCCTTCCGGATATGGATGTTGGCCAGCACCAGATGAAGCGGGGGGAAGTCGCGCTTGCGGGCGCGAGCTTCGTGGGCGCTTTTCTCCGCAGCGTCCACTTGGTTCAGCCCCATCAAGGCACGCGCCAGCTCGAACTGGCCGTACCAGGAGGTGCAATCCAGCTCGAGTCCTCGGCGCGCGAGGGGTTCGGCTTCGGAGAAGCGGTTGTTCTCTGAGAGAAGCGAGGCTAGGCCAAAGAGGGCCAGGGGATAGCGGCTCTGGCTGAGGTCGATGGCTTTCTGGAAGGCTTCCTCGGACTCCGCCGCTCGTCCCAGGCGCATGTAGACCAAGCCCATCTGGTAGTAGGCCTCGTAGTAGGAGGGGAGTTCAGCCACGGCACGCTGGAAGTGGGCCAAGGTTCCGGCGGGGTCCCTTTTCGCCCAACGCTCGATTCCCTTTTGGAACGCTTTACGGGCCTTGGGGGGGATGCTCAGCTCCCGCACGGAAACTACGTAACCCGGCTGGCCCGAAAGCGCTGAGTTGGCCTTCTTCAGGTATAGCAAGAGGGACGGTCGGGCACTGACGTCCATCTGCACGGCCTCGCGAATCGGCTCATAGCCCGGTTCATCTACGACGATGATGTAGATGGAAGAAGAAAGCCCAGGAACCTCAAAGAGCCCGTTTGCACCCGTGAAAACCGTGGCGACCAGCGGGCCGGTGGAAAGGCTCAGAGTCACCTTGACCCCTTCGGCCGCACGGCTGTCCGCTTCGAACAGCACCCTTCCGGAAAGCGACCCGCGTAGATAATCGGAGTCAGTGGTTTGAGCCCGGGCTGCCAAGGGACAAACCAGGAGTGCGGCCGACAACCACTTTGCCCAGAGACGCGCGTTCATAGACTTACTTCCCCCCAGAAGACGCTCAAGCAAACTAATTGTCTGGATGTCCTTTGTGTTGGGGGAAGTGGCGGTTACGCTTCATGTGCGGGCTTGTGTACCTGTCCTTCGGTACAGGCCTCGCGACTATGCCGGGCAAGCGCGCAAAGACGTCTGCTCAACCCGCCGCGTATCGGGTTATCTCCTGTAGAGCCGATACTAAAACCCGGGTACTGAAAAAATTGAAGCCTTCGGCCCATTGAGCTATTTTGGCATAGGCTTTATTCTCCTGAGCGATGGGTTGGGGGCTGCGCTGCGGGGACGACGATCCTTCGGGATCGTAGGCGAGTTACCCAACCCACGCTTAACCCACCTGCTAAGCCAAGCCGATACTAAAACCCCGGTACTGAAAAAATTGAAGCCTTCGGCCCATTGAGCTATTTTGGCATTGCCTTTATTCTCCTGAGCGATGGGTTGGGGGCTGCGCTGCGGGGACGACGATCCCGATTCGTCGGGATCGTAGGCGAGTTACCCAACCCACACTTAAACCCACCGGCTGAGCCCCACGCTTTCTCCTTCCTAGCACCTCTGAGCGTAACGTCTACGGTCAAGCGGTCCAACTGTGCTTACGACCTCTCTTCTGTTCCCGAATATCATATTGAGTCGAAGGCGCCGGGCATCTTGCCTGGACCAACTTGGTGAAAAATTATCAGCGCATGATCGACGCTTATGGTGTGGCGTTTCCCAATCACTACCGCAAAGAGACGACTGGCCCGGATCCTCTGACTCTCTTGGCCGGAAACCCATCGCCCAACGGTGTCAGGCTTCTGAAAATTGATGTGAGCTAGGCAAGCGGTTCTGGATCAGAGCGGAGTGAGGGTTAGGGATTCTACCTTGCGGAAGAGAAAAGTGGCGCGCCCGGAGAGATTCGAACTCCCGACCTTCTGGTTCGTAGCCAGACGCTCCACAGCATAAGCTACGCAAACTGAGCGAGATCCAAGCGCCACTGTTGGACTGCTTTAGGAACTGCAATAGGTGAGACGCTCATCTAATAGGGCTTGCCGAGACCGGCGGGGCAATCAGGCGCGCACAGCCGAGGGTTTTGATGGGGGGGGGTCCACCCCCTGAGAACATTGTCCCCGAGAGTTGTGCGGGGATCGAATGCGGGTAGGGGTGAAAAAAGCTACCGGGGATGCCGAGGAGACCGGCGGGGCAGGCTTTCGTGTGCAGCCGAAACAAATGCAACAGGAGTCAAAACCCTGAAAAGGGAGATCCGGATGGAAAAAAACGAAGGAGATCCGGTTAAAACCGAAGTGGATCCGGTTTGTAGAGGCGCCAAAGGGAGAAAGGGCGACGCAGTGCTGGGATGTGATCTCGGTCTTCGAGCGACATCAAGTAGCGAGATCAACCGCATTGAGGCGGGCTTTAACGGCGGGGGTCCAGATCATGGGGCTGTTGGATCGCATCGCCGATTACAAGGCGATTGAGATGAGTCCCCAGTACTTCGGCCTCCAGCAGAACCGCTGGCCGCCCACGCTGATCGCAGAGCGAAAGCCTTCTGTTTGGCAGAGGCTTCGGAATCACTTCAGACATTCAGACCGGCCTGCGGATTCCAGACGATGGCGATCACCATTCCGGGCTGATGCCTATCAGCATTCCATTTTGATCCCGATCACGATTCCGGTGTGATGCCGGAACGTTTTCCACAGGGGCGAGGTGGCGCTGGATTCACAGAGGGCAAGCTGTTCTCCAAAACCAACTTAGGAGAGACAGCGTGCCGACCAGGAGATTGTCCATGCGCAAGATCAAGGAAGTCCTTCGTCTGAAGTTTGAATTAGGCCTAGGGCAACGGCAGATCGCCCGCAGTTGCTCGATCAGCCAGAGCACGGTGCATAACTATCTGAAGCGGGCAGCAGCGGCAGGCCTGGGGAAGATAGACCAGCCGAGCGGAAATCCCAACGTCCCCTCCCCGAGTTTCGTTCTTTACAGGATCAACTGCAGCGGCATCCCCATCTGACCTTACAACTGGCGTGGGAAGAGTACCGGCAGGCGAACCCGGAGGGCTATCGCTATAGCTGGTTTTGCGAGCGGTATCGGAAGTGGCTGCGAAAACAGGATGTGGTCCTGCGCCAGGAGCACAAGGCCGGCGAGAAGGGGTTTGTCGACTGGGCCGGAGCGACGATCCCGGTGCAGGATCCTGTCACCGGAGCGATCTGGCAGGCGCCGCTGTTCGTGATGGTGCTGGGCGCGAGTTCCTACACTTACGCCGAAGCCACACGCGATCAGCAGTTAACCTCGTGGATCAGCGCGCACATCCACGCCTTCGAATATTTTGGCGGAGTGCCGCGCCTTCTGGTCCCGGATAATCCACGAACCAGTGTGAGCCGAGCTTGCCGCTATGATCCGGATTTGAACCCCACCTACCAGGAGATGGCCATGCACTACGGCGTCGGGGTCGTGCCGGCGCGTCCCTATCGCCCCCGGGACAAGGCGAAGGCCGAAGTCGGCGTGCAAGTCGTCCAACGCTGGATCGTCGCGGCGCTGCGTCATCGGCAGTTTTTCTCACTCGAAGATCTGAACCGGGTGATCCGAGAACTTCTGGACAAGTTGAACCACCGCCCCTTCAAGAAGCGTGCGGGATCGCGTGCCAGCCTGTTCGAGTCCGTAGAACGCAGCGCGCTGCGGGCGCTGCCGACCGAGCGGTACGACCTGAGCCAGTGGTCGCGCACCCGTGTGAACATCGACTACCACATCGCGTTCGAGGCCAACCTCCACAGCGTGCCCTACACCCTGGTTCACGAACTGGTGGAAGTCCGGGCCACACCGGCGACGGTCGAGATCTTCCACAAGGGACAACGCGTGGCGTCCCATCTCCGCGGGCGTGGACGAGGACAGGTGTTCACTCAGAGAGAGCACCGGCCGAAGAGTCACCAAGCGCATCTCGAGTGGACTCCCTCGCGCATGGTGAACTGGGCGCAGCACATCGGACCGCACACGGCACGCTTGTTCGAGCGCATCCTGGAAGAGAAGCCGCATCCGGAGATGGGCTACCGATCGTGTCTCGGGATCATCCGGCTCGCCGAACAATCTACCAACGCGGCGACTAAAGATGCGCAACTTCATGTGCGACTGCCCCACCGAGGGGGGTGCCTTCTCCCGAAGATGTCACCATTTGTTACGCGAAGCTGAGAAATCCCGCTGCGATAGTAAAGGCAGACTTGATAAGCTATTCCTTTGCAAAGCATTACAGAGTGAGGGGAAGTGGAATTGCGACTGCACATCGGATTGGGTTCCTCCACTGGGCTGAATTGGTGCGATTAAAGGGCTATTCCTTATGAGCGAGCCTGAAGGACCTCCACCGACTGTAACCGCCGTAGTCAAGTTGCTTCGCTTGAGCGAACGCCGGCGCCGGCTTCGCCTCAAGTTCTCAAGGCCAGCGCGCGTGGGCTCGGCCGCTAAATACGACCGTGTGGAGGAAGTGCAAACCACGGTGAACGTGTCAGGCGACGGGCTCTACTTCCTCACCTCACTCGACCACTATCGCGTTGGAATGTTGACGGCGGTGACCTTTCCCTATTCACCGACCGACCCCGTCAAAACGGAAGAAATCGGCGAGGTCGTACGCGTGGAACAACTGGCGGATGGCCAGATGGGGATTGCGATTAAATTTCGCATCCCGCCTAGAGCCCGCAAAGCGTTCCAAAAGGGACTCGAGCGTCGGTCGAAAGAGGACCCCGCGGGGAGCCTGGTTCACTTCCAGCGTGCCGTGGCTGAATTCCCCTCCTACTACGAGGCCTACCACCAGATGGGCTTAGCCTACATGCACCTGGGACAGACAGCCCAGGCTGAGCAAGCTTTCCAGAAAGCCATCGACCTCAGCCAGAGCCGCCATGAGGCGCTCTTCAGCCTGGCCTCGCTCCTTTCTAACAACCAGCGCTTCTCTGAAGCCGAACCCCTCGCCCGCCGAGGACTTGAGCTGGATGGCAACTCCTGGTACGGCCAATTCGAGTTGGCCCGCGCCTTGATGGGGCTCAACCGGGTGGACACTGCCCAGAAAATTGCTGAAGAAGCCCGCAAGCGCAATCCCGATTACCCTCAGCTCCATCTGCTCCTGGCCAACATCCACATCCGGAAGCACGACTACCCGGCGCTATTGGAGGATCTTGACAGCTACCTCAAGCTCGCGCCGGACAGTCCAACGAGCGACCAAGCTCGCCAGAGGCGCGAGGAGGTGCAGCGCACCCTAGCCAACAACCGGAATGTCCCGGCCGCAGAGGCATCCAAGCCCTGATCAGATCGCGAAGACAGTCCGCCAGAAACTTGTGCTTTCGGCTCGCCTGACTGACTTAATTCACCACAGACGCCCTAGGCGCGCGGCCTTGGCTACGGGTGGTGGAAGCGGTGGAGAGTGGTGGAGAAGTGGTGGAGCGATAGTGGGCCACCATCCTCTCCACCATGGCGCTTGCCTTTGCTCTTTGGCCTGGGCGATTTTGCCGGGCGAGCCTCGATGGAAAGATAGCTACCGATCTGATTGAGCCCTGACCGATTTTCGTGACATCGTTTCGGGCGCCGCGGGAAGCTTCAATGCAACGCCAGGTTGGGACTTCGTCACCGGCGCGGGCAGCAATCAAGGGCTGAATGGGAAATAGCCTGTACAAGAGTTCCCAATGTTTCCGAAACAAAGCTGCTGACTCCCCCCAACTCCCCCACTACTACGGGTCCAGGGAGCCCTTGGAGGGAACGAATCGGGGGTCATATTGTCGAAACCATTCCCTTTTGGTCGGGTGTCTCGAAACCGCATGATTTCGAACTGGGCACGTCCCAGTTTCCGGAACGCGCGTGAGAACGAAGCCGCCCGGCGGCGGACGCTTCGCGTGAGGTGAACGGAGCGGTGATTGCCTAAGGGATGAGATAGGTTTGGGTCACAAGGAGGTGTCCCTGTGACCCATCTACGAAAAAGGATGCTGGAGGAACTCCAGCGTCGTAATTACTCTGAAAATACCACACGCTTCTACATCGCATAGTCGAAGATTTCTCTCGACGATTCAATCGTCCGCGGATCGCTTTGGCCCGCAGCACATTCGTGAATACCAAGCCGAGTTGTTTCAGAAGCGGAAGTTATCACCGGCACTGTTGCGCACCACCTGGCGGCCCTGCGTTCTTTTTACGCCGCAAAAACGCTCGCACGTGAGCTTCCCTTCGATCAGCAGCAGTAGCCTGTTAACCAAATATTTGTGATACAACGTAAATATCAGTTCTCAATTTTCTTCGGCAACGCTAACCGTCGCCACAGGCTCCCCGAGTTATAGGCAATCACGCTGGAGATTCGCATGCTATAGGTGGCAGCAAACGAAGACCCGCCGGGAAGAAGGGTTCGCAGCTCGGAACAAGCTCAACCGGCGCTCGAAGGCTGGCGGAAGAAGCTCACGAACTTGGAGGTTGAACTGAAGCGACCCCGAGTCATTGACGTAGTGCCGGTGGAGTTCCTGCGTGACGAATCGCCTGAACGCGAAGGCCAGCCGACACAGAAGGACGATGTGACCATCCGGCGCCCTTCGGGAGCGATCCTGATCATCGACAACTATGAGATCGCCGCGATTTCGGACAGCAAGACCCGCCTTGAGGCCGAATAGTAGGCTTTCTGGTCAGTGTTCAGGCGTGTTCTTGCTCCTTGCAGTCGCGGCAGTGGCGTGTCCACGGCACCGCTTCCAGGCGCGCTTTCGAGATCGCTCGCTTGCAGGACTCACACACGCCGAAGGTGCCCCAGTTGATCCGAGCCAAGGCATCTTCAATCGCGCGCGAAAGGCGACTGTCGGTTTGGTACAGGTGGATCTGAAGCTCCACTTCGGTCTGCACTGCCGCCTGGTCAATCAAGTCTCCCCGTGGCCCTCGTGCTCCCCATCACCGGAGCCAGAGCTTCGGCCCTAGTGGCCGACAACTCGTCCAGCTTTGTGAGTAACAACTGCTTGTACCGCTGTAATTCCCTTGCGTCCACGATTGGCCCTCCTACCATCAGGCAGAGGCGGCCTTAGCGAAGACGGGAATCTTCTTGCCCGTCCCAAACTTCGACATTTTGATTTCAAGTATGCTGCCGCTGAGTGTTGCGTTCACGCTGTCCGGGTCGATTTGCGAGGGCAGAGGCAACACACGGAAAATCTGACCGGAGTACCGTTCCGAGTAGACGGTCTTTCCTCCCCTCTGCTCCTCTGCCTCGTGGCGCTTGCCGGTGATGCAGAGGGAGCGAGGTGCAGCTTGTACCCCTAGGTCCTTCTCGCTGAACCCGGGCACCTCGGCGTGAATGGTGACTTCGGTTTCCGTTTCCGTGATATCTACCGGAACGTTGAGTAGGATTTCCGATTCAGCGTGGAGCCAGTCCTCCAGGTCATGGCCGTGCGCGAATCCCCTGGCCTCAAACAACTCGTAGGCGCGACGGGCAATCAGGTCATTGATCTCCTGGGTGCGCTTGAAGGTCGGATCGCCAACGAACCCCTCAGGTGTTTGTGGTGTTTGAACAAGTTCCGTTGCAGTTTGATCTTCCATGCTGGTTTTCTCCTCTCAAGAGAATTGTCCTCTGAAAACTGCGGTGTCCTCGCGCTTTTGCGAACCAGCCCTATGCGGCCACGAGCTTTTTCAGTTCGGCTTGTCGTCGCCTCAGCATTTTCATGTCGTCCAGCAGGAACATCAGGCACTGGGGTTCGATGGCACACCCCCACGGCTCTCCTTTGAGCTGCTTGCCTAGTTCAATCAGGCGCTCGCCTATTCGCTCCGCTTCTGTCAATTTTTGGGCAAGCTCCTTTTGTACCTGTACACATTGCTCTGAGACGTGGCGGTTCATCTTGATCCCACTAATTCAACGGGAGGCTGGCGGGATTGTAGGACGCGCGCACCGGCAGTCAAATAAAAAGAATTCCACAGGCTGTGGAAAAGTAGCGGGCTGCGGGAAACACGATGTTGTCCTAAGCAAAACGAGAGGGCAACTGCGATGCCCAGGGGTGCCCGACCCTCAGCTGGAGAGCGTGGTGCTAATCCTGCTCAATCGTAATCTTGATTGGGTGCAGCAGTAATAACGGTCGGCAATCGGAGTCTTGCCCGAGGGTTCTCTTTCCAGCGAAACTTGAATCATGCATTGGCCTTTCTTACCCCAATGCCGAGTGCCGACCAACTCGGTTAGCTTGCCGCTTAATGTAACCCTGGCCATGGACTTAGTTCTCCTGAAAGCCACCCCCACCGGTGAGAGTGACCCTAATCTGGCAGTCGAGAGGAGTCAAGGGGAGAGTGCTGCGAATCTCTCAGCGGGGAGTCCTGCCTATAGCTAATAGGCAAGACCGGGAAAAGGTCCTTTTGCGAAAGTCATAGCCTCCACAGACTGGTGCGCTTTTTTTACCTCCGTCACATTAGTCCCCCGGCTCAATCGTAACGCGAATCTTTTTAGAAACGGCTTCGCCAGATCATACTGTCCACGTACACCGTGCCCACTACGGGCCGCCGATTCTCCGCCTCCTCCGCGTAACGCACTGTGTTTCTGGTCCCCTTGTCCAGTTTGAACGTCCCCGAAAAGGGTTGCTCCTTTGTCATCTCTGAACCTCACACATAGCCCTGGGTCTTGGGAAGAGCAAGCGCCCCCCCAAGCCTGTTCACCCGCGGCCTTTTTGTTTTCTCATCAGAACAAGGAGCGTCAACTTCGTCCGCGTTTGCCGCGAGTCAAACTTGGCGTTTAGCAATTAGGAACTGAAACTGTTCCGCTCCTGTCGCAAAGCCCTTCTTGTGCTAGGTTGAATCTACGGTCACAGAACACGGACCCTTTGTGGTCTACACGGAGCGGTAGATATGAAAAGAATCCTAGCGGCCTTTTCTTTGGCGGTGGTGCTATTCTTATGCGGCCTGGCCGGAAGCCCGGCGGCGCAAACGCGTGCCACGGTCTCCGTTCGGCTGGTTGATACACTGAGCAGCGAAAGCAGCCAGCCTGGCGATACCTTCTCGGCCACGCTGGCCGAGCCGCTGATCGTGGGGGACCGAATCGTGGCACAAAAGGGTGCGCGCGTTTCGGGCCAGGTGCGCGAGGTGGTCAGCTCCGGTCGGCTGAGCCGCCCGGCGTTGCTGACCATGAGTCTGGACAAGGTCCAGTCACAGTCGAGCCGGTACCCCATAGAGACGGGTGACCTGACCATCAAGGCGAGCTCGCATGCCACGCGGAACCTCCTGATCATCGGTGGCTCCGCGGGTGCGGGCGCTGTGATTGGCGGCGCGGCGGGTGGCGGCAAAGGAGCGGCTATTGGTGCGGCGGCCGGTGCCGGCGCAGGCACCGTGGGCGCGTATCTCACCGGGAAACGCGAAATCGTGCTGCCCTCGGAAACGCTTCTGACGTTTCATGTCACCTCAGTCAAGATCAGCCCGAAAGAACTCTCACGGCTCCAGCGCGCTGGACAAGGAGCAGGTAGCGCGCAGGAGAGCGACACGTATGGAGCGCGCGACTCGCATTCGACCGTGGCGCGTCGGCGGCATCACCGTGATGACGAAGACGAAGGCGAGGACGAGGATGAAGCGCGCGAGAGGGTTCGTGAGGGTTCGCCCGAGTCCGAAATAATTATATTCACCAGGCAGGAACGCGTTATCGTAACCGACTGGTTCCGCACAGGCCGCGGCGACCTGCCGCCTGGCCTAGCCAAGCGCGATCGCTTGCCCCCAGGGCTCGAGAAACACTTGCGCGAACGCGGCTCACTCCCACCGGGGCTGCAAAAGCGAATGCAGCCGCTGCCGTTCGAGCTTGAGCGGCAGTTGCACCGGCTGCCGACCGGCTACCGCCGAGTAGTCATCGGCGGCAACGTTATCCTGATGAACGAAGAGACGTCAGTCGTCTACGACATCATTCGAGACGCGATCCCATAGTTGCCAACAGGAAGCGAGTCTAGCCCCGCACCTTCTCACACCCCTAAGGCCGCCCACCCATGGCCTCTTTTTGTTTCCCCAAGATCTATTCCTCCCCCACCCCTCCATCAAATCCTCCTTCCCCAAGCCAAACTCGCGCCCTCATCCTGCCATTTTCCGCGTCCCACCTCTCCGCCAAAATCCGGGACCTACGTCCCGCCGCAATTCGAGTCCTTTTCCTATCAGATCGGCCCCAAGGCCGTGTGGTAGGATTCCTCGCGATCACGCATGATCAATGTGCGGTTTGAATCCGACGTAGTTGGCAGCCTGATTCGCCCGCCCGAGTTGCTCGCTGCGCAGAAGCAACTCGCCTACGGCGCAATCACCGCTGCGGAGTTCAAAAGATCGAAGACAAAGCAGTGGACCGAGCGATCGCGCTGCAAGAGAAAGCCGAACTGGAAGTCGTCACTGACGGCGAGATGCGCCGGCAATCGTTCCAGAGCCAGATGACGGCGGCGGTCGAAGGCTTTGGAGAGCACAGCCTGGATGCGTTCTTATGGGGCGACTGGCATGCAGACCCCCAGATAGGGAATTGGGTTCTCGAGCGCCCATCGGCGGAAGACCGTACCCGACTGTCACCGCGCGCGGCGTCGTGGTGCGGCTGGGGGGACTCGAACCCCTGACCGGGCGTGGAAGAATCCTTCAGTGTTCGGCAGAGACTCCGCAAAGTCACGCGACCGTTTTCGTTCGGCGGGACGCCGAAAAATAGGGGTTAGGAAGCCCGTAGGCGAAACGGACGGACAAAGGTATGCATTGGGGTACAGGCAAAACAAAGCCCCGTCGTGAGTCGGACCGGACCTCTGACCGCAAGGGTACGACGGGTTGTTTTCTTCGGTAAGTGGCGGTAGGGTAAAAAAAGCGGGACGCGCTGGTGAGTGAACACCAACGCGCCCCTAACAGCTTGTTGGAAAATTTGATCCGGAATGGTTTTTCAGCATCATTTTGTGATTTTCCATCAGCGAGAGGTCATTTCCGGAGGCAACTTCAGCTGTGGGAGGGCTCGCGCCTGCCGGATCACCGCCGTTCCGGGCCGACGCATCACCCTACCGCCTGCACTTGGAGATTTCTCAGCCGACAGAGATTATAAGCGGCACCGGTGAAGGCAAACAGCCACCCGACTTTCTCGAGCCCTCGCAACTTCACCTTCTTCAGCATGCCGATGACCTTCATCCATCCGAACGACTGCTCCACTCGCTTTCGTTTCTGCTGGCTCAGTTCGTAACCGATATGCCGGGTGGTCCGTCGGTCGATCGCACTGATCCGGTTCGTGTGGTTCTGCGCCACATGCGGCGTGATGTGCATCCGTCGGAGTTCTTGTCCCCGCCCAGGGTCACGTGCTTAACACCTGGAATCTTCTCCGCCAGGAGCAACCCTGCATCTCGTTCCGCTCTGCCGTTGGCCTGCGTCAGCATCGTCTGGACCAACAGTCCGTGGCGATTCTCGATCAGGACGTGGCCCAGGTAGCTCAGCTTGGCCTCACTGCCCTTCGACTTCTTATATAACCGCGCCTCGGGATCGGTCGTGGATTGATGGGTTTCGTTGCCGCGCTTCTCTCCGTGAAGGGTCTACCTCGCCGCTCGCACTGGGCTGGTCACCCGGGTCGTCCTTCCGCCGAAAACTCTTGTGGCTCGCCCACGCTTCGATCAACGTTCCGTCCACCATGAAATGCTCGTCCGACAAATACGGCTGCGCCTGTGCGAGCACCCGCTGGAAAAACGCCTCGGCGATCTTCTCGTTCAGCAGCCGCTCCCGATTCTTGCTGAACACCGCGTGGTTCCACACCTCCTCGTCCATCTCCATCCCCACAAACCAGCGAAACAGCAAGTTGTACTGCAGCTGTTCCATCAGCAGCCGTTCGCTCCTCACCGAATAGAAAATCTGCAGGAGCAGCACCCGCAACAGCCGCTCCGGAGCAATCGACGGACGCCCCACATCCGAATACCGCTTCGCAAATTGCGGCGACATCTCTTTCAGAATGCTGTCCACCATCGCCCGGATCGGCCGCAACGGATGATCGGTCGGCACGCGCTTCTCCGGCGATACATAACTGAACATCGCTTGCTGCTTGTTGTCTTCTCCGCGCATTCATTCGCCTCCTGATTCACTCATGAGACGAACCTCAGTCACAAAAGTTTCAGGAAATCCAGTTTTTCAACAAGCTGCTAACCGCCGCTCCGCTTTTGACGGGTGCGACAGCTAAAGCGCATTACTCCACTGGCGCGTCCCGCAAGATAGGGATGCGATGCAATTCGTTCCGCCACTCCCGCCAGAGTTTGAACCCCTACCGCCACCCGCCCATGCGTGGCAGTTTATTGCTTGCGTGCTGTTCGTGCTGCTCACCGTCGAACTACTGCTGTGGGCTTTACCTGACGAGTTGCAGCGAAGGGTCAACAAACTTCGATTCGGTTCGCGATGGAAAGGCTAGGGGCTGCCGGGCGCGCCGCTGGCCGAGAGATTCCTTGCTCACGTTTGCGCGAGGGTACCCGAATTGCCTTTACCACACGATACCCTACCAGTTACCGGCGCGTGGTAGAATCCCCCGCAGGGGGAAGAAGGATGACACCGCGTGAGTTCCTTGACCAGGTGGTTCGCCCGAACGTTGCGGACTTCCATGCCAATTATGGTAGCCTGCGGCACGGCTACAACGCGGTCGCAGCCGTAGATGCTCTTGTAGCACACATCTTTTGGTACATCAGAAACGCTCCCGCCCAAGGTGACGACACGGCCTATCGGGCCACACTAGCCAGTCAGAATCACGATTTTCGCCTACTGCGTGACATTGCTAAGGCCCAGAAGCATGTTCGTCTCACCAAGGGAGTACCCCAAGTTGTCCGCGCCGAACAGGTGAGTGCACGACCTATCGGCTATGGTGAGGGGCAATACGGTGCCGGGCGGTATGGCGGTCCACCTCAGCTTGTCGTCGATATTAACCCAGGGGATTTTCGCTATGTCGAGTCAGTGGTGGATGCAGCTCTCACGTTTCTCGAAGGCGAAATGCAGCGTTTAGGTATCTGAGATGGTGCGCCGCTCCAGTTAGCCTCGATTTCCAATTTTGGTGCGGCTGCTCTGGACACTAAGAGTATACAGCGCACGGAAATCGGCTGCTCTGCTTCGCCGACCTTTTTAGGGCTCACGTCGCTCGTTTTTCGAAACCAAGAAGGCATTCTTCAAGGAAGTAAGACTATTGCCGGTGTGTGACGTGTCAGCCTTTGAAGGCCGGAGCTGAATCATGCCTTCTCTCATCAGCACCGCCTCCGCCTCCGCTCCCGCCTCCTCAAACGCCCGCCGCAGCCCAAACACCCCTTCGCTATTCTGCACCTGCCCCAGACCCATCTCGCGTGCGTTCACCAACACCTCTGGCTGCAGATTTCCACAGGATTTCCTCAATTTTAACAAGAATTTAACCGGCGGGACTGCTTTACTGTGTCAGACTGGGCGCGTTGGACATTTTTGACCAACAAGTGTCGCTTCAAATATCGAAAAGATATGAGGTGGCTCGGTTCCCTGCCCGGATTAGCGTTCACCTACCGAGCAGAGATTCTCGTTCGACCCAACGATTGGTTCCACGTAAACAATTCTCATTCATAGCGAAAGGCTAGGGGTGCCTATTCTAGATCAATTCTTCAGTACGGCCGATTTTAATCTCAGCCGTTCAATTGCACAGGTTCCGGAAGCTTTTGACCAAAAGCTTCACCCCATGAATGCCCCAGCCCTTGCTCGTGTATCGGCATCTTCTGGGACCGATTCCCGCCCGCATGTAAAAGGCAAATTCATTTTTCTCGGCGACGACAAATTCTATGTTCGCGGTGTGACTTATGGGCCATTCTGCCCCAATAAAGACGGCAGCGAGTACCCACATCCGGACGTTGTTGAGCGAGACTTTGCCCAGATCATCGGAAACGGCATGAACGCTATCCGCACTTACAGTGTGCCGCCGCGCTGGCTGCTGGATGCTGCGCAGAAGCAGGGTCTCCGCGTCATGGTAGGTCTGCCGTGGGAGCAGCATGTCACCATCCTCGACGACAAAGAACTTTGTCGCGCTATCAAGGAACGTGTGCGCGCCGGAGTGCGAGCCTGTGCTGGCCATCCGGCGATCCTTTGCTATGCGATCGGCAACGAAATCCCTGCTCCAATCGTGCGCTGGCACGCCCGCTGGCGCGTGGAACGCTTCCTGGAAGAACTTTATTGGGCTGCGAAAGCCGAGGAGGCCGCTGGCCTTTTCACCTATGTGAACTATCCCACCACCGAGTATTTACAGCTCCCATTCCTAGACCTTGTTTGTTTCAACGTGTACCTCGAATCACCCGCCAGCTTTGAAGCTTATCTCGCGCGCTTGCAGAACATCGCCGGTGACCGACCGCTGGTCATGGCTGAGATCGGCCTAGACAGCCGTAGACAGGGTGAGAGCGCGCAGGCTGACACGCTTGCCTGGCAGATTCGAACGGCGTTCGCGGCTGGCTGCGCAGGTGCCTTTGTGTTTTCGTGGACCGATGAGTGGCACAGAGGGGGTCATGACATTGCAGACTGGGATTTCGGCGTTACGAGCCGAGATCGGCATCCGAAGCCGGCACTAGCGACCATACGGAAAGCTTTCACTGAAGTCCCATTTGCAACGGACGTGCACCGCCCTCGAATCAGCGTCGTCGTGTGCACTCACAACGGTGAACGTACAATCGGTCGATGTCTCGAAGGCCTCCTGAAGCTCAACTATCCTAACTTTGAAGTAATCGTAGTTGATGACGGATCAACTGATAAGACACCGGCGATTGCACATGAGTACGGTTTCCGGCTCATTAGCACCGAGAATCGTGGCCTTGGCGCTGCCCGCAATCTCGGTCTGGAGGCCGCCACGGGCGAAATCATTGCCTACATCGACGACGATACTTATCCCGACCCGGACTGGCTGATGTATCTTTCCGACGCATTCGTGACTACGGACTACTCCGGCGTGGGCGGCCCGAACATTCCGCCGCTCAGCGATGGGCTCATCGCTCAATGTGTTGCTAACTCGCCCGGCGCCCCGGTCCACGTTCTACTTTCTGACCGTGAGGCAGAGCACATCCCTGGTTGCAACATGGCATTTCGCAAATCCTGTCTTGAGGCCATTGGTGGGTTTGATCCCCAGTTCCGTGCGGCGGGCGATGATGTCGATGTCTGTTGGCGTCTGCAGGAAAGAGGCTGGACGCTGGGCTTCAATCCAGCCGCCGTAGTCTGGCATCACCGGCGCAATTCGGTCCGTGCATTTTGGAAGCAGCAAAAGAATTACGGCAAGGCTGAGGGCCTGCTGAAGAGGAAGTGGCCGGAGAAGTACAACGCTACTGGCCATGTCACTTGGGCCGGCCGAATTTATAACAACGGTTTTGATCCGGCGCTCAGCTGGAGTCGAGGTCGAATTTATCAGGGCACCTGGGGTAGCGCAGCCTATCAGCGCCTCTATCATCCGCGGCCAGCAACATGGGAGGCCTTACTTTTGATGCCCGAATGGTATTTGGTTTGTCTCACGCTCGGCGCGCTTTGCGCCATTGGGGTCCTTTGGACGCCGCTGCTTTTTGTTGCTTTGCCGCTGCTTGGCCTCGCACTTGGTTTGCCACTGCTTATAATTGCAGAAAACGTCTGCCGAGCTCGCTTTCCCAGCGCTCCGCGAGGGGGGCTTCCTCTGCGTACCTCACAGCTCCTGACCACATTCCTACACATTCTGCAGCCTTTAGCCCGCCTGGTGGGGCGTCTCTGTTGTGGACGCAGCCGCTGGCGGGGACGAGGCCTTCCTGGTTTCTCGTTTGCTCGACCCAGAACATTCCGTCTCTGGAGCGAGTGTTGGCAGGCCTCCACCGAGAGACTCCGATCCCTTGAAGCGGCCCTCAGAGCAGACGGGATGATTGTGCGGCGGGGAGGCGACTACAATGATTGGGACTTGGAACTGCAGGGCGGAATGCTGGGTCATGTCCGCCTACGCATGGCCATCGAAGAACATGGGGCTGGCAAACAGCTCGTACGCATCCGTTCCTGGTCGAAGTATTTTACGCTAGGCTTCGTGCTCACTGCCGTCTTTGCCGCTCTTTCCAGCGCAGCGGCAGTCGACCTGTCTTGGGCGGCTTGCGCAATTCTTGGCATAATCGCCGCGCTGCTCGCGTTATTTTCCCTCCTTGACACCTCTGCCGCCACAGCCGCGGTATGTCGCATACTCAAGGAGTCAGGGTTCGGAGAAACGTGATGGCAGGCACATACGGCGGACTCATTCTCTACCGACGGCTGCTGCGCCAGGCTCGCCCTTATTGGCTCCACATTGCAGGCGTACTGCTATTGGACCTTCTGGCCACGCCGCTCGTCCTGCTCACGCCGTTGCCGTTAAAGATTGCGGTCGACACTGTGCTGGGATCTCGGCCTCTACCTCGATTTCTCGACTCAGTGGTCCCCGACTACGTAAAGCACTCCAGCTTCAGGCTGCTGGTCTTGGTGGCCATCCTGCAAGTGCTGATTGTCATCGCGATCCGGCTCCAAGAACTATGTGGATACATGCTGCGCACGCAGGTCGGTGAAGGATTAACCCTTAGCTTCCGCGCTCCAAGGGCACCGCGGATTCTATCTATCGGATCCAGTACGACGCTCCCTCCATCCAGTGGTTAGTCATGGATGGCCTCGTCGCCCTCGGTTCTGCTGGTCTGATGTTCCTGGCCATGGTGTACGTGATCGCTCGTATCAACCTGCCGCTCGCGCTGATTGCCTTGGCTGTCTCGCCGTTTGTGTTTGTGTTGGGACACACTTACGACAGGCGCATGGGCCAAACCTATGTTCGCGCCAAGGAACTGGAAAGCGGGGCAATGAAGGTAGTCCACGAGGTATTAGGCGCGGTTCGCGTCGTGAAAGCATTTGGGCGGGAGGAGAGCGAGGAGCGGCGCTTTACCCAGCGCTCGGGCGAAAGCGCACAAGCGCATGTGCGCATCGCGGCTGCTGAAGGTGTCATCGTCCTGGCCGTGAACGTGACCACGACGGTGGGCACGGCCCTGGTCCTGTTTATCGGCATCCGCAACGTGCAATCGGGGGCTCTGTCACTGGGCCAATTGCTTGTGGTATTGGCCTACCTAACGCAGCTCTATCGGCCTCTTGAGACAGTCGGCGGCCTGTTTGCGGGCCTGCAATCTTCGTTCGCCAGCGCCCGACGAGCCTTGGAGCTACTAGATGAGGTACCTGAGGTGGCAGAGCGGTCGGCAGCCAGGCCCCTCAAACGTGCGGCCGGCACGATTGAGTTCCGCAATGTCTCCTTCTCCTATAACACCGATGGCCCGGTGTTGCGCGACATTTCCTTCTCGATACCGCCCAAAACGCGGGTCGGCATTGTTGGCGCCACGGGCGCTGGCAAGACCACCATCGCAAGCCTGTTGACCCGATTCTACGATCCGGTTTCGGGCCAGATCTTGCTCGATGGCATCGATGTTCGCGACTACAAGCTGGCGGACCTGCGCAACCAATTCTCTATCGTGCAACAGGAGACGGTGCTGTTTTCCACCAGCATTGGGGAGAACATCGCTTATGCCCGCCCGGACGCGACGCAAGCCCTGATCGTGGAGGCCGCCAGGCTAGCCAACGCCCATGATTTCATCAGCCGCTTGCCGCAGGGATACCGCACCGAAGTGGGCGAACGCGGCATGACCCTGTCCGGCGGGGAACGCCAGCGCATCGCCTTGGCCCGTGCTTTTCTCAAGGACGCGCCGATCCTCATCCTCGACGAACCCACCAGCTCCGTGGACGTGGCCACCGAAGCGGCCATCATTGAGGCTATGGAAAGGCTGATGCGAGAGCGCACCACTTTCATAATCGCCCACCGGCTGACAACGCTCGAGCATTGCGAGATCTTTCTGTCGATCGAAGATGGCCGACTGGTTTCTGTGCGATCGGACGTTTCGTTAGCCATGAGGGATGCGTTGCTGCTCGCCGCAGGCGAGGTGCCCATCCAAAGGGGTAAAGCAGATGACTAAGGATGGTGAATAGTGCAGAGTCCTACGGTTTGCCTAGCCGCGAACACCCTCTACGATCTAGAGTTCGGCGGCCATTTCTGGGTCTATCTCAACTGGGCGTTGGGGCTGCGGGCATTGGGCTGTCGCGTTATTTGGCTGGAGGGGATCGCCCCGAGTGTCCCTCTACACGAGGCGCAGACGAAGGTTGCTGCTCTGCAGAGTCTGCTCCAGCGATACGGCCTTGCGCAATCCGTGGCACTTTGTTCCTGGAACAGCAAGCCCCTAACTGCGGCTCCGACGGAAGGATGCCTCGACATTGAAGCGGCAGCCGAAGCGGATCTTCTCTTGAATCTGGCTTACTCGATCCCCCCTGAGATGGTAAAGCGCTTCAAGCGGTCCGCTCTAGTTGATATCGATCCAGGTCGGCTGCAAATCTGGATGAGTGAAGGTCAGATTGGGGTTGCGCCTCACGACCTGTACTTCACTATCGGCGAGACGGTGGGCCAGCCAGACGCGAAATTTCCGGACTTAGGCTTGAAATGGGAATACACGCCGCCATGCGTGTCATTGGATCGGTGGGCACCATCTCGGGCCAGAGAAGATGCGCCGTTCACCACTCTGACGAACTGGTACGATGGATGGATGGAATACGATGACCAGTCTTATGCTGACGACAAAAGGACCGGCTTCCTGCCATTCCTTTGTCTGCCAAGGCTCACAGGCCAGACACTGGAGCTCGTAGTCGGCCTGGGAGACGATGAAGACGAACGTCTGATGCTGCGGAAAAACGGTTGGCACCTGCGCGAGCCGCAGGAGGTGGCGGGCACTCCTTGGGATTACCAGCGCTACATCCAAGACTCCCTGGGCGAGTTTTCGTGTGTCAGGCCGTCGTGTGTACGCCTGCAGAATGCTTGGATCAGCGACCGCACACTATGCTACCTAGCCAGTGGTAAACCTGCCGTAGTCCAGCATACCGGTCCTAGCCGATTCCTCCCGGAAGGTGCCGGCCTGTTTCGATTTCGTGATCTGCCCCAGGCCGTGCGGTACTTGAACCGCGTTGTGGAGGGCTACGAGCACCAGTGCCGATTGGCCCGCATGCTGACGGAGGAATATTTTGATGCGAGAAAGGTTGCTGCAGCAGTCTTGGATAGAGCACTGGCGTAGACTACGCGGCTCAGAGGCGCAGAGAATGATGCGCATTCGGAATGAGAGACGAATAGATGAACTCTCAACTCAACGGTCGAAGGCTGGCGATTCTGGGCTTCCATAAGATTGGCGAACCTCCGCCCGGCGGTTGGGCTAGCTGGTTTTATGTTCCGGAAACCGTTTTTGCCTCGCAACTTCGCTATTTGCACGAGAATGGATGGCAACTGATCGATATCGGCCGTTTCCTCAAAGGGCTTCTGGATCCGGAGAGTTTGCCGAGCCGGGGCGCATTGCTGACCTTCGACGACGGCTATCGGTCGAACCTCCAGGTCGCCATTCCCTGGTTGCAACGGTTTGGATATCCCTCGGTGATGTTCGTACCTACTCAGTTTATTGGCGGTCACAACGTTTTTGATGATGGCTCTGAGCCTTGGGAAGCGATGTGCGATTGGGACGATTTGCGAGAACTTGAGCGCCTCGCATGTTCGATTCAATCTCACGGCGTGTCTCATAAGGGTCTTTCCTGGCTGAGTCCGGCGGAACTAGACCAGGAACTTCGTGAGTCGAAGATTGTGCTGGAGGCTGGGTTAGGAAAGCCCGTCGAGGTTTTGGCTTATCCCTACGGCGATGAGGGAGCGGACCGCGCACTGACGACTGCGGCGCTTAAGCGGGCGGGATACCGGGCAGCCTGCCTGTACGGAGGGGGGCCTAACCCCGTTCCGGTGGCCGATTCCTATCGCTTGATGCGTGTGGCGATGGGTCCCGATACGGACTTATGTTCGGCGCTGGGCCAGCAGTAGCTTGCGAAGCTGTGGCTGAGCTGGAGGGTGAGAAGCAGCGTCCTCACAGCGAGGGGCGAGACTACAGCGTTCGGATTCTGGCTCAAACGAGGGCCCAAGCCACTCCGGTGCTTAGCAAGGAACAGATTCTGGAAGCTTACGAAGCCCCTATCTGCCAGACGTCGATGGATAGCCGGCGCCGCTTTGCTAGAGGGAGGGAGCGAACTCAGCAGCCGATGCTTTCGCGTTGAAATGCGTTGCTGGTTAAGAGAGCTGAGCACATTGAGCTCATGAGAAAGAGACTCCAGTTAGTTGTTCTAGGCATCGTGGGCCGAATGCCGTTTGCCGGCGTAGCTTGGCAGGCGTTGCAGTACCTTGAGGGGTTCCGCCGACTGGGTCACGACGTGTATTACATCGAGGATACTTGGGACTGGCCATTCGACCCCGAGCGGAATTGCATCACTAATGACAACCGCTACACCCTCAAGTACCTCGCTCGGCTGATGGACTGGTGCGGCATGCGCGATCGTTGGGCCTACCGGGCCGTTGAGGAGCACGAACGCATATGCGGTCTCTCGGAGTCTCAATTCAAGCGCGCGTTCGAGCAGGCTGACGCTGTCATCAACGTGACCGGCGCGACGGAGCTGCACGAGGAACACCTGGACGTGCCGGTGCGCGTCTATGTCGAGACAGACCCGGTCCTGCCTCAGATCAAAGTCGCACAAGGTGATCCGCTATGGCTCGGCCTGCTGAGTGCTCACACGCATCATTTCAGCTACGGCGAAAACCTAGGTGCGCCAAGTTGCGGCGTGCCCTTGGGACCGTTTCGCTACCAGCCGACCCGGCAGCCGATCGTTTTGGATTGGTGGTCCAACGAGGCGCACCCGGCCGAAGGAGGGAACGGCTGCCGGTTCACCACGGTGGCGAATTGGCAACAATCCGGCAAGGATGTGGAATGGAACGGGGAGATTTACAACTGGAGCAAGCACCACGAGTTCCTGAAATTCGTGGACTTGCCCCGGCGAGCCGCGCAGCCGCTGGAGTTAGCCTTGTCCAACGTCAGCGCTGAATGCATCGGGCTGCTACGCTCATACGGTTGGCGGGTCGTCGATTCGATCGCTTTGTCGAAGGATATGTTGTCTTACCGCGATTACATCCTCGGCTCGCAGGGCGAATTCACTGTCGCCAAGGATCAAAACATTCGCCTCCGCAGTGGCTGGTTCAGCGATCGCAGCGCCTGCTATCTGGCTGCCGGCCTGCCCGTAATTACCCAAGACACAGGCTTTGGGAGGGTACTTCACACCGGGGAGGGCTTGTTTGCGTTCAGCACCATGGAAGAGATTCTGGCGGCTTTCGATGCCATACATTCCGACTACAAAAGGCATCGCCGTGCCGCCCGGGCGATCGCCGAGGAATACTTCCGGGCGGAAAAAGTGCTGGCTAAGGTGCTTCGAGGTCTGGGGCTCTAGCATGGCTGGGAATAGATTCCTCATCGTTAACGCCGACGACTTCGGTCAGAGCCTTGGAGTCAATCGCGGGATCGTCGAGGCCCACGAGCACGGCATTGTGACCAGCGCGAGCTTGATGGTGCGCTGGCCGGCAGCCGCCGAGGCTGCCGCCTATGCCCAGGTACACCTGGACCTCAGCCTTGGCCTCCATTTCGAGGTTGGCGAATGGGTTTTTAGGGACGGTGCGTGGGCGCGTCTCTACGAGGTCGTGCCTGCAGATGACCGCTCTGCCGTGGAAGAAGAAGTCGCTCGGCAGCTTGCCGCCTTTCGTGGCCTTGTCGGCAAGGATCCTACTCACATCGATTCGCACCAACACGTGCATCTACGCGAGCCGGTTCGTTCCGTTGTGATCGAAACCGCTTGCAAGCTCGGAGTTCCGCTGCGAAGTTGCACTCCGGCAATCAGTTATTGCGGCTGCTTCTACGGCCAGACTGCGGAAGGCTCATGCTATCCTGATGGCATAGGGGTGGCCCGGCTGGTCAAAATTCTGGCGGGATTGCCGCCTGGCTGGACAGAACTCGGTTGTCATCCGGGAGACGCAACGGACCTGGACACCATGTATCGAGCTGAGCGCGAGCAAGAAGTTAAAGCCTTGTGTGATTGCCGAGTCCGACAGGCCATAGTAGAGATGGGTATAGAGCTTCGCTCGTTCGACGCCATCGCCGCGGTTCGCGGCTTGTGAGGGTTGTCTGGCGCCTGGACTTCGGCAGACGCGGGACACAAGATGCATCTCAACATCCTCTGCTCGGGCTACTTGGTTCGCTATCCACTGGGTGGGCAGAGCTGGCACCACCTCCAGTACCTAGTGGGTTTCAAGCGCTTGGGTCATGACGTGACCTTTTTCGAGCATTACGGTTGGCCCGAATCGTGTTTTGACCCCGCTCGCAATATCATGACTTCCGATCCCAGTTATGGGGTCGCTTACCTGCAGAGGATACTTCGTGCCTATGGCCTGAATGACCGGTGGTGTTATCTGGCGGAGGACGGAACCGCGTACGGAATGCCGCGTAAGCGGCTGGCAAAGATCTGTCGCGAGTGCGATGTTTACTTTAATCTGAGCAACATAAACTGGATTCCAGAATTGGAGTACTGCCCACGTCGCGTCCTTGTGGACACGGATCCGGTTTTGACTCAGATTGGTGGATTTGGCTTAGGAGGACCATTCTCCCGATATCACGCCTTGTTCACCTACGGGGCCAACGTACACCAGCCTGGTTGCGAGATGCCAACGGGCGGATTTCGCTGGCTGCCGACCAGGCAGCCCGTGGTGCTGGATTTGTGGCCCACCGCGGCGGCTGACCGATTTGCGCCGTTTACGACGGTCATGAATTTGACGGCCTATCACGACGTGGAGCACGAGGGGCGCGTGTACGGGCAGAAGGACCGCGAGTTCGAGCCATTTTTTTCGTTCCCGCTCCACACCGGGCAGCCGATGGAATTGGCTGTCAACACTTCAGCGCCAGTGCGGCAGCGCTTGCTAGCAGGGGGCTGGAGGTTGACTGATCCTTTGGAAATCACTCGAGATCCGTGGACCTATCAGCGTTATATACAGGCCTCGCGCGCGGAGTTTTCCGTCGCTGCACACGCGTACGTAAGCACGCGGTGCGGATGGTTCAGTGACCGCAGTGCCGGATATCTAGCAAGCGGCCGTCCTGTCCTCCTCCAGGATACCGGCTTCTCTGAGTGGCTACGGACAGGCTGCGGAGTAATTTCATTCAGGGCATGCGAAGATGCCACTGCAGGAATCGAGGAAATTAACAGCCGGTACGAGTTCCACTGCCGGGCCGCAAGGGCAGTCGCCGACGAATACTTCGACGCTCGTAAGGTGCTCTCTTGTCTCGTTGAATTTGCAATGGATAGGAAGTATCTGACGGCCTAGGTGTCACATCCTGATCTACGGTATGGGCCTGGAGATTCCCGCCCATGGGGACCAAGCGGGCATGGGGCTTTACACGAAACAATACTACGAAAGAAAGAACTCGCGGCGATCGGCTCAGGAGATTATTCCCATCGTTCTAGAGTTGGTGCAACCTCCGCAGGTGATTGATGTCGGCTACCGCCCAGCCGTTTCGGAACATAGATTGGGGGATAGGCGTTAGCGCGGCC
>QHYU01000005.1 GCA_003224235.1 Acidobacteriota bacterium
ATCAGGCGGGCCACGTTGTCGATCGCGGAGAGATCGGCTTCCCCGGTTTGCCGGGGCGGGGTACCCACGCAAATAAAGATGGCATCGCCCGCGCGCACCGCTTCGCCCGCATGGCCGGTGAAGGTGAGACGCTCGGCGCGTCGGGCCGCAGCCAGGACCGCGTCGAGGTGCGGCTCATAGATCGGCACCCGGCCCCCCTCCAGCATGGCTATCCGCCCGGGGTCATTATCCGTGCACACCACCTCGTGGCCCACTTCGGCCAGGCACCCGCCGGTCACCAGTCCTACATACCCGCAACCAATTACCGAAATTCGCATGCTTCCACTCCTGGGGGAAAGCCCCTCGCTGATTTAGCTTCGCTGAAATCAATCACGTACTTTGCTGCCCCTCGTTTTCGCAGAGCCCCAACAGCTGCCCAACCCCTCAGTTGTGGACCTTCGCAGACTCGGGCGCGCCCAGCCGCAACTACAAAAGCCAACTCAGAAAATGAATTTCGCGGATGCCTGCCGGTACGGCCACAGAAAACCAAGCCATGGGGACCCCCAGCCAAATTGCTTTTGTCATGAGCCCTCTCCCTCTAGCTCCAATTTCGATGAGCTTAGGGAGCACACAACGGATTCACAATCCGGTGAGTCGTGGAATCAAGGATGTATAAACTACTGAAGGCGACATGAGGATAATACCTGACGACTTAGAATGCTTCTGGATTCTGCCCTTCGCCCGGGCTCGGTCAGCCGTCGCGGACCGTGGCTCGCGAGCGCAGCTCGCGGATAATGCCTGACGACCCGCGCTCCTGCTGAGCTCCACTCCAGTCATGCTATCTAGGCCTGGGTGAGTCCAGAACGAATGGCATAACGCACCAGCCCGGCTGTTTCATGAATATTCAGCTTGGTCATGATTCTGGTGCGGTGCGTTTCAGCCGTCTTGACGCTGATCTGAAGGAACGTAGCCACCTCCTTGGTGGTCTTTCCCTCCGCGATCAACTGGAGAACTTGTCGCTCTCTCGGGCTTAGGGGGTCGGGGCGAAGCTCCGTCTTCCCCTGGTAGGCCTGGACCAGGGCGCGCGAAACTTCCGGACTCATGTAGGTCCCCCCGCGCGAAGCTTCACGAATCGCTCGCACCAAATCTTCAGACGCATGGGTTTTCAAGACGACTCCTTTGGCGCCGGCCCGAACGCCCTGCAAAATGTAATGGCTCTCGGTGTGCATGGTGAGGAGGATCGTTTTGGTCTTCGGCGAGACCTTTTGAATCTCATGTATCGCGTCCAGGCCATTCAAGAGCGGCATAGCCAAATCGATCAGCGCCACATCGGGGTGCAACTCTTGCGCCAGTTTCACCGCCTCATGACCGTTCCCCGCCTCCGCCGTCACCTTGAAGCCCTCCCGTTCGAGAAGGAGTTTCAAGCCTTGGCGAACGAGCGGATGGTCGTCTGCGAGAAGGATTTGAATGGGCATCTCAGTCCTCCATGGGGATTTGGATTTGCAGCGCGGTGCCACGGCCTGGGGCCGAATCGATCTCCACGGCACCGCCTAAAGCGCTGAGCCGCTCGCAGATCCCGAGTAGGCCGAGGCCCCGCCTGTCCGGCCCCGACAACATACTGGCGGGCTCGAACCCTCGGCCATCGTCGCTGACCGAGCACCGAATAAGTTTGTCTGTGCGCCAGACTCGAATCTGCACGCGAGTGGCTCGGGCATGTTTCGAGACATTGTTGAGCGCCTCTTGAACGACCCGGTATAGAGCAGTTTCGATTACCCCTGGAAGGCGATTGCCGTTGCCTCCCTCGACGGTGATGCGAAGCCCCGTCCGCCGCGAGACCCCTTCGGCCAGGAATTCGAGGGCGGGCACAAGCCCCAGATCGTCCAGGATGGTGGGACGGAGTTCGTGCGAGAGGTGCCGCAGTTGCTCTTCGATCTGATCCAGAAGCTCTCGAACGCCCTGGAGGCGCCCGCTGCCCTCGGAGGGGAGCTCGCAGGCAACCTCATTCAGTGTCATGTGCACGGCCGCGAGGAGTTGGCCCGCCTCGTCGTGGAGTGTATGGGCAATGCGTTTAGCTTCCTGCTCCAGAGCTTCGTTCACGCGGCGCAGCGCAGCATTGGCCTCCCCAAACGCGCGGTGAGTCATCTCAAAGGACGACATACCCTCGGCAAGGAACTCGCCGCCTTTCTGGACTGCTTCGACGCTTTTTTCAGGGGTCGCCATCTCCAGCAAGATCTTCCCCATGGCCTGCTGGTGGAGTGCGATCATCTCCAAGACACCCAGCCCCTCTGTGAGAGCTCGGCGGCCCAGCTCATAAGACCTGTGTAGGGCGGCTTCCGTGCCTCGCAAGAGATACTCCTCGAGCGTTGCGCTGTATAGTCCCCCCAGCTCATCCAGGTTGGGCTTCATCGGCTACTTCCCGTAGCGAGCGACCAATACCAGCGCGTCATCAGTTCTGGGCGCAAACTCCGCCAGAATACGGTCCGCAACCCGCTGAGGTGATTCGCCGAGACGCAGACTCTTGACAGAGTCGCCACGAACGCCATCGCTCGCCAGAATCAGCGTGTCGCCGCGTGTGACCGGAATGACGGAGGCGTCCAAGCGCGGCAATTGGTCGCCGACCACCCCGCCGCGAAGGGAAAGATATTCCTGGCGCGGGACGCCGTTAGGGTCCGCGCGCAGGAGAACCCCCACGACGTTGCCAACGCCCAGCCACGTCATCGTACTGTCCGCCTCACGAAAAGACGCCAGGCTCATCACCGCGCCCCGCGTGCCTCGCAATCGTTCGTGGCAGCGTTGAATTAGTGCGGCGACAGGCTCCCTGGCATAGCGCTCCAAGACCTCTATGGCCGTTTCCGCGGGGACAGCTGCCAGCTCGCCATGCCCTAACCCATCCACGACCGCCACCAGGGCGCCGCCAGGAAAGTGCATTACCGCTTGCCGGTCGCCTGATCTCGATTGCCCCGGTAGCGTCAGCGCCGCCGCACCCCATTCAATGAGAGAGGTCTCTACTTTGCCCATTTCTTAACCGTCACGATCGTGCCCAAGCCAACATCGGAGACGATTTCAAACTCGTCCATCAGCCGCCGGACTCCGGGCAGGCCAAGCCCCAAACTCCTCGACGTAGAGAACCCGGCCTCGAGGGCGCGGGAAATGTCTGGGATACCCGGTCCTTTGTCGTGGGCCGTGACAATGATCCCGCGGGTTTCTCCTTGCTCGACGAGTTTCAGGATGATTTTGCCGCGCTTGGCGTAGAGCAAAATGTTTCGAGCCAGCTCGGAAATTGCGGTGGCGATTAGTGTAAGGTCACTCGGCGAGAAGCCCAGTTGCACGGCTAACCCACGTCCGTTCTGGCGCGCTCCGACGATGTCCCCGTCAGACTGGATCGGAATGCATGTCTCTTCGAGCACACGTTCCCGGTTCCTGGCCGAAGCAAGACCCAAACTGGTAGTGGAGTGCAGTTGTTGACGTTCAGCGTCCACGGGAGCTCGTCTCATTGCCGGGCGCTGTGGTCTTGCGTTCCAAGAGGGCAAGGCCCTCTTCCAGGTCCAGCGCCGTGGCAATGTCCTCCAGTGTGAGTCCCAATTGCACCATCGTATATGCAACCTCGGGTTGAATCCCGACGATCACAGTGTCTGCTCCGCGCAAGCGGATCATGCGGCCGAGGTCGCGGAGCGTGCGCGTCGCAAACGAATCCATGACGTCCAGCGCCGTGACATCAACAATGACGCCGCGCGAGCGGAATCTTCCTACCTGTTCCACTAGCGCGTCCCGCAACCGGACCATGTCATTGTCGCTGAGCGCAGACTGGATGCTGGCAATCAGGTAGGGCCCTTGTTTGAGAATAGGAACTTCCATAGATTATCCTCTTAGGGAATGGTCGCTCGCTTCCCCAGTGATAGCAACCTTATAGCCCAAGAGCCGCTCGGCTTCTTCAATGCCGCCTTGGAGGTCACCAACGGTGTTCATCTTCCCCAAGTCCACGCCCATCATGACCAGCGTCTGGGCGATTTCTGGCGACAACCCGGTGATGATGACTATTGCGCCCAACAGGCGGGCCGCTTCCACCGTCTGCACCAGGTGGTTGGCAACACTTGCGTCCATCACCGGGACACCGGTGATATCGATGACCACGACCTTGGCACGGTTTGTGCGGATGCCCCGGAGCAACTGCTCAGTCAACTGGCGGGCGCGTTGGGGATCCATGACGCCGATGATTGGCAAGATGAGCAAACGCTCGCGGACCTGCAGCACCGGCGTGGAGAGGACTCGGATGGCCTCCTGCTGCTCGCGGATGACGCGCTCGCGCTCCTGGACGAAGCCGACGGCCACGGTGATGGCGATGCGGTTGGCAGCTGGCTCGTATGCGTCCAAGATGCGGTTCAGCAGCGCGAAATCCGCCTGATATTTCGCAAACAAGGAGCGCGCAAGAACGTCGCGAAGCAGCAAGACAATCCCTATCACTTCGCGCGTTTCCACACCTCGGGGAATGATGCGCTCGGACAGATTGCGCGCGTACGCTTGGAGTGCCTCGAAAGTTCCGGTTTTCAGCGCCTCCATGTAGTTGTCATAGACGGAAGTCGCTTCGGCAAAGATTTCTTCCTTGCTCATTGCTGTCAGCAACTGTGCCTCAGTGATGCGCTGGGCCCATTCTTCGCGCAGTTGGGTGCGGCTCTGTCGGAGGTGTTCAACCAACTCGCGGAATAATTCACTGGTGGCCTGAACAGACTCTATAGAGGTTCTGCGCATTGCTTGCACCTTTTCCATGGACATTCTCCTTCCGGCGATTCCCGAAAGGGGCCGGAATCGCTAACAGCCTGCTGACACAATACCCACTCTACGAAGATCGCTTTCCTCAGTGTATCGGGTGAAGACCAGCTCAAGGCATCGGGTCTTTACCCGACACTAGATTGGGCATTGTCAGGCCCAGCCCCAAGGATGACCCCTAGGCGAAGCGTATTCCTGCGAGTTGGGTCCAGTCAAGGGCCAATTGGCGACTGAAAGTTCGAGTGCAAGACATAACCACTCTCGGGTGACGACACCGCCGCCATTCTTGGCATCCGCGAAGTGGTAGATACTGGCCGAGCCTTGACAAGCGACACAAAGCCACACCTGCTGCCCATCTGGGAGAGGTGCCCGGTGGATTAATCTCACTGAGCCATGCGCGCCAGAACTTCGGCAAGGTGATGGCACACTCATCTTAGAGAACCAGGATGATGGGGGACAGGGTTGTGGTCTAAGAGACGAATTTGGAGAGAGTTGCATGATTCGTCATCAGCCGAGGCCTGGTCCACGTTGGTCCTCAGGTATTGTCCCCACAATGTTTCAGGAGTTTTTCCCTCCTTAGATTCCATTATTCACCGGATTGCCAGGACCTCCTCTGTCTCTTAGGCTGCCTTCGTTTGTTTGGTAATGAAAATTCGGGGCAAGTCTTCGTGGGGGCCCAGGCCGCCCGGCCCAAGGGTATTCCTACATACTTGTTGAGGCCGGGTGCATATGTCCGGATTTCCAAGCAACGCTACAAGCCACTCGCTAGTTCCGATTCAAGGGTGAGGGCGCCTCGGTAGCCTAACCAACTAAGAGGCCGAATTCCGCGCGGAGCGAGTGGTCCTGCCTGTTAACTGATGGTGGGCCCAAATTGACTCCTCTCACTCCCTCGGGTCGGCAGAAAAAGGGAAGGTGCCATATGACTTCGACTTGCGACATCGCCATGTATTCACCTGAAAGTGTCGGGCTCGGCCATTTGAGGCGGAATACCCTCATCGGCCGGCAACTTATGGAAGAGGCTGGGGATGCCAACGTTCTTTTATTCGCCAATTCCCCAGTTGCTCCGTTCTTCAAATTGCCGGACCGCATGGATCATGTCAAGCTTCCCTCCGTCCGAAAGATCAGTGCGGGTAATTGGGAGCCGGCGCGTCTCCGGATGGATAAGCAACGGCTCAAAACCTTACGCGCTGACCTCTTGCGAAGCGTGCTTCTGAATTACCGACCTGACCTCCTTCTAGTTGACCACATGCCGGCCGGTGTGCAGGGGGAACTGCTACCGGTGCTGAAGGCACTCAAGGAAGCACATCCGGACTGCTCTGTAGTTCTTGGCCTGCGAGACATCCTGGATGCTCCAGAGGTGACTTCACAGGCCTGGGAAAGCGAGGGGGCCTACGAGGCTCTGCGTCACTACTACGATCGGGTCCTGATCTACGGTA
>QHYU01000184.1:0-58104 GCA_003224235.1 Acidobacteriota bacterium
TTGCCGGTGACCGTATCCACCACGGTCACGATCACCGCCACGATCCCGACGGGCAGCACCTCAGCCCTGCTGACGGTCACACCACCGGCGCCGCCTCCGCCTCTAACGGTCTCCGGCTTCCTGCTGAATCCCACTAGCGTCGTTGGGGGCAACTCCTCGGTGGCAACTGTAACCCTGAGCGCGGCGGCTCCAGCGGGCGGCGCAGTGGTCACCCTTTCGAGCAGTAATCCCGCAGCGGCCAACGTCCCCGCGGTTGGGAGCGTGACCGTTCCGGCGGGGGCGACCAACGCGACATTTACGGTGACCACTGTGTCGGTGACTGCGTCCACTTCGCCCACTATCTCGGCTAGTTTTGGTGGCGTAACCAAGACGGCGCTGCTGACTGTCACGCCTGCAGCTCCCCCGCCTGCCGCGGACACGTTGGCAATTCAGTTGGCCGAGTATGCGGTCGCCGACCAGATCTTGGTTGTCGAAGTGACTAGCACCAGCTCTAGCGCCACGCTGAAAGTTTTCGTTACATCAACTGGGGCGTTGGTCGGCACGCTGGCCAACAACGGCGGGGCTCGGCAACGAAGGCGATTACGGCAAAGTAGCGCATTACCACCATCAGTTGCGACTCAAGAAGATAACCGCCGAATGAGGTACGTTTGGCTACGCTGAGGTGCGGCTAGATATCGAGCGAACCAATAACCGCATCTTTCTGGTGTTAGTTGGTTTTGCCGTTCGGCGCCGCTCGGTGCGCGGCCCTGCACAAAGATAAGCTCTCTAACCCCACATAAACACAGGAGATTTGCACTTTCTCGCACTTGGTGCGCTATGCTGCAAGATGGCCCTGAACGCATTAACAGTGCAGCGTCCTACCGGTTGGACCACGCCCCAGTGGCAGCATCAAACATCTTACACCAGAAAGATTTAGTTTATGGGACACCGGGCTATCCCCGGCGCGCGCAACCCCGATGTCAGAAGGAGGTCCAGGGGCCGGCTTGAACCAAGCTGAAGACTTCGCGCGTCCTTATATCCTCTTGGAACTATTCGCCCACTGGAGCATCTTAAGGAAGAGGCGAGGCCTTGGAGGTTTCATGTTGCGATCAGATCTGGCAAACGGGGAATCGTCAAAGGGTTTTGATCGAAGAGCGTTTTTCTCCGTATGCGCCTCGGTTCTTGCTGGTCTTGCGGTTTGGCGCTTTCTAAAGCGCCAGCCTGCGGAAGCCGAGTCGCTGCCGGCGGGGCCGACTGAAATGGTTACAATCGTGCAGTTTTCCGACACTGGCGTGCGGCAGGGTGTCGTATCGGTTCCGAAGATTGTTAAAACCGAAAAGGAATGGCGCAAGCAGCTCAGTTCGGCAGCGTTCGACATCACGCGTAGAGCCGATACCGAGGTTGCTTACACAGGCGCCTATTGGAATCTCCATGACAAGGGATTGTTTCGCTGCATTTGCTGTGACACGGCTCTATTTAGTTCTGATACAAAATTCGATTCCGGCACGGGTTGGCCCAGTTTCTGGGCACCGATTGCCAAGGAGAATGTCGTGGAACTCGCTGACAGGAGTTTGGGAATGCGGAGGACGGCAGTGTCCTGTCGCCGCTGCGATGCGCACCTAGGCCATGTCTTCGACGATGGTCCCAAACCAACCGGTCTGCGCTATTGCATGAACTCTGTGGCGTTGAGATTCATCAAAGGATGATAAAGGATGTTGGCCGATTCGGGAACATGGCGCTGCCGAGTTGGTTGCTCATAAAAGGAGGTCTCAATATGTTTCGCTTTCTTGTCCGTAGCTTCGCCGGGCTTTCAGGTTTTCTCGCTCTCGCTGCGCTAGTGGCGTGCAACTCGGCAAGCGCCACTGTCATTCCGAGTCCCGTCGTGGACGATCCCTTGGCCGCGACGAGTGGCCAGCAGACCGCCGTACTTGCAGGGGGTTGCTTCTGGGGTATCCAAGCCGTGTTTGAGCACGTCAAAGGCGTCATCAGCGTAACGGCGGGGTACTCTGGAGGGACCGCAAATACGGCTCATTATGAGACGGTCAGCGCGGGAACAACCGGGCACGCCGAATCCGTCAAGGTCATCTACGATCCGTCTCAGGTTTCGTTCGGGCAGATACTCAAAGTTTTTTTCTCAGTGGCGCACGATCCCACGCAATTGAACAGGCAGGGACCGGACACGGGGGCTCAGTATCGCTCAGTGATCTTTTTCTCCACCGAGAGACAACTGCGTATTGCGCAAGCCTATATGGATCAGCTCAACGAGGCCAAGGTGTATCCGCGCCCTATCGTCACTCAGGTCATCCGCCTCAGGGATTTCTATCCGGCAGAGGCTTACCACCAGGACTACGCTGTCCATCACCCAAACGACCCTTACATCGTGATTAATGATCTCCCCAAGGTCGCCCATCTTCGCGAGCAAATTCCCGATCTATACGTTAAGAAGTAACACGAAGTCAGCTGTGGCGGTGCGTTCGAGTTAGCTCAAAGGAAGCCTAGGCCCGACTCCGTAGCTGGTGGGGCTTTTCGGGGACGCAGGTCCGGGGCAGGAGTGAGTGACAACCGTGGCGCGAGCTTCCGCCGGTAATGGGTGTGGTCATTTGGGTGTGTTTGGGGTGAGCGGCGGAAGCAGACGGGGGAAGAGCGGGCCGGCCCAGCCCTCAATCCCCTAAAAGGGATCCTCGGCTCGTCCTCCCCCCTCGCGGGAATAAAAGGCACGCCGTGCGCCAAAGCTAAGTCCTTATGTCTAAAGGAGTTGATTTTTCCACAGGTCGGTAAAAACGAAACTCCCCGGGAAAATATTCCGCTGGCCGTGCTAGCCTCCGGAGCCCCCCTAATTTGCCACAGGGGCCGCGGGCGTTCATTCTTGCCAAGCATCCCGTGAGCACAAAGGCGCAAGTGTCCGCCCTCCAGCAAGATAGACATACCGCGTTCCAGAAGTTGCAGGAAATGTCAGGAGATGTCAGGGAAGTCAGGAGAGGCAGGAGAGGAGGCATCCTTGACCCACAAAACGCGCCTTGCTATTGTGAGGGGTTACGCTGGCCGCAGTGTCCTAGCTTTGCAGCGGCTGGCACTGTGGGGCATGCAGCAGCCGTCAAGCCAGATCTATTTCTGCGGTGAGAATGGAAACATCAGGGCCGAGCCCTGATACCTGACTCCCCGCCCCCGACACTTGACCTATGGGCCTGACCAAAATCGTTGTCCGCGGCGCCCGGCAGCACAACCTGAAGAACCTCAACCTGGAAATCCCGCGCAACACCCTGACCGTGATCACCGGGCTGTCGGGTTCAGGCAAATCATCGCTGGCGTTTGACACCATCTATGCCGAGGGCCAGCGGCGCTACGTCGAGTCGCTTTCCGCCTACGCCCGGCAATTCCTCGATCAGATGGAGCGGCCCGAAGTGGACTCCATCGAGGGGCTTTCGCCGTCGATCGCCATCGAGCAGAAGACGACGACGCGCTCGCCGCGTTCGACCGTAGGCACTATCACCGAAATCTACGATTACCTGCGTGTGGTCTATAGCTCGATCGGGACGCCGCACTGCCCCAACTGCGGCAAGCCCATCACTCGGCAATCGACCGAGCAGATCGTCCAGACCATCCTGCAGCTCAAGCCCGAAGATCGCATCATGATCCTCGCGCCGATCGCGCGGGGCCGCAAAGGCGAGTACAAGAAGGAGCTCGAAAAACTCGCCAAGGATGGGTTCATTCGCGCGCGCATCGATGGCGAACTGCGGCAACTCGACGAGCCGATTCGCCTGGACAAGCGCAAGAACCACACCATCGAAGTCGTTGTGGACCGCCTGCTGGTGAAGCCCGGCATCGCCAAGCGCCTCGAGCTTTCGATTGCCACAGCGCTGAAGCTGGCGCGGGGCCTGGTGACCGTGGCGGTGGTCGGCGGCGCCGAGCAGATGTATTCGGAGAAACTGGCCTGCGCCGATTGCGGCATCTCGGTGCCGCAGCTCGAGCCGCGGTCGTTCAGCTTCAACTCGCCCTACGGCGCTTGCCCGGCGTGCAACGGCCTCGGCTCGAAATACGATCTCGACCCGGCCAAGGTGATTGCGGACTGGTCGCGGCCGCTGTTTGAAGGAGGCTTGGGGCCAGGTTCCGGCTCGACGTACTTGAAACGCACGCTCGAGCTGGCAGCCTATGCGCACGGGTTCGACCTGAGTCAGCCGTTTGAAAAACTGCCGCGCCGCGTTCAGAACCTGATCCTCTACGGCAATCCCACCAGCAAAGCCAGTGGAAACGGCCGGGGTCGGGGCGGCGCGGTGAAGGGCCTGCGCTTCCCCGGCGTCTTCAGCTTCCTCGAGCGCAGCTTCGAGGAGTCAAACTCCGACAGCTACCGCGAGTGGATGACGCAGTACATGTCGCCGGTGCCCTGCAGCGCGTGCGGCGAGCGACGCTTGCGGCCCGAGAGCCTGGCAGTGAAGATCGCGGGCTGGTCGATTGCCGATTTTACGGCGCTGGCCATCAGCGAGGCGCGGCCCGCGGTGGACAAGATCTTGAAGCAGCTCACCTCGCGACAACGCGAGATCGCCGGGCGCGCGCTCGGCGAAATTGCCGAGCGGCTCGACTTCCTGCTGGCCGTCGGCCTGAGCTATCTGAGTCTCAACCGCTCGGCGGCAACGCTCTCCGGCGGCGAGGCGCAACGCATTCGCCTGGCGACGCAGATCGGGTCGCGGCTGCGCGGGGTGCTCTACGTGCTTGACGAGCCCTCCATCGGGTTGCACGCGCGCGACAACGACCGCCTGCTGCAGTCGCTGGGGCGATTGCGAGACCTGGGGAACACAGTGCTCGTCGTGGAGCATGACGAGGAGACCATACGCCGAGCCGACTACGTCGTGGACTTGGGCCCGGGCGCCGGCAACGCCGGCGGGCACCTGGTCGCCATCGGCTCGCCGAGCGATATCGCGACGAACCCCGCTTCGCTCACGGGGCGGTACTTGGCGCGCGAATTGAAGATTCCCATCCCGGAGAAGCGCCGCTCGCCCAACGGCAAGGCCATTACCGTCCTTGGCGCGCAGGCGAATAACCTGAAGAACATCGATGTGACGCTGCCACTGGGCATGCTCACCGTGATCACAGGAGTTTCGGGCTCGGGCAAGTCCACTCTGGTGAACGACATCCTCTATCGCGCGCTGGCGCAGAAGCTCTACCGCTCGATGGAGCGGCCCGGCCCGCATACAGAGATCCAGGGCACCGAGCACATTGATAAGGTGATTGAGATTGACCAGGCGCCGATCGGCCGCACGCCGCGGTCGAACCCAGCCACTTACACCGGCGTGTTTGCGCCCATCCGCGAGCTGTTTGCCATGCTGCCGGAATCGCGCGAGCGCGGCTACCGTCCCGGACGGTTCAGCTTCAACGTGAAGGGCGGGCGCTGCGAGGCGTGCCAGGGCGACGGCTTGCGGCGCATCGAGATGAATTTTCTTCCCGATGTGTACGTCACCTGCGAAGTGTGCCGCGGGCGGCGGTACAATGCCGAAACGCTTGCCGTCCACTACAAAGGCTACTCCATTTCCGACCTGCTCGATATGCCGGCGGAAGACGCGCTGAAGATTCTCGAAAACATCCCGCAGATCCGGCAGAAACTGGAAACTCTGGTGGACGTCGGTCTGGGCTACATACAACTGGGGCAATCGTCCACAACGCTATCCGGTGGCGAGGCGCAGCGCATCAAGCTGGCCAAAGAGCTTTCCAAGCGGCAGACCGGCCGCACTCTTTATATCCTGGACGAACCCACCACCGGACTGCACTTCGACGACGTGCGGAAACTGCTCGACGTGCTGAACCGTCTGGTGGACCTCGGCAATACGGTGGTGATCATCGAGCACCATCTCGACGTCATTAAGCAGGCCGATTGGATCATTGATCTCGGGCCCGAAGGCGGCGAAGCCGGCGGGCGCATCGTGGCGCAAGGGCCTCCTGAGCAGGTCGCGCGCAACAAGAAATCCTATACCGGCCAAGTCCTGGCCCGCGTCCTCAACGGCAACTTTCAATCACCAAATCCATAAAAACAAACGACGCGCTCCTCCAGTTAGGCTCGCAGCGCTCGGATCAAACTACTGATTCAAGCAGCACATCCTGGCGGCAAGTGTGGGCCTTGAAGCAGAACCCTGCAACGAGGCGCGCGTGGGAGTGAGAATCGCTTGCGGGACGCCGGCGTTAGAAACTGTGCATGCCTGAACCGCTGCGGCGTGCCCTGCCCCCACGCACATTCGGCGCGACCCTTGCGCGGCCTGCGTGGTGCAAGTAGAGTGCTGCGCACGGGCGCGCTTGAGGGTTAATAGCGACGAGCTTCCCTAACATGGGCATCTACGACATTGAGCCGCTCGGCCTGGAGAAGATCCGAACCTATCCGCTGGCGACGCGGAAGAGCAAGGTGAGTGTACGCGACTTCGTGAAGCCACACCAGCGCGGGACAACGGTGGCGAAGTTTCTGGACTCACTGCCACGGATTCTGGCCGCGGACGATCTGCGCGCGGTGGCGGGGGCTATCCTCCGCGCGCGAGCGCGCCGCAAGGCCATTCTGTGGGGCCTGGGCGGTCACGTCTTCAAGGTCGGGCTCGGGCCAGTGCTGATTGACATGATCCGGCGCGGCTTCATCAGCGGCATCGCGACAAACGGCGCCGGGCTGGTGCACGATTTCGAGATCGCACTGGCCGGCAACACCTCCGAAGACGTCGAGGCCGCGCTGGGCGGCGGCGCATTCGGCATGGCCGAGGAAACTGGGCTCTATCTGAATGAAATCGCCGTGGGCGCTCACCGCAGCGGAATCGGGATGGGCGAAGCGGCGGGGAAGCTGCTGACCAGCGGGCGCTTGCGGGTGAAATATCCCGAGTCGAGCGTGCTGATCGCGGCCTACCGCGCGCGCGTGCCGGTGACCGTGCATCTTGCGATCGGCACCGACATCCCGCACATGCACCGCTCGGCCGACGGCGCGGCGCTGGGCGCTGCGACGCACCATGACTTTCGTCTATTCTGCGCGCTGGTGAAGCAGATGCATGCCGGCGGTGTCTATCTGAACTGGGGCTCGGCGGTGATGCTGCCCGAAGTGTTCCTGAAAGCGGTATCGGTGGTGCGAAATCTAGGGACAGCGTTGCGGCCGATTACCACCGCAAATTTTGACTTCATCCAGCACTACCGGCCACTGCAAAATGTGGTGAAGCGGCCGACTGCGCCCGCGCGCCGCGGCCACAGCAGCGATTCGCACGGATATGCGCTGACGGGCCATCATGAGATTATGTTGCCGCTGCTGGCGGCGGCGTTGGTGGAGGCTAGTCCCGGCAGGGGCCGGAGAATCGGACAGTCGAGGCGTAAACGTTGAGCGCGCCCGAAGACAATTTTCCCCCGATCGACTCGCCCGGAGACTTGCCGGCCGAGGGGGGGCAATCCGCTGACCGGTCTTTGCCCCCGAGCTCACAGCAGGTGCCAGCGCCAGAGGCGCAGGCCGGGGTGCCCGAAGATTTGCGCACGCCGTGGGCGTGGGGCTGCCTCGCGCTCTTCATTGCTTTCGCCGTCGGCAGCTTGGTGAGTTTGGAGATGGTTTTTGAGGTCTACGCCCTCGCCAAGCTACACCTGAATTGGGTGGAATTGCAGAAGCTGGCGACAAGCAGCGCGCTGTTCATCGGCGCGCGGCAGGCAGTGTGGTTCGGCGGGTTGATGCTTTACCTTTATCTGATGGTGCGGCTGCGCCACCACGCACCTTTCTGGCGCACGATCGGTTGGCGACCCCTGCCCCCGCACGCGCTGTCCGGCGGCTTTCGCTACGCAACCTGCATCGCCGGAGGCGTCGGGCTGGCTTTCGCCAACATGGTTGCCAATAAGTGGATCCCCACCAAGGGCACGCCGCCCATCGAGAAGCTTTTCCACGACCGCCAGGGCGCACTTGTGATCATGACCCTGGCGATCCTTGCCGCGCCGCTGGTGGAGGAAACCGTCTTCCGAGGCTACATCTATCCGGTGCTGGCGCGCAGCTTCGGTGTCCCGGCAGGCGTATTCGTCACCGGTGTATTGTTCGGGTTGATTCATGCGGAGCAATTGCGGGGCGCCTGGGGGCAGCTCGCGCTGCTAATGATTGTGGGGATCGTGTTTACATTTGCGCGTGCACGCACGGGCACGGTGCTCGCAAGCTACCTGCTCCACCTGAGCTACAACAGCACCCTCTGCATTGGGTTCTACTTTGGCACCGAGGGCCTGCGCCGCTTCCCCGACGCCTTCTGGACATTCTGTTGCGTTCTCACAGCATGATCAAACCCAGGCGGACCCCGAGGGCAACGGCTTCGGTACGGCTCGACACATCCAGCTTGGTAAAGATCGAGCTGAGGTGAAACTTCACGGTATGTTCTGAAATGCCCAAGCGCCACGCGATCTGTTTGTTGCCCAGACCCTCGGCGAGCATGCCCAGTACCTCAACTTCGCGAGAGCTCAGGGGCGGATGCGGGGAGGCCGGCATCGAGCGTGGAGAGGGTGGCGCGGCGGGTAGCAACGCTTCCACCGCGTCAGGGTGCAAAGCCACCAGGCCAGTTGCGGCAGCTTCGACGGCGGCCACAATCTCCTCGGGCGCTGCCTCTGGCGGCAAGACCGCGCGTACGCCGGAGCGTAAAGCCTCGGCTATCCAGGGACCGTATGGGGGGTCCGCCAGCACCACGATAGCAGGCGCGCCAGGACCTGGACCAAAAGCGGGCAGATGACGCGCAACCGAGTCGTCTTCCTGCGGCCTCAGTTCCAGTAGTACGACGTCCGG
The DNA here is from genome assembly GCA_003224235.1 of Acidobacteriota bacterium. Taxonomy (GTDB): domain Bacteria; phylum Acidobacteriota; class Terriglobia; order Acidiferrales; family UBA7541; genus QHYU01. The sequence goes on from QHYU01000184.1 coordinate 8,729, forward strand.
CTGGAGGTCTTCCAGCCGCTCTGCGAGCGTGGTCGCATCGAGTGAACTGCTGCCTACCACCGTGAGATTCGGGCTCGCGGCGAGAAGTGTCTCCAAGCCTCTGCGAACGATCCCAGAGGTGGCTGCGACCAGAACGCGGGTCACGCCGCCTCCGTTGCGTCCCCGCACTGGCGGCCCAGGCCACGGAGGAATCGCTCCACCTCGTTACTCGGGATGGCCAGGGCCAAACCCCCAGCGACCATACTATTGATGCCGATGACGCGGCCGCGCGCGTCTGCCAGCGGCCCGCCAGAGTTGCCCGGCGCCAGCCGCACGTCGGCCTGGATGCAGCTCGGCCTGTTGCATGCGTAGATGGGACCGACAGCATGGACAATCCCGGCAGCAACCGCGCCGACAAGTCCCCAGGGATTGCCAACCGCGAGCACTAGTTCACCGACGCGTATTCCGCCGGAGTCGCCGATGTCGGCAGCGGGCAGGCCCGCAGCCGGTACGCTGAGCGCGGCTAAGTCGCGCTGCGGATCTGTCGCTCGGACCTCGGCGTAAAGGAAACGCCCGTCCGGAAGCACCAACCCCGCGCGCGGGCCGCGTGCCACATGGGCATTGGTAATAATCCAGTGGCTTCGCGGGCCGTCCGAGCACCAGAGGACACCCGCCCCGCCTCCGCGCCCGCCGCGGACCTGCACGGTGACGCGGCGCAACCGTTCGACCACGGCGGCGATTTCGGCTGCAAGAGCGGAGCTTGCCTGTGAAGCAAACCTGTCTGCGCTCGCCATGTTACTTATCTTTCCGCGGGCGCTCGCCCACCTGGATCACTAGCTCAGCCACAGCTCCCCCACGAAGAATAGATGCCGTAAGCTCTTTCCCGATATATTCCCGGCCGAGCTTGGCCTGTACATCATCAGTGTCGCTTACCGGGGTCCCATCGAGCGCAACCAGCACATCGCCAATTAGCGCGCCGGCTTTCTCCGCGGGTCCGTCGGGCTCGACGCTGACGATGATGAGCGCGGAATTGCTGGGCAATCCGAGCTTCTTCTGGAGCGCGTGGCTCAGAACCACGGGTTGCATCCCGAGACCCAGATATCCGCGGGCAATGTGTCCTTTTACCAGCAGCTCCTCGGCAACGCCATTGACTGTCGAGGTGGGAATGGCCAGAGCCATTCCGCGGGCCAGCCCCGAAGTGTTGAGGCCCACCACCCGGCCGGATGCGTCGACCAGCGCGCTGCCGGAAAATCCGGTGTAGATCGCCAGGTCGAGGCGCACGAATTGATCGATGTGGCCGCCGCGCCAGGTGCGCCAAGCGCCGCTGAGTGTGCTGATGACGCCCAGGCTGGCACCGAGACTATCCCCCCCAGACCGCCCGAGCGCGAGCACTAGATGCCCAACTCTGAGGCTTGCCGTATCGCCGATCTCAGCGGCGGGCAGGTCGGCGTTCTGCAGTTTCAGCACAGCGAGGTCCGTACTGAGGTCGCGACCCGCCAACGAAGCGGGCACCGAGCGCCCGTCCGGAAGAGTCACGGTGATTTCCTCATCGCGCTTGATGGTGTGATCTGCGGCGACAACCACATCTGGGCGCCAGAGGATGCCGCTCGAGGGAACGCGCGGCCGGGCGTAGATGGCTACAACCGCGCGGCCGGCCCGCTCGACCGCTCCGGCCAGATCGTTGGACAGCGCCAGCAACGCGCCGGCACTCTCCCCGGGGTTCTCAGATGACGCTCTTTGCATTCTTTTCCTCCAAGAATCATGACGTTCGGCGGGAGAAGCGATCCCGCCGAGAGCAGGATGCCGCAGTCCGGTGTTCGGCCGCATCGGTCAATTGGCTAGGTGAGACCCGGAAAATCGGCTAGTGTCACATGCCTGGGCCGCAACGGCGCCCACCGCCGCAGCACGAAGTGGGACGCCGCAAGACACGGCTTGCGGTAAGATAGTCATGCACAAATCAGGGGAAATAGATTGAACGTTGCGCAACCCATCCGGTGGACGGACGAAGGTGTGGTGATGCTCGACCAGCGGCGGCTGCCTGTCGAAGTGGTCTATCACACCTACACCTACTATGGCGAGGTCGCGGGCGCCATCCGCGAGATGGTCATCCGGGGCGCGCCGGCCATCGGCGTGGCCGCAGCGATGGGCGTGGCGCTGGGCGTGCAGCGCTCGACCGCGCGCACGCTTGACGAGCTGAAGGCGGAATTGGCGGCGATCTGCGACACCCTCGCCCGAACACGTCCCACCGCCAGGGACCTGTTCTGGGCCCTCGAACGAATGAAGCGGCGATTCGCGGAGACAGCCGGCGCGGCCGGGGTCGCAGGCAAAGGAGACCTTGCGGGCATCCGGGAAGCGATGGTCGTCGAGGCGCAGCAGATCCATCTCGAGAAGAAGACCGATGATGAAGCCATCGGCCGGTTCGGCGCCGAGCTGATGCCGACCGACGGCCAGGTGATGACGCAGTGCAACACCGGCGCCCTGGCCACTGCAGGCATCGGCTCAGCGCTTGGCGTGATCCGCGTGGCGATTGCGCAGGGTCGCAAGCTTCGGGTGCTGGTGCCGGAAACACGGCCCTACTTGCAGGGCGCGCGGCTCACGGCGTGGGAGCTAGCCGAGGCCGGCATTCCCCTGACGCTGATCACCGACAACATGGCGGGACATTTCTTGAAGACGGGCGGAGTTGGCGCGGTGGTTGTCGGCGCGGACCGCATTGCCGCCAACGGCGATACGGCCAACAAGATCGGTACCTATCAGATTGCTGTGCTGGCACACGAAAACCGCGTGCCGTTCTACGTGGCTGCTCCGACCTCTACCCTGGATCTTTCCATTCCTTCCGGCGATCATATCCCCATCGAGGAACGCCCGCCGGAAGAAGTGACTCACTTCCAGGGAGTGCGCATCGCCCCGGACGTGGCTGCAGCCAATCCCGCGTTTGACGTTACCCCGGCGCGCTTCGTGACCGCAATTATTACCGAGCGCGGCGTGTCGCGGGCTCCCTACAGCGAATCCCTGCGTCGCCTGCTGGAATCCGCCGGCCCCAACTACCCGCCGAGGTTCGAAGCTCGAAAAGCGAAGCTCGAAGCCCGCTGAAAGGCTAGCCGAAGCGTGCGACGGCTCCCGAACCGCCGCAGCATGGAACGCTGGCCTCAACCTACCGCAAAAACCTCCATTTCCGCCCGCTACTGCTTTGGGAAGTTCGCGTCGGCCTTCACTTCCTTGATCTGCGCGAGGTGGCGCTCGGTATGCGCAGAAATGAACAGAATCCACTGGTAGCCATCGAGCGTCTTGCCCATCGGTGTATCGATAGCGTGCGCGCGCAAGTCCGGGGTCGTCTCCAGGAATTTCAGTGTCGTGGCCCGGCTGTCGAGGAAGTGCTGCACGGTATCTTTGGAGGACCAGCGCGCCTTAGGCACCAGCGGTTCCGGCGCCTTAGCTTTGTTTGTCCGATCGGGGATCGCGGTGAGCACCCACTGGTCTAGCGTTTTTATATCTTCTTTTCTCTCCGCAGGCGCGGGAGCTTTCATGACCTGGTCGGTAACGATTTTGAAAAGAAAGTCCTCGGCCAGTGCGATGTGTTCGGCACATTCCGCCACGGACCACCGATCCGGGGCTTGCTTAAAGTTCCATTGGGCTTCCGAGAGCCCTTTGGTGGCATCGAGGAATGCCTTACGCGTGGTTTGCAGATGGTTGATCGCGCGGTCGCGCTCGGCCTGGGTCAGTGTTTGCGCGGACGCGACGCAAACTGTGGCTAGCAACACGATCAGAAACCTTTTCAGCACAACTCATCTCCTTTCAAAGTGCCGGCGGGTTCTACCCGCCGATTGGGGCCAAATTGAGGGGCCTGTCGCCGGGCACAGTGAGCTGTGCCCGGCCGACCCCTTTCCATGACTACTCATCCAAATGGCGCTTAGGCCGTGGCCGGTTTTGAGAAAGCGGCCGCGGCTCGCTTGCTGATCTCCGCCTCAGTCAAATCTTCTTTGTGCGTCGCGACCGACCATTCATGCCCGAACGGATCCGTCAGCTTTCCGTAGCGGTCCCCCCAAAACATGTCCTGCACGGGTGCCTTCGAAGTCGCTCCGGCGGCAACTGCCTGTTTGAAGGTGGCATCCACGTTTTCGACATAGAGAAAAATGCCCACAGGAGTCCCGTTCAGAGCCTGCGGCGACCGCGCGCCCATCTCTGGGACCTCGTCGGAGAGCATGACGATGGAATCGCCAATTTGGATCTCAGCGTGCATGATCTTGCCGCCCGGGCCGGGCATGCGGAGGCGCTCGAGGGCACCGAAGGCGCGCTTGTAAAAGTCAAGAGCGCGTGCGGCGTCGCGCACCACCAAATAGGGAGTCACCGAGTGGAAACCTTCTGGAATGGGCTTCACTTTTCCTGGCATGTATCTTCCTCCTTGGATTTGGGCAGAAGCTGTCTCATCACCCGAATGCGGCCAAAGGCATCGTCATCCCTCACCTGCCGCGGGGGCGAGGAATTTCTCTGAGCGAATCTTTCCGGCAGGGTTTACCCTCGGGAGACCTCACCCTGAAGGGCCGGAGTGTTCGATCACGGTTACCCCGACGCCCCAGTCGCGACTCAGAATGACGACGCGCCCCGTGGGTTATGAGTCAGCTTCTATTGTGCTTTCTATTTTGCCGGTATTTCTGTCGTATCTCATTACAGCGCTGCGGTGAGCGGCAGCACAGACCCGAGAGCTTGCCTCAGCAATACGATTCTGCGTTGCGACGAGCTGCGAGCCCAGTACTTTTCGTTGCTCGGCAACTGAGGCTCCGTGAAACGCGGAGCCTTCGCTTCATGCCGCACCCGGGAGCGTGTAGTTTCGCACACCGAAGAGCCAGAGCGCCACACAGAAAATTATTCTACGAGCGCGCGCCGGCCGCCTGCGGGCTGCTCCCGAACTTCTGCGTGGCATATCCGACGATGACGCCTAAGAGGCCACCCGGCAACATGATCTCGAGATAGTACTTCCGTTGCATCTGCGCGACACCAAAGGCCAATAGCAGGCCTACCCCGAGCCCAAAGAGGATTCCCAACGGCAATGAGTTCACCTTGCGCGCGAAGAACCCGATAAGGACGCCGGCCAACAGCCCCTTTATCGTCGATCCGACCACGATTTGAAGAATCGCGGACCTGACCTCGGGAGTGAACCACGCTGTGAGCCCATCAAAGATTCCCAAAATCCCGCCCAACATCAGACCGAGCAGTGCCTTGTTCATCGGGTTCCTCCGCGGTGCAGGGACTCAAGTCCCGGCCCACTGTTCTATTAAACTTTTCTCCGAATTCCTTTAACGCCGCTGCCAAGCGAGCAGCAGCAGGCGCATCAGCAGGTAGCCTAGCACCAGTAGAACTGCCGTACGGTGCCGCGCGAAAAGGCGCGCAAGTTTCCCGAACAAGCCTTCGGGATAGGCCGACACCGCCAAGCCATCGAGGTAATTCGACAGGTCTGCCGCCAACTCCTGAACCGAGGCGTACCGACCGTTGGGGTCAGGCGACATGGCCTTGGCGCAGACAGCCGCCAAAGCACGCGGTACGGCACTTCCCGCTGCTTCCGGGCGCGCCGCGGATTCGCTGGAGGCGCGGACCGGTGACGGAGCGATCGTGGCGTCGCGCGCTGCGTCCGGGGTCAGCAAGAATCTCAAGATTGCGCCCAGCGCGAAGACGTCGGCGCGCTCGTCAAGCCGCTTGACTTCGCCGCGCGCTTGTTCCGGCGCCATATAGCCTGGAGTTCCCAAGACAACCCCGTGGCCGGTTTGCGGCTGTGAAGCGTCAACTGAAGGCAAAACCGGCGAGACGGGGAGGCGCGTGGACGCTGAAGACTCCTCGGCTGAGGGAGTGGGCTCCGGAGCCGCCGCGCTCGCAGTCTCTGCGGGGTCGTGGAGGATCTTGGCCAGGCCCCAGTCCATCACCAAGACCTCGCCGAAGGGACCAACCATGATGTTTTCCGGTTTCAGATCGCGGTGCAACACGCCGCGCACGTGCGCAAACGCCACGGGCTCACAAATCCTTTGGAAGAGGCGCAACCGGTCCGGAAGCGACCGGACATGCTCAAGATGTTGATCGAGGCGCCGGCCCTCGACGAACTTCATGGTGTAGAAAACCCGTCGGTCGGCCAGCGTGCCCACATCGTGGATCGGCACGATGCCTGGATGCTCCAACCGCGCGAGGATGCGCGCTTCACGGAGCAGCCGCGCGGCGAGCTCACCCGATGCGTCCGGCACGTCGAGGATTTTCAACGCCACGCGGCGGCCGAGCGCCGTATCTTCGGCCAGCCAGACCGCGCCCATACCCCCTCGGGCAATGTGGCTGATCAGGCGATAGCGAGTGCCGGCCAGGTCGGGCGCCTGGGCTGCGACGCGCAGGCGCTCCACTGTGCGGTCGGAAAGCCATTTCATTCCGGGTCCACCCCGAGTAGCGTGCGGGCCTCGCGGCGGAACTCTTCTTCGTTCGCGGTCATCTCGCGCAGCGTTGCGAGGGTGATGCGGCGAAACTCGCGCCGGGCAAAGGCCAGATGGTTTGTGATGTCGGTGACCGCGAGGCCGAACTCGCGGGCCAAGTGCTCGTAGGTGAGCCGCGACTTGCGCTCGCCCTCCAAGTCGTAGAGCTCGAACAGCCGAAAGTGGATCGCTTTGCCGCGCGCCTCGCACTCGGCGCGCAGTCTTTCAAGCGCGAGGCTGAACAGGTTGCGTATCCACTCCTTCTCAAAAAACTCCTCCATTGTGCCCGGAGCAGGCGGCTCGCTGCGTGCCAGTTCACCTTCGGCGGTCTGGAAATCGAGCGACATCAGGACCGCGTCGCCGCCGCGTTTGATGCGCCGCGCCGCCTTGTCCTGGTTGGCCACAAAGCCGTCCACGCAGGTCCGCAGAAAAGTTCGCAGGCGCGACTTCGCAGGATCGTAACTGTCGAGAAAGCCTTTCTCCATCACCCGGGCGAAAAACTCCTGTGTCAGGTCTTTGGCGTCCTCGTTGGTCTTGCCCCAGCGCGCGCGGATGTATTTGTAGACCGGCTTCCAGTAGGCGGCGACGATAGTCTCGAAAGCACGGGTGCGCTCGGCGGGATCGTCACCACGGGCCGCCACGATGGCCGACCACCGCGTGGGTGGAAACCTGCCGCTCGGGCCACCGATCTGTGTGTCGTCTGACATCCTATCTCGTGCATCCTGAGCCCGTCGCATAGGTTATGAAACAGACGCTAGACAGCCTCCTTGATGAGGTCAGCAGCCTTCTCGGCGATCATGATCGTTGGGGCGTTGGTATTGCCGCCGACAATTGTCGGCATGATGGAGGCGTCAACAACCCGCAGACCTTTCACGCCGCGCACTCGCAGCCGGGCGTCCACTACCGCCATCGGATCGCTCCCCATCTTGCAGGTGCCCACCGGATGATATTGAGTTTCGATAATGTTGCAGACGTATTCCGATATTACCTTCTGGCTTTGTGCCTGCTCACCGGGTAAGACCTCCGCGCCGCGGTACGCATCGAAGGCTTTCGCCCGGGCGATCCGGCGGGCCAGTGCCACGCTTTCCACCAGCACCTGCCGGTCAGCATCGTCCAAGAAATAGTTGGGCTGAATCAGCGGCGGCGCAAGCGGATCGGATGAAAGCAGAGCGATCCGCCCGCGACTTCGGGGGCGGATCAGCGATGGCCCGACGGAGAAGCCGTGGCCGGTGGGCCGCGTGAAGCCGTGGTTGACGTAAAACACCGGACCGAAATTGAGCTGCAAGTCAGGTGCCGGCAGATCCGACTTGGTCTTGAGGAATCCCCCGGCCTCGCAAACGTTGGAGGCCAGCGGCCCTGTCTTGAAAAGCATGTACCGCAGGAGATTCCCGAATGTCTCTGCGGCCGCCAAAGTGATGGGTTGCTTACATTCGTAGGCCACACCCAGCAGGAGATGATCCTGCAGGTTTTGTCCCACCCCCGGAAGATCGGCGACCACCGGAATTTCGAGCGCCGTCAGGTGATCGGCCGGGCCGATGCCGGAGAGCATCAGCAATTGCGGGGAATTGATGGTCCCGCCGCAGAGAATCACTTCGCGGTCCGCGCGGACCCGGTCCACAGCGCCGTTGCGGATGTACTCGACTCCAGAGGCGCGCGTCCCTTCGAGTAGCAGCCGCGTCGCCTGGGCGCGGGTGTGCACGATGAGGTTCGGCCGCTTCAGGGCGGGCCTCAGGTAAGCATCCGCAGCGCTATGCCGCTTGCCGGCCTTTTGGGTGACCTGAAACATGCCCACGCCCTCCTGCTCGGGCCCGTTGAAATCGGAATTCCGTGGCAGGCCCACTTCGGCACAGGCGTCGACAAAGGCGCGGGAGAGCGGGTTGACGCAACGCAGGTCGGCTACATTCAGAGGACCCCCGGCGCCGTGGTATTCGGAAGCGCCGCGTTCTTGATTTTCCGCTTTCTTGAAATATGGCAGTACTTCGGCATAGCTCCATCGGGCGTTGCCGAGCCGGCACCAGAGATCGTAGTCGTGCCGGTGACCGCGAATATAGATCATGGCGTTGATCGAGCTCGACCCGCCCAACACTTTTCCGCGAGGCCAGTACATTCTGCGGTGGTTGAGACGTGGCTGCTCTTCGGTGTAGTAGGCCCAATCGTACGCGGTCTTGAACAGCTTCGAAAACGCCGCGGGAATCTGAATCTCCCGCCCGTCGTCCGGACCACCCGCTTCGAGCAGGAGCACTTTGATTTTGGGATCTTCAGTGAGGCGATGGGCCAGCACACAACCCGCTGACCCCGCGCCGACAATCACGTAGTCATACATCTGCGTTCAGTCTGATGCCTTCCCAGCGCTGGCCTGCTGGTTCCGCATTAGCCCCTTCGGGCCGGCGCCGGCGCTCCCAGCGAAGCACACAATCACAAGCAACAAGGGTGACGCCGTATCGAACCGCACGTGCACGCCAGACATCGTCGAGCCCATTCGGGACTGAGTATCCTACATCATTACTGGAACACTGATCGCTGAGGGCTAACTAACCGCGGAGAGTAGCACGAGCAGACAGGCAAGAATGCCTGTCCTAAACTTATGAGGGCTTCGATGGGCAGAGGAAGGTCTGACTTAACTTTTAGCTTTCGACTATTGACTCACCGCGAGGCGGGCCGCGCCCGGGTGGCATAGTAGCCACTCTTGCTGAGCACGACGTAGTCTTTACCCTTGGCCCCGAAGCTGGGCTGGAGCCGCAGGTTGAGTTTCCGCAAGCTGCCATCTGCGGCAGGACGTGTGGAGTAGAAGCCGATGGTGTAGCGCGTTTTCAGACGCTCAATCAGCGCCTGGAAAGCAAGAAAGAGCGAGCCCTCCTTCTCGACCTCGAAGATTTCGCCGCCGGTCTCCGCAGTCAATTTGCTGACGTTGACGAGGCCGCGGCTGCCAGCCGCCATACGCGCGACCAACGGGTTGTCGCCGGGCACCTTGAGGCCATAGACCGCGGCGTCGGCTTCGAGCGCAGCGTCTGCCACTTCCTTCGGGCTCAGGCCGTCGTTCACCGTGGGCACGTTGTCGCTCACCAGAACGATGACGCGGCGCGCTGCCGGAGCCGCGTCGCGGAGGTAGCGCGCGGCGTCGTAGACGGCGCGGTTGATGTTGGTGCCGCCGCCGGCGGTGAAGAATTCAATCTGGTCGGAGACCTCGCGCTTGTCGCGGGTCAGGCGGGCGCGCTGCTCGACGTCGCTGGTGAAAGTGAACAGCGCGACTTCGTCTTCGGGTTTGAGCGCCTTGAGCGCAGTGGAAGTCGCGTAGCGCAGCGGGCGGAGAAACGGCTTGATTGAGCCGCTCAGGTCCACCACCAGGGCCACAGCCAGAGGCAACTGGTCGCGGCTGAAGTGGGCGACCTGCTGAGGGACTCCATCCTCGTCGAGCACGAATTCCTCTTGCTTGAGGTTGCCCATCACACGCCCCGCCTTGTCCTTCACCGTGGCCTCGAGCAGCACCAAGCTGACGTCGACGCGAATCCGCGGCTCGCCCTGGCCCTGCGCAGCCCCCAGGGGTGTTTGGCCATACGCCCCTGCGGCCATCGGCGCCCAGCCAATCCATAGGGAGAGCAGGGCTGCGACAACTTGCCGCACTCGAAGCGCCACACGCAAAATTCTCGCATCTCGGCTGGACATGGCCGTCGCCTCCTGTGCGGGTCCCCGTCCACAGATTAAGAGCCGGGGCAACCGCGCTGGGTTGCTTGGGAGTGCGGCGTCCTGATCCTCAAACTCCGGGACTCACGACGCCGGCACTTTTGTGGCGATTCTGCAGCTGAAACACCGGACCACAAAGCGACAGCAAGCTCACCCCACTCCTAAGTGTTGGATCCCGCTAAGCTGGAAGAAGGCGCAACACAGCGCTTGCAGATGGCGCAGGTTGAAAAAGCCCAGCTAAGGAAAGGGCCACGGCGGGGTTTTGCGTTCCCCGCCGCGGCCCGAAGGAATAGCCGCTGATGCGTGGCTGGAACTAGAAGTTGACCTTAATTCCGAACTCGAGCGAGCGCGGGGCGCCCAGCGCAAAGACGCCGGAGCCCAGCCCGATCAGGTTCGTGCGGTCTTTCCTGGTCGTCCCGTTCGCCGATCCCACTTGGCCATTGAGTTCCCCGCTCAACGGCTGTCGCGGCGAATCGAAGTTCTGGCGGTTGAACAGATTGAAGAAGCCGACCTGCGGTTCAATGGTCAAGTGTTCAAACCGCTTGATCGGTTTAAGGGCCCAGCTCAAGCGCAGATCGAACGTGAAGAACGCGTCCAGACCGACCTGACCGGGCGGCGCCGGACTTACCGACGGAATAACGGCACCCAACGTAGCTAATTGCGCCGCCGTGAATAACCCTGCATTGACCAACGCCTGCCCGGCAGGCGTGAGCTTACCGCCGAACGAAGTGTTAAAAGTGGCGATGGTGCTGTTCAAATCGCCCACTTTGACATCCCGCCCGAACGATCCAATGTTGGTTCCTGTCAGGATATCTGCTGTGGTGCCGTCCCCGGTGAGGTCTGTCCGGAAAATCTCGCCAGGATCGCCGCTCGCCGAAAGGGTGAGATTAGCCGGCAGCGCGGTGTACCAGTGGGTGATGAAGCTGATCAGTTGATGGGTGCGGTCCAGCCCGTTCGGGCCAATGCGGCCGGTGGGCTTGCGGAAATCGCGCGCATTGTTGATGAAGTCGACGTCCTGCGCCATGCTCTCGAAGCGGGACAACGAATAGGAAACCTGCCAGTTCAAGTTTCTTATCCCGCGAAGGGGGCTCGTGAGGTTCGACCGCAAAGAGACCTGGAGGGCGTTGTACACGGAGCGACCGATGGGGAACAGCATCTCGTTCTCGCCTACATTCGCGTTGATGCCCGGGAAGGCGGCGCCCGTGTCTGGAGTCAGTTCGTTAAACACGGCTGGGGTCCCACCCAGGAAGCTCTTTCCCGAATCCAGTCCGTTGCCTGCATAGTCCACGATCGTGGCGCCTGCGGCGATGGCGCAGTTGATACCCGCCGGCCCTGCTGGGCAGTTAAAACTAGCGTTGGTTGCGCTGATGGCGTTCAGCGCGGCAGCGGTATTCAAGAAGCGCGAATCCCCGACGTGGTTGCTGTCGAACGCGAGCAGGGAGTGCAGCCCCACATTGCGTACGTAATTGACCTCCATAACCGTTCCTGGGCGAAGCTGCCGTTGCACTCCAATATTGAACTGGAAGGAGTATGGGGTGCGGTAATCCGGAGCATAGAAGTTATTGCCCGTAGAGTTGCCCCCGTTGGCCAAGACACTCCCAATAAAATTGGGATTAGCGGCAGCGCCTGCGGCCTGGGTCGCCTGTTGGAACCGCTGCTGGAGCGCGGTGATCTGGCTGGCCACCTGACCGATTGGTTTCCCGCAGAGGCTCGAAGTATCGACCTTCGTTGGCGGATTGCCCGGAAGAAGCAGTGTGCCTGAGGGGCAAGGGAAAGCCAGACCGAAGAACAAGCCCTTTGCTAGGCGGTTCGGGCGATCGAAGAGAATGTTGTTGAAGACCGCATTTTCATAGTAAATGCCCGTGCCTGCCCGGATTGAGGTCTTGCCATTCTTGAAGGGATCCCAAGCGATTCCAAGTTGTCCGCCAAAGTTCTTGTCGGGTTGGCGCACTCGGCTGCCCAACCCGGGCCCAAACTGATCCAACAAGTTGCCGGTGCAGGAGATCAGAGTGGTCGCGGAGCAAGGAATGGGAGCCAGATCGCTATCGCTGCGCCCGGTGTCGCGGACGTAGCGGAGGCCGCCGGTGAGCGTGAAATAGGGTCTCACCTTCCAGGTATCACCGACGTACGACTGCACGCGCGTATCAAACTGCCCGCCGGAAGGCAGCCCGAATTCGGGTTTCTCGGTGAAAAAGCCCTGGCCATTCCCCAGGAAGATGGTCCGCACTGGGTAATTCAGCGGATTGGTATCACCTCCGGGGAAAGGTCCCGCCGCCGCAATATCACGCGTTGTGCTATTGAAGCTCGCGCGGACGGCCGGGGCAAGTCCAAAGAACTTCGCAAAGCCTCCGCCCAGGATGCGGTTGATTCCGGCGCCGTAACGAATAATGTGAGATCGATAGACGAAGCTCCCGTCATACTTGAATTGCTTGTTGGTTTGGAACGTCGCTTGGGGAGCCAGAATGTTTGGCCCTGAGCAAAAGGCATCGGCGCCGGCGGCAAGGCAGGATGTGCTGCTGCCGATCGCCAGAGAAATCCCAGGCGCCGGGTCAGTAATGCTCGTGCCGGCCACCGCGTCGGTAATGCCATTCCGGAATTTGGTGTATCCGGCCCGGACGCTATGCGTAAAACGTCCGGTAGTGAAGTCAAAGCCCACGGCGTGCACGGGCGTATGGTCCACGTTAGAAAACGGCTGATAGCTGTTCGGGATGAACCCCGAGTCATTTCGGTTTTGCTCAAAGGAGAAGCGATAAAATATGGTCCAGCCTTGCTTAACCGTCCAATCCAAACGGCCGATGAATTGGTTGTCGAAGAACGGGGAGTTGAAGCTGCCGGAGAGAGCGGTAAAGGGAGCAGCCAGCACGACGCCGGCTTGCAAGTCCTGTCTAGTACGCTCCCAGCCCCCGTAGAAGAAGAGTTTGTCATTGAGAATGGGCCCGCCCATGCTCAGGCCATACTGTTTGCGGTCAAACGGCACTGGGTTCGGGCCCAGCTTTGCGGATACTTGGTCGCCGCGCCAGTAAAAGAACCCTTGCCCGTGAAAGTTTCTCGTCCCCGACCGCGTAACCACGTTGACCGAGCCCGAGGAGGTCAACTCGGTGGAAAGGTCGAGGGAGGACTGGCTGATCTGAAATTCCTTGATTGCGCTCAAGGGGACGTTTTGTGTCGTGGTGCCGACAGTTTCGTCGCTGATATCGAGACCATCCACCTCGATGCGCGCAGTGCGTCCGAAACGGCCCCCAAAGGAAATCGATGAGAAACCGTTCTTGGTTGGGTCGAAGTTGCCGCCGTCTTGTATTTGCACACCGGGTTCGAGCTGCGCCAGATCCAGGAAGTTCCGCCCGTTGATCGGCAACTGCTCGATCTGCTGAGTCGTCACTACACCCTGCACCGCGACCTGCTCGCTATTCACCTGCACGGTGGAGGTCTCGACGGTGATGACCGTGCTGCTCGAGCCGACCTCCAGCGAGATATTACCCGAAGTGACCACGCCGACTTGGACGTTCACCTTCATTTCGACGGCCTTGAATCCCGGCACCTCCACCCGCACCAGGTAGTCTCCGGGCAATAAGGCTCCTGAGCTGTAGGTGCCTGAGCTCATGACCTCCGGAGCAATCTTTTGTCCGGTCGCCTTGTTTGTTATCGTGACCTTGGCGCTGGGAACGACTCCACCCTGCTGGTCCATAATCGTCCCCTGAATACTGCCAGTCGAAATCGTCGCCTGGGCGGCCAACCGCGCCGTCCCCACGCCGAATGCGACCCCCAGGACTATAAGCAGAACTAGAATATCTTTGGTTTTCATGTCATCCCCCCGAAGCGCTTGGTGTCACCAAGCGAAGCCACCACAAACTTGGCTATTGGCCCGCAAGTCCTTAGCCAACTTAAGGGATAAAGATTATCTCTTTGCAATCTATGGTGTTGCGGTAAAGAATATCAACTGACCCCGCCAGATTTACATACAGATATTCATCAAGTCCCTCCAGATTTTGGAATCTTGGAGAACGCTAAATCGCGTGAACGCTTGGCGATCAGCAGCTAGTTGAGACTACAAATCCGGGCGGCGGCGGTGGAAGTCGGTGGCGGACTGGTAGGCGATTGCGAACTCGAGGCAAATGTCTTCGCGCAGGGCGTCAGCAACAAACTGGATGCCAATAGGCAAATTCCTTTCTTTGGTGAAGCCGCAGGGGACCGAAATTGCCGGCAGGCCGGCGACGTTGCTCGACCCGATGACGTTGCGCGTTTCCAGGTTTTGTGGTGGTGTCGCGGGACGCTCGGGTGCGCCGGTGCGCGGAGGGGGCGGAGCGGTCAAGTCCGCGTCGAGGCGCGGCGCAGGGGTGATGCGGCTGGGGGAGACCAGCGCGTCGAACTTCTCAAACAGTTTGCCCAGCGCCGGGAGGATCTGGGCACGCACGCGGAAGGCGTCGAGATAATCCTTGGCCGGCAGCGAAAGGGCGGCGATCAGGCCGGCCTTCTGAAACTCGTCGAGCAGCTCCATCACCTTGCCGCTTTCGATGAACGGACGAAAGATGGACGCCGCTTCAGCAGTGTAGAGCGTGACGGCGATGGGGCCGTAGGGAAAATCGGGCAGCTCGGTTTCTTCGAGTTTGGTGCCCAACTCGCGCAGCACGTCGAGCGCGGCGGCAAACGCCTGGCCGACCTCCGGGTCGCCCTGGCTCGAGAAGTCAGGCTGAATCACGCCAAGGCGTTTCCCGGCCAGCAACTTTGCCTTGTTTGTCCTTGCAGCCGCCGGCGGCCACCAGGTGAAACTCGCGTCGAGTGCAGTGGGATCGGCTGGGTCTCTTCCCGCGATGGCATTGAGCACCAGGCCGCAGTCCAGGGCGCTGCGGCACATGGAGCCGACCTTGTCCATCGTCCAGGAAAGAGCCATCGCCCCATGGCGGCTGACGCGGCCGTAAGTGGGCCGCAGGCCGGAAACGCCAGAAAACGCGGAGGGCGTGATGATCGAGCCCAACGTCTCCGAGCCAATGGCGAAGCCGACCAGCGCCGCCGGAACTGCCGCGCCAGGGCCACTCGAACTGCCCCCGGCCCAGTGGTCGAGGTTGTAGGGACACCGCGAAGGGCCTTGGAGCGAAGCAGAGGCGCTCGAGTAGCCGCCGCCACCGGCCAGCTCGATCATCGAAAGTTTGGCAACCAGGATTGCGCCGGCCGCGCGAAGCTTGCGGATGACCGTGGCATCAAAGTCGAACACCTGGTCGCGAAACGGCGGGGCGCCCCAAGTGGTCTTGATGTCGCGCGTGGCCAGCAGGTCTTTCGCGCCGTAAGGGATGCCGTGCAGCGGCCCGCGCATCCGCCCGGCAGCAATTTCTTTCTGGGCCGCGCGCGCTTGCTCCAGCGCGAGGTCCGGCGTCAGCGTCGCCACAGCGCCGAGCTTCGCACCGAATTTCTCCAGGCGAGCGAGGTAGGATTCAGTCAGCTCGACCGGGGAGATTTTTTGCGCGCGCACCTGCGCGCCCAGCTCGTGCACGCTCAGATAGAGGATATCGTCGGAAAGCATTGTGTGTTTCCCCCGGCACTGCAGCGCCGGCGCCCAGCGGCGGTTTTTTCACCGCCCGGCCAGAGGCCGGCGTTACAAAGTGCGCTTCTGCTGCGCTGGGCACCGTATGCCGTGCCCTACATTTTTGGTGCGCTGCGCGGGCGCCGCCGCACCTGGAAGACAAACGCAGGCTCAGCGTCGTAGGGCAGCGTGCGACTGCGCAGCGCGGTAAGTTGCCGATCACGCCGCTCGACGGCCTTCTTCACGGCCTCTTCCTGCTCCGCAGTGAGCTTAGGCTTTGGCTCGGGCTTGGGCGCCTCGGCCTGTGGCGGCTGCACTTCGGACGGCTTCGCCGGCGTTGCCGGCTGCTCTGGCTTCTTCGGTGTCTCCTGCGTCCACGCAAGTGCCGGCACAGCCACCGCTGAAGCGATCGGGACCAGCGCCGCGCTGCCCAGGATCTGCGCGAATTGCCTCCGGTTGACGCGTTTCATACCGTCCTCCTTCGTCGCTAGCGGCTTGTCCTGGCGAGTTTCGTTTCTCGAGAATTGAGATTCGTCGCCGCGGTCAAAATTCCAGTTCCCAGGTTGCGTTAATTTCGATAATCGGCCGCACTGTGACCATCTGGCCGGGCCGCACGGGTTCCGTGGGTCGCAAACAAGAAAAATACGCGCACAATTCCCTCCCCCAGCGCTGGTTGTGAAAGATGGCGCGGCGCAGCATACCCCAATTGACCTCGCATGGAGAAGCAGGACTTGACTTGGCGCTCACCCAGAGTTTTGCCATGGAATCTGTTGCCGCCAGGCCCAAGCAATCTCATAGCGCTTGTGGAAAACCTGCGCGCTGAGCGCTTGACAGTGGAGCAGGGCGTCGCTATACTCTCCGATTGCCTGTAAGCCTTTCTGCATGACAGGGGGGCCTGCTCTTTGACAATCGGATGATACATGCCAGAACCCGTTCGGTAACTTCCCTGGTTCTCGCTTCGGCGAGAAGCGGGGATAAAGAGTGAACCGAGCGACAACAAGTTCGTTCTGAAGGTCTGGTCCCGATGCAAATCGGGACTTTCGATTTTCAGGACAACCAGTTTCAAATGAGAGTTTGATCCTGGCTCAGAGCGAACGCTGGCGGCGTGCTTAACACATGCAAGTCGAGTGCGCAGTCTTCTGTAGCAATACAGGGGGCCGGCGCACGGCGCACGGGTGCGTAACACGTGGGTAACCTGCCCTGAGATGGGGGACAACCCCGCGAAAGCGGGGCTAATACCGCATAACACTCCGACGATTTCGATTGTTGGAGTCAAAGCCCGCAAGGGCGTCATGGGAGGGGCCCGCGCCCGATTAGCTTGTTGGTGAGGTAACGGCTCACCAAGGCTTTGATCGGTAGCCGGTCTGAGAGGATGGCCGGCCACACTGGAACTGAGACACGGTCCAGACTCCTACGGGAGGCAGCAGTGGGGAATCTTGCGCAATGGGCGAAAGCCTGACGCAGCGACGCCGCGTGGGGGATGAAGCTTCTCGGAGTGTAAACCCCTTTCGACCCGGACGAATGGCCCGCAAGGGACGCGACGGTACGGGTAGAAGAAGCCCCGGCTAACTACGTGCCAGCAGCCGCGGTAAAACGTAGGGGGCCAGCGTTGCTCGGAATTACTGGGCGTAAAGGGTTCGTAGGCGGTGCGGCAAGTCGGAAGTGAAATCTCTGGGCTTAACTCAGAGGCTGCTCCCGAAACTGCCGTGCTCGAGTGCGGGAGAGGCGAGTGGAATTGCAGGTGTAGCGGTGAAATGCGTAGATATCTGCAGGAACACCCGTGGCGAAGGCGGCTCGCTGGACCGCAACTGACGCTGAGGAACGAAAGCTAGGGGAGCAAACAGGATTAGATACCCTGGTAGTCCTAGCCCTAAACGATCAGGACTTGGGGTGCATCCCGTTCGGGGTGCGTCCCGGAGCTAACGCGTTAAGTCCTGCGCCTGGGGAGTACGGTCGCAAGGCTGAAACTCAAAGGAATTGACGGGGGCCCGCACAAGCGGTGGAACATGTGGTTCAATTCGACGCAACGCGAAGAACCTTACCTGGGCTCGAAGTGCCGGTGACCGCGGTGGAAACATCGCTTTCCCGCAAGGGACACCGGTAGAGGTGCTGCATGGCTGTCGTCAGCTCGTGCCGTGAGGTGTTGGGTTAAGTCCCGCAACGAGCGCAACCCTTACACTTAGTTGCCACCCGCAAGGGGGAACTCTAAGTGGACTGCTCCGGATAACGGAGAGGAAGGTGGGGATGACGTCAAGTCAGCATGGCCTTTATGTCCAGGGCTACACACGTGTTACAATGCGCGCTACAAAGCGTCGCGAACCCGCGAGGGGGAGCTAATCGCAAAAAAGCGCGCTCAGTTCGGATTGCAGTCTGCAACTCGACTGCATGAAGCCGGAATCGCTAGTAATGGCGTATCAGAACGACGCCGTGAATACGTTCCCGGGCCTTGTACACACCGCCCGTCACATCACGAAAGTGAGCTGTACTAGAAGTCGCCCAGCTAACCGCAAGGAGGCAGGCGCCCAAGGTATGGCCCATGATTGGGGTGAAGTCGTAACAAGGTAGCCGTAGGAGAACCTGCGGCTGGATCACCTCCTTTCTAAAAGAGCGGCAGTAGAGCCTGTGCAGGTGTGCAGGCCATCGCTGCCCACCCTTTCCGGCTCTCACGGGGCGGGAAGGAAGTTAACTCGGCTCGCTCGAGCCAAAACGGGTTCTGGCAGGTTTCATCCGAGAGTCAACGAGCAGTAGGTAGATACTTAGAGGGTCGAGCGGAATTAGCGCTCGGCCCTTTTTGCGTTTATAGAGCTGCGATGTGGAAGTGTTTTAACATTTCGGGCTCAACGTGAATCAGACAAGGGCCGTCCATGGCGGCACTGGTGTTCTTCCATCGTGCACCCTACTGCCTGCATCTCGTGTAGGATTGGCGACCGTGTACAAGAGGAATGCGGTGTGAGAAACCACTGGAAACCTTGGCTGGCCATGCTCTTTCTGGTCTTGGCGCTCGCCACCTGTCTGCTGGCTTGGGGCAGCCATGATGCAGGCCGCCTAAGCTTAGTTTTGGCACAGGGTGGCGCGTTTGACGCGGATTTTACCGGGCGGACGATGCGCGTGGACTACTTCCACAGCGGCACGGCAACCGAGGAGCACATCTCTCTCGACCGCATCGTCGCGGACGGGCCGTGGCCCGGCAGCCGCACGCGCCTGATCGATGACCTCAATCTCGGCAAGTATCTATTCGAGGTGACCGACCGGGCCACCAACCGCCTGCTCTATTCGCGCGGCTTCTCGTCGATCTATGGCGAGTGGGAGACTACGGGCGAGGCGAAGAAAATCTGGCGGACGTATCACGAGTCGCTGCGCTTTCCTTGGCCCAAGCGGCAAGTGCAGGTGACGTTCAAGAAGCGCGACGCCGAAAAGGTCTTCCGCGAGATCTGGGCCACGGCGATTGATCCCAACTCGCGGTTCGTCGTGCCGGCCGACGCGGTGCCGGCCGGGCGCGTCTGGACTATTTTTGAGAACGGGCCGCCAGCGGACAAGGTGGACCTGCTCATCCTGGGCGATGGCTACACCGACGCCGAGATGGAGAAATTCCACGCCGACGCGAAGCGCCTGGTGGATGCGCTGTTTCTCGAGGAGCCATTCCGCAGCCGCAAAGCCGATTTCAACGTTCGGGCAATTGATCTTCCATCGGCGCAGAGCGGCGTCAGCCGGCCGCATGCTGGAATCTTTCGCCGTTCGCCGCTTTCGGTTCATTACGGCAGCTTCGATTCCGAGCGCTACATCCTCACTTACGACAATCGCACGCTGCGTGACGTGGCCTCCGCTGCGCCATACGATTTCCTGGCGATCCTGGTGAATGAGCGCACTTACGGGGGCGGCGGAATCTTCAATGCCCAGACCACCGCAGCGACGTCGAGCGCGTTCGCGGTGTACCTGTTTGTGCACGAACTCGGGCACAACCTCGGAGGCTTGGGCGATGAGTACTACACCTCGGACGTGGCCTACGAAACCGGGGCGCCGGAAAAGCCGGAGCCCTGGGAACCCAATCTGACCGCGCTGCACGACCCCGCGCAGCTGAAGTGGAAAGACCTGGTTACCGAAGGCGCGCCGATCCCAACACCTTGGGACAAGGAGGCCTTTGAGAAGGAATCGCGAGCGATCCAAGAGCAGCGGCGCAAGCTGCGCGCTTCGGGCGCGCCCGAAGAGCAAATCGAAAAACTCTTCCGCGAGCAACAGGCTTCAGAAACCAAGCTGCTGGCGGGCATGAAATACGCGGGAAGGGTCGGCGCGTTCGAGGGCGCTGGGTACGAGGCCAAGGGCCTCTACCGGCCGCGAATCGACTGCATCATGTTCAGCCGCAATAAGGTTGGCTTCTGCCCGGTCTGCCAAAGGTCGATCGAGCGCGTCATCGACGAATACAGCCGACGATGAGTCGGGAAACCCGGCCCCTGTCGGGATGGGGCATGATTTCCTCTTGGACCGCACTGATCCCCGCGGGCACGGCGTGCCGCGCCCCTACCGACGACACGGTATCGGTCCTGATGGGCGGCCTGTCTAGGCAGGTACGGGCCGGCTGCCGGCACCGGGCTGAGAGGTCGGACCTGAGCGCAGCAGGCGGACCAGCGCGGCTGCCGCGTGCGACATCCGGGCACCCCGGCGCGAGATGAGATAGAGGTGCCGCGGCATCTTCAGCTGCCGGAGTTTCACTTCGACCAGCAGCCCGCGCTCGACTTCCCAGCGCACGCACATCCGCGGCACAATCGCCACGCCCGTCCCCATCTGCACGAATCGCTTGATGCTCTCAATGGTGGGTAGTTCCACGCTTATATTGAGCGGCACGCGGTGCTTCTCAAACAGTTGGATCACCCGCCAGCGAAACGGCGATTCGACAATGTGCGCCACAAACGTTTCCCCACCCACCTCGGTGATGTCCACCGAGCGGCGGCGCGCCAGCGGATGCTCCGGATAGACAACAAAAGCCAGCTCGTCCCGGAAGATTTCCACGGCCGCCAGCTTTTCCTCCTGGGGAACAAAAGAAACCGCGCCCAGATCCAGTCGGTAGTTCAGAACTTCCCGGGGGATGTCGCGTGAAAACGTGCGATGGACGGCGATATGCACGCCCGGGTAAAGTCGGCGGAAGCGGGCCAGCGCCGGCAGCAAGGCGTGAATCGAGCTCTCATTGACGCCGAAGGAGAGCTGGCCGCGGCCGGCGCCTTTTAAATCCTCCATGCCCTTCTGGATTTCGTCGCGGAGGTTGAGCATGCGCTCGGCGTAGTCGCAAAGCAGGGTCCCGGCGTCGGTGAGCTGGGCGTCGCGCGCTCCGCGCTGGAAAAGCGGCTGGCCGACCGACTCTTCCAGCTTGCGGATGGTGATGCTGACGGCGGGCTGGGTGCGGTAAAGCTTCTCGGCGGCGCGGGAGAAGCTGCGCTCCCGGGCCACGGTCAGGAAAACCTGAAGCTGCGCAAGGTCCATTTGACCTCCGAGCGCCGTCCTTTTCGCGGGCAGGGCGACGGATTCATTCATAAACTATTCTTATAAAATCTACAAGAAATATAAATTTGACTCCCCAGCCGCTCTGGGATTAGCTCCCAGCACTGCCCAAAGGAGCAGCAGCATGGACACCGTCCACATCTTCGACACCACTCTGCGCGACGGCGAGCAATCCCCCGGCTTTTCCATGAACGTCGAGGAGAAGCTGCGGCTGGCGCGGCAGCTTGAGCAGTTGGGCGTCGATGTGATCGAAGCCGGCTTCCCTATTGCTTCCCCAGGGGACCTCCAGGCCGTGCGCGGTGTGGCAAGCGAGATCCGGGGCTGCCGCGTGGCGGCGCTCGCCCGAGCAAGAAAGCAAGACGTGGAC
Organism: Acidobacteriota bacterium; assembly: GCA_003224235.1. Classification (GTDB taxonomy): domain Bacteria; phylum Acidobacteriota; class Terriglobia; order Acidiferrales; family UBA7541; genus QHYU01. Next base: position 30,201 of record QHYU01000184.1, read on the forward strand.
GCCGCGCTCGAGGCGCTTCAGCCAGCGCGCCAGCCGCGCCTGCACATTTTCCTGGCCACTTCGGACCTGCACCTGCGCTACAAACTGCGCATCACCCGCGCTGAGGCGCTCGAGGCCATCACGAGCATGGTGCGCTACGGCCGCGAGGGATGCCCCGAAGTGGAGTTTTCCGCCGAGGACGCCAGCCGCAGCGACGTGGAATTTCTCTGCGACGCTTTCGCAGCAGCGAAGGACGCCGGCGCCACCATCTTGAATATTCCCGATACGGTCGGCTACGCGGTGCCTGAGGAGTACGCGATGCTTTTTCATCGCGTCCGCGAGCGCCTGGGCGACCCGGCTGGTATCACGCTCAGCGCCCACTGCCACAACGACCTGGGCCTGGCGGTGGCCAATTCCCTGGCCGCCGTCCGCGCCGGGGCCCGGCAGGTCGAGTGCACAACTAACGGGATCGGCGAACGCGCCGGGAATGCCTCCCTCGAGGAAATCGTGGTGGCGCTGGCAGTGCGCCAGGCGAGCTTCGGTGTCCGCACCAATGTGCATCTGGAGAAGATCTATTCAACCAGCCGCCTGCTCTCGTCCATCACCGGCGTGGCCGTGCCGCCCAACAAGGCTGTGGTCGGCGCCAACGCCTTCGCTCACGAGGCCGGCATCCACCAGGACGGTATTATCAAGAACCCTTTGACCTACGAAATCATTTCGCCGGAGGCCGTTGGGGTGCCGTCGCGACAACTGGTGCTGGGAAAACATTCCGGGCGGAACGCACTGCGCCTCGAGTTGAAGGAGTTGGGCTACGAGACCAGCGACGCAGAGCTGACCGAGTGCTACCGGCAAGTGATCGCCGTGGCCGACCAGACCAAGCAGGTGCGCAAACGCGACCTGCTCGCCATCGTACACCAGGTGCTGCGCAAGCGGCCTGCGGCAGCCGCCGCAGCGGTAGCGCGGGATACTCCCGCAGCGACCTGACCCGTGCGGGCAAGAATCAAGATGGGCTACGCATGACCCCCGCGATGAAGAATGTGACCAAGACAATCGTGCTCTTGCCGGGCGACGGCATCGGCCCGGAAGTCATCCGCGCGGCGGCCGGCATCCTGGAAACCTGCGCCGCCGAATTCGGCCACCGCTTCGAGCTACCTGAGTTCCCTATCGGCGGGACAGCCATCGACGCCACTGGCGCGCCACTCCCACCAGAGACCCTGGAGGCCTGCAAGACGGCGGACGCCATTCTGTTGGGCGCGGTCGGGGGGCCGCGCTGGGATGCGCTGCCGCTGGGCCGGCGCCCGGAAAGCGGCCTGCTGGCGCTGCGCAAAGGGCTCGAGCTGTACGTCAACCTGCGTCCGATTCGCCTGCTTGAGCCGCTGCTCTTCGTCTCACCGCTGAAACCCGGGCGCGCGGGCCGTATCGATCTAGAAATCGTGCGCGAACTGGCCGGCGGAATTTATTTCGGGGCGCATGGGATTGAAACGGTCAATCGAAACGTGTCGCCTGCGGCCACCGACAGCGAGGAACGCGGTTTCGATACGGAAACCTACACCACTGGGGAGATCGAGCGGATTGCGACCTTCGCCTTCGGGCGCGCCGAGAGCCGCTCGCGGCGGCTGACCTCGGTGGATAAGGCGAATGTGCTGGCCAGTTCCGCACTGTGGCGGAAGACGGTGACGCGTCTGGCAGCCGGCCACACCGGCGTGACAGTCGGTCACATGTACGTGGACAACGCCGCGATGCAACTGATCCTGGCTCCAGAGCAGTTTGATGTGCTGGTGGCGTCGAACCTGTTCGGGGACATCCTGAGCGACGCTGCCGCTGGGTTGGTAGGCTCGATCGGGCTGGTGCCCTCGATGAGTTGTGGCTTCGGCCCGCCTCTCTACGAGCCTATCCACGGGTCGGCCCCGCAGCTTGCCGGGAGGGATTCTGCGAACCCTATTGGTGCAATCCTGTGCGCCAGCCTGATGCTGCGGGAAACCTTCGGGCTGGCCGCTGAGGCGGAGTGGATCGAAAGGGCGTTGGACCACGTGCTGGCCCGAGGCTTCCGCACCGCCGACATCGCCGAGCCGGAGAGCAGCGTCGTGGGCTGCTCGGCCTTGACCCAGCTCATCCGCGAGGAAATGCAGGCCTCGCTCGAGCAGGTCGAGCGCTACGGCTGGGGCGTTTGAGGGAATGCGGGTATTGCTTAAGGAGAACTGAGGGATGGAGTTCAGGCATGTGTCGGTGATGGCCGCGATTGTGCCGGTCTTCAGCCGCGGTTCGGTCCGCCACGCTAGTTGAGCACAACGGGACGGCCCCCGTACCCAAGGTACGGGGGCCGTTTTGTCTAGGGCATCATGGTGCAGAATGTAGATACAAGCACCACCCTTTAGGGGCGGCACGGCTGCCGGCACCGCGACCCCCCGGGGGCCCTCCAGCCCTTGCTACCCGCCCACGAGAGTGCTAATTTCTTACCTTCCATAGCCCTAGCGCGCCCACACACGACCCTATACGAGATTGTGTAGTTCGGAGATCGGCATTGAGCGCACCAAGCCCAAAATTCGATTACGACCCCGCTGCAGCGGCCGACGGGAAGAGTAGAAAAGGGCCAGCCCGAGAAGCAGTTCAAGCACCCGTTCAAGGAGGAACTTCAGGGGTCGTTCGGGCGGTCGCACAGGGACAACAGCGTGTCGAGCAGTCGTCCGCCAGTTCTGGCTCAGTGATGGCAGTGGCCAGGGAAACGATTTACTGGCGGGTCGAAGGGAGCCTGCTGGACTTGAGCGCGGTGCGCCCGGTGGGCTATTTCACGTGGAACGCGCAGAGCTTCCTGGAGCGCTGGGCGAGGCGCGGGGGAGTTGCCCTGCTGGCGCTCGTTCGGCCACTTCTTTTTGCCACCGACCGGAAATTTGCCACCCGCGCGCTGCACATGCTCCTGCGGGGGGTGAGCCGCGACCGGCTGGATCTGCTGGGCGAGGAATATTTTCATTACATCCTGAAGCCGCAGCTCAAGCCGCGCGGGGTCCAGAAGCTCAAGGAATGGATGGCTTGCCACGGTCAGGTGGTGTTGGTCAGCCAGGGACTGGAGCACGTCATGCGCCCTCTTGCGGACTATCTGGGGGTCGAGCGCCTGGTGGCCAACCGTTTGGAGTTCCGTGACGGCCGGGCTACGGGGAGGTTGCTCGACCCGGTGATCCGGCCTCGAGGCGGGCTGGCACTGCTGTTGAAGCGCGGTCCTGATGGCAGGGTTGCGCCCGCGAAGTTGGCGCGGGACCTGGGATTCGAGGCGCAGCCTGAGGTCCTGGAGGCGGCGGTGATTCCTGCCAAGCGCCCCGCGCCCTGGAATCACCGGCCCCTGGTGTTGTTCGACCAGAACAAGAAGATTGCGCCGCTTTCGGTGCGCGAATCGCTCGCTGGAAAGCAGATCCTGCTGGTAGGCGTCACCGGGTTCATCGGCAAGGTCTGGTTGTCTTCCCTGCTCGACGACCTGCCTGAGATCGGCAAAATCTATCTTCTGATCCGGCGTCAGCGAACCGCCACGGCGCAGGAACGCTTTGAAAGAATCGTCGCGGAATCGCCGGTCTTCGACCACCTGCATGAGCGCTACGGCAATGGCTTGGCCAAGTTCCTGGGAGATCGGATCGAGGTGGTCGAGGGTGACATCAGCCAGCCCGGGCTAGGCATGGCGCCGGAGACGCGAGCGAGGTTGCAGCGGTTGCTCGACGTGGTGGTGAACAGCTCCGGCCTGGTGGATTTCAACCCTGACCTGCGCGACGCTCTGGCAACGAACGTCGCCGGCGTAGCGCACTTGCTCGATTTTATTCGCGCCTCCGACCACGCCGGCCTGCTGCACCTTTCGACGTGCTACGTAGTGGGCGCGCGCGACGGCCGCGTCAGCGAGGAGCTGCGCCCTGACTACACCCCGGCACACCTGAGCGACTTCGACGCCGAGCGGGAGCTGCAATCGCTTGAGGAGTTGGTGAAAAAGGTTGTCGAACGCTCCGAGAGCGCCGAGCTGACCGCGGCGTTGCGCCGCCAAGCCCTGGGCAGACACGCCGAGTCCAAGAACCTGCCGGGCCCCGAGATCGAAAACCTGATCCGCCGCAACCGGGCGCGCTGGCTCCGCAACCACCTGACAAAGGCAGGAACCCGGCGCGCACAACACCTGGGTTGGCCCAACACCTATACCTTTACCAAAAGTGTGGCCGAGTCGCTGATTGCCCGACGCGGCACAGACCTGCCGGTGGCGGTAGTCCGCCCGTCGATCGTGGAGACTTCGATTGCCAGACCCTTCCGTGGCTGGAACGAAGGTATCAATACCTCGGCGCCGCTTTCATACTTGCTCGGCACTTATTTCCGGCAACTGCCGACCAATCAACGCAAGTGCCTGGACGTGATCCCGGTGGACCTGGTGTGCCGCGGGCTGACCCTGATCGCCGCGGCAGTGGTGACGCGGCGCCACCGGCGGCTCTATCAACTGGCCACCTCTGCCAGCAACCCTTGCGACATGGGGCGCTCGATCGAGCTGACCAGCTTGGCCCATCGGAAGCACTACCGGGCGCAGCAGGGACTCGAGCATTGGCTGCGGGCGAAGTTTGAAACCATTCCAGTCTCGAAGAACCGCTACAACAAATTTTCCGTGCCGGCGCAGAAAGCGGTCGTGCAGGGCATCAATCGCGCGGCTTCGGCCCTGCAATTCAAGCTCGCGCCACTGGCCCGGCGGGAGCGCGACCTGGCGCGGCTGGAAAAACTGATCGAGCTCTACGAACCTTTCATCCTCCACAACGAGCACGTCTTCGAGGCGGAGAATGTCCAGTTGCTGTCCGAAACGCTGCCCCCTGAAGAAAAAGAAAGTTTCGGCTACCACCCCGGCACCATCGACTGGTGGGAGTACTGGATCAACATCCACATTCCGGCGCTGCGGAAGTGGTGCTATCCGCTGATCGAAGGGCGCCCGCTCGAGACCCGGCCGCCGCGCGCGTTCCAACTGCCCCGGGCGCCAGCGAAGGACGCAGCGGCAGCCGCCGCGGCAACCTCGAGCGGCGTGCCGCAAACCAAGGCCACATGGCCATCCTCGTAACCGGCGCGACCGGCTATATCGGCGCCCACATCGTGGCAGGGCTGCTCGAAGGCCACAGTGAGGCGCTCAACCTGCTGGTGCGCGCCAAAGACGCACGCGAGGCCGAGGTGCGCTTGTGGCGCGCGTTGCAGTTACACATGGATTTCCCCCGATTCTATGGTTTTCTCGAGTCGCGCATCCACATCTATCGAGGCGACCTGACCGACAAGCGTTTTGGGCTTGCCGACCAGGATTACCGGCAACTGGCGCAGTCCACCGACTCAATCATTCACTGTGCCGCGTCGCTGAACCGTAGGTCAGAAAAGAGTTGTCTGAACGTCAACCTGCGCGGCACGCTCGAGGTTGTCCAGTTGGCCCTCCGGGCGCACGGCGCGCACGGCCTGCGCCGCTTCAGTCACGTCAGCACAGTGGCCGTGGCCGGGATGCGCAAAAACGAGGTGGTCACCGAGGACGCGGCTGTCGATTGGAACCGCTCGGACTACGACCCTTACGCGCGCACCAAGAAATTCTGCGAGCACATGATCCGCGAACTGCTGCCGGACGTGCCGCGCACCATTTTCCGCCCCAGCATTGTGCTGGGCGATAGCCGTCGTGCCGAGACCACACAATTCGACATGGTGCAAGCCTTTGTCTTCCTCGCCGGGCTGCCGGTGCTGCCGTTGCGCGCCGGCGACCAAATCGACATCGTGCCCGTGGATTACGTCGCCGATGCCATCGTGGCCCTGCACCAGAAGGAGAAGCCGGCGCACGAGATTTACCACCTCTCGTCCGGCACAGGTTCTCAGACGTATGAGGAGTTAACTGAGACTCTGGCCGCGGCACAGGGCAAACGCAGACCGCTCTTCCTGCCCAGCCTCGTGCGGCCTTTCAGCGCCGTGGTCAACTCGCTGGCGAACCGGCGCGGCAGGATCGGTCTCGGCGCGTCACTGTTGCAGGTGTTTTTGCCCTACCTGGTGTGGAACACCGTGTTTGACAATACGCGAGTGGCGACGGAATTGGGCCGTCGCCCCGCGCCATTCTCTCAGTACTGCTATCCGCTACTGAAATTCAGCCGCGAAACCCGCTTTACCTATCCCTATCAAGACTGGCCTGGCACTCCAGGAGAATCCGTCGCCGCCGGGGCGTCCATCGCGCAGGGGTCGAGCCGATGATGGACTTAATTCTCGAGGGGTGGGTCAGCGGCCTTATCGAGCTCACCAAGCTGGGCTGGATGCTCGGTGCGGGCCAGCCTTGGCAGCCAGGCGAGCCTCTGCGGCTGCTTTTCGCCGGCTACAACGGCACGCGAAACACCGGCTCAGACGTGCGCGTCGAGGAGATGCTGCGGCAAGTCCGGCGCGTTCTCGGCACCGCAAACCTCGCCCTGAGTGTGATGACGCAGAACTTCGCGTTCACCCGCGGCTATTTCGGCGATGCCACACAAGTTCATCTGCCCGACATTTTTCCGCCGTTCCTCTATCGCGAAGTGCGCAAGCACCACGGCGTGGTGGCGTGCGAAGGCTCGATGTTCAAAAGCAAGTTCGCCAACGCCTTGACGACGATGATGATCGGATCGTTGGGCATCGCGGCGGCCCAGAACAAACTTTCCATCGGCTACGGTGCTGAGGCCGGTGAGATGGATCCGCTGCTGGCCAAGATGGTGCGGCGCTACTGCGGTCAGTCGCTGGTGGTCGCGCGCAATGAGGAGTCCAGGGCGTTGCTCAGCGAACTGGGCGTGCCCACCGAACTGGGGACAGACACCGCCTGGACCTTTGAGCCGCACGGCCCCGAATACGGTCGCCAGGCGCTGCGCGCGGCTGGCTGGGATGAACGGACTCCCGTGTTGATCGTCTGCCCGATCAACCCGTTCTGGTGGCCGGTGAAGGCGTCGTTGGCAAAGTACGCCGCGCGCGCGTTGACTGGCGCATACAAGGAGAGCCATTACCGCACGGTTTACTTCCACGCCTCTGGCCCAAGCGTGGATGCGGCCTACAACCGCTACCTCACTGCGATGGGCAACGCGGTGCACAGCTTCCGGAAAAAACACAGTGTGTTTGTGGTCCTGGTGGCCATGGAGCGGCTGGACGCCAGAGCGTGCCGGCAGATCGCCGCGCGCCTGGGAGGCGCGCCAGTATTTGCCTCCGATGATTACGACATGTACCAGCTCGTGAGCGTGCTGCGGTGCGGGCAAGCGATCGTGTCCTCGCGGTACCACGGGATTGTGACTTCGATGCCTGCACTGGTGCCCTCAGCCGGCGTAACCATGGACGAGCGCATCCGCAACCTGATGCACGAACGCGGCCATGCGCATCTGCTGCTAGCCGTGGACGACCCCGACTTGGAAGGGAAACTCCTCGGAGTGATGGAAAAACTGCAGCAGGAACGCGAGGAAGTGGCTCGGGGCATCGGCCGGACGGTAGTGAAAAACCTCAAGGCAATGGCTCGCATGGGCGTTTATCTCGAACAGTGCGTACAACGATGCTATCCGGAATTTCCCGCGCGTGGCGGCATGCATAGTTGGGAGGATTACTTGCCCCCGCTTAGCCCGAATCTGCGCAGGCTGGTGGAACCCTATGAAGGAGCCACGGAGGCACAGAGACACGAAGAAGAAAACGGAAAGAGAGAAAAAGTCGAAGAGTTGAAAAGCTAAAGACTCGAAGGAGCCATAGAGGCACGAGACACAGAGAATCTAAGGATACAAAGAGCTGCGCAGAGTTGAAGTGCTGAAGAATCCGGGGGTGGAGAAAAGCAGCAATCGCAGGAATTCCCTTTCCAGGAATCTGTGCCTGGCCTCAGTGGCAGATCCCACCGATGAATTTCTTGGACAACATTCTGGGACGGCTGCACCGGATGGGCGACCAGCCCGTGCTTCAGGAAGTACGAAACGGCCATCTGGCGGTCAAAATGGGGCAGGAGTTGTCCGAGTTGGTCACCACAGCGGCGAATTTCTTGCAGGAGGCTGGCATCAAGAAAGGCGAACGTTGCGCTTTACTGGCGCATAACAGCGTCCGCTGGGTGGCGCTAGATTTGGCTCTGATAGGCAGAGGGATTATCAGCGTCCCGCTCTACGCGCGGCAGGCGCCGAACGAATTGGTGGCTATGATGAAGGATTGCAAGCCGTCACTGCTCTGCTGCGGCGAGGAATCTCTGCGCGACGCCGTTACCCGGGCGTGGCCTGATGCTCCTCGGCGAGTGTTGTTCGACGAGATCTTCGCGCAGACCCGTAGAGATATTGGTTCCCCATTGCCGGTGGAGCTTTCCCCGAGCGACCCGGTCACGATCATCTACACTTCGGGCACCTCGGGCGAGGCCAAGGGTGTGATCCTAACCGTCGGCAATCTCAATCACATGCTGGCTTGCACCACCGCGCGGCTCGACTTGCTAATGCGTTCGCGGCAGGAGCCCGACCGGGTGTTCCACTATTTGCCGCTTTGTTTCGCCGGCTCGTGGATCCTACTGCTCACCAGTCTTTCCCGCTCCAGCGTGCTGACGCTTTCGACCGACCTCGCCAAGCTGGCGGACGAGATGCGCCTGGCCGATCCGCACTACTTCTTGAACGTCCCCACGGTGCTGGAAAGGATGCGCACCGGCGTCCGCGATCAATTGGCTAAGCGCGGCGGGCTAGCATTCAAGATATTTCAAAAGGGCGAAGCGGCTTGGCTGCGCCGGCAAGCAGGTGAAGCTCGCGGATCCGATGCGATTTGGCTGGGGCTGGCGAATCGAATCGTGTTTCCCGCGGTCCGCAGGAAGCTGGGCTCGAACCTGAAGGCGCTGATCTGCGGCTCGGCGCCGCTAGCCAAAGAGACGCAGCTTTTTTTCCAGATGCTGGGCGTGCCCGTGCTGCAGGTGTACGGGCTGACTGAAACCACGGCGATCTGTACGATGGACGATCCGCGGCGCGTCACCGCAGGCTGCGTTGGCCCCGCGATTGATGGCGTCGAGATGAGACTGGGCGAAGCCGAGGAGATCCTGGTGCGCGGCTCCAATATCTTCCCCGGCTATTGGAACCGGCCGGAGGAAACTGCCAGAGTTTTGCGCGATGGTTGGTTCCATACCGGTGACCAGGGCGAAGTGGATAGCGCGGGCAACTGGCGCATCATCGGCCGGCTGAAAAACTTGATTATTCTCAGTTCCGGCCACAATATCGCGCCCGAGCCGATCGAAGAGAAGCTGCTTCGGCAGCTTCCCGGATCGCACCAGATGGTCTTGGTGGGCAATGGACGAAACTCCCTCTCAGCGATTGTCACCGGTGAGGTTCCGAGCGAGCGGGTGCAGGCAGCGCTCGACGCTATAAACGGGCAACTGCCGCATTACAAGAAAATCCGCGCGTTTCACATCGAGCGCGAGCCGTTCACGATTGAAAGCGGGCTACTGACCGCCAACGGCAAACTCAAACGCGACGCTATCGCCGCCCGCTTTGCCTCGCAAATCGAAGAACTCTACCGCGAGAAGGTTACATGAAGAGTTTCAAGGGCAGGACGATTTCCTGGGAGCTCGCCGACGGCGTACTGGAGCTCGAGCTGCATCGCGAGCCGTGCAATGAAATCAGTTCAACGATGCTCGAAGAATTAGAGAAGTTTGCCGCGGCGCTCGAAGCCCTGACAAGCCACGCGAGCGCCGCGCCGGAAGGCCCAAGCGCATTGATCATTCACAGCGCCCGCAAAGAGGGATTCAGCGCCGGCGCCGACCTGCGCGAGCTCTACCATCGCTCGCAAGAGCTGGCCGCGAGCGCGCGGCTGGCCAGTGTGCGCAAATTCCTTGAGCGCATCCACCGGGTGATGAACACGATCGATGCATCGCCGCTCACCACAATTGCTGCGGTGCACGGCGTCTGCTTCGGCGGCGGCTTCGAGCTGGCGCTGGCCTGCGATCTGATTGTCGCCGACAAAATGACGCGATTCTGTTTTCCTGAGCTGCGCCTGGGGCTGATTCCCGGCTTCGGCGGCATTCCGCGGCTGAAGCGCGACCTGGGCAACGGAGTGGTGCGCGACCTGCTGCTGACCGGGCGCAGCATCAACGCCACCAAGGCCCTGGCTGTGGGCCTGGCCTGCCAGGTGGCGGCTGAAGGTGAGGCGCTGCGCGTGGCAAGGTCCACCGCCGCCCAGGTCAGGAAATTTGATCGCGCCACCAGCGCCGCTGCAAAGCAGTTCATCAAGCCGATTCCCCACAAGGAATTGCAGCGCGAGATCGAAATCTTTTGCGAGGTGTTCACCCGGCCGGCGGTGATGGAGGGCCTGCGCAAGTTCGTCGAAAGCACCGACGCGCTACCCTATCTGCCGTGAACGGTCGGTGTTATGCGAGCGGGCGGGCATCCCTCTGAGAGATTCCTCGCCCGCTGCGGTCGGCTCGGAATGACATCCTGACAGCGGTTGGATATGTCATGCGCCACGCGCCCGCAGAAAGAGATGCCTATGAGGACGCTTGAACAAACTACCGACGAAATTCTGAACCTGACGGCCACGCACTTCAAAGTGCCGCGGGCCGAGCTCGCCCCGAACGATGACTTCTTCAAGAAGCTGGGTATTGACAGCCTGCAAGCGCTCGAGCTGTTGACACGGCTGGAAAATCACTTCGGTATCGAATTGCCCGACTACGAGCTGCAAGGCGTGACTGATTTCCGTACACTCGCCAATCGCATACAATCCCGCCTCTGATGGAAATTGGTTGAAGCACAAAGAGAAAGCGCGTGAATGCAACGACTGGCGGCCAGAAGCTCGCCTACGCGTGCATTGGCTCCGACTCAACAGACCACAATGCTAGATCTGAAGAACTATGAGTCGCTGGGCGCGGCGCTGCGGGATGCACTGGAGCGCTGGGCGGACGAAACCTGCCTAATCGAAGCCGACCGCGACCGGGAAAAATGCCGGCTGACGTATCGTCAATTCAAGGAAGCGGCGCTGCCGCTGGCCAGCGCGCTGCAACAAGCGGGCTTCGCCGCGGGCGACCGCGCGGCCATCATCATGACGAATCAGTCGAAGTGGCTGATCTCTGCCTACGCCGTGTTTTATGCAGGCGGAGTGCTGGTGCCGCTCGACTACAAGCTCACGCCCGCAGAACATCTGGCGCTGCTGGCACACTCGAAAGCGCGTGTGCTGATCGTCGAATACCATCTCTGGCGAGCCATCACCCAGGGCGAGGGCTTCCCGGGCCTGAGGGCCGAAACGGTTCTGGTGACGGAGACACCCCCGAATGCGGAGTTCGCCGGCGCGTGCCGTTGGGAGGAATTCCGGAGCGAACGCGAGCCCGGCTTCGTCCCGCGCGCGAGGAGAGACTGGGCCGCTATCGTCTACTCCTCGGGCACCGGAGGGCGGCCCAAGGGTTGCGTGATGACGCATGAGAATTATCTCGAGCAGTGCATGGCGCTTACGTCGCTCTATCCTTTCTGGCCGGGTGTGCGCTACCTGAGCATTCTTCCGACCAACCATGCCATCGACTTCATGGTCGGTTTCATCGGGCCGTTTACTTGCGGCGCAGCCGTAGTGCATCTGCGCACGCTGCGTCCGGAATACATTCGTGAGGCGTTTTCGCGGTACAAGATCACCTACATGACCCTGGTGCCGCTGGTGCTGAAAAACTTGGAGAAGGGGCTGCGGGCGCGCTTTGCCGAGCTGCCGCCGCACAAGCGAATCGTCTTCAAGATGCTAGTGGGGCTCAATCGCCTGCTTACGCGCCGCCGGCCCAACCTGAAACTGAGCCGACGCCTGTTCGGCAAGGTGCATCAAGCCTTCGGCGGCGAGCTACGGGCGCTGTTTGTCGGCGGGGCGTTCACCGAGCCCGCGACGCTGCAATTTTTCTACGACCTGGGCATCCCCGTGGCCAACGCCTACGGCCTGACCGAGGCGGGGACGGCGGTCACGCTGAACGACTTCAACCCCTTCCGACCCGACACGGTGGGCAAACCGCTGCCGGGGATGGAAGTGCGCATCGTCAACCCCGACGCGGACGGTATCGGCGAGGTCGCGGTCCGCAGCAAGACGGTGATGGCGCACTACCTGGACGACCCGGAGATGACCGCGGAGACAATTGTGGACGGCTGGCTGATGACTGGCGATCTGGGCCGCATCGACGCGGCCGGCCATTTGCAACTGTTCGGCCGGAAGAAGAACATGATCGTCACCGAGGAAGGCAAAAACATCTATCCCGAGGACATTGAGACCGCTTTCGAAGGCCTGCCGGTGAAGGAGTTCTGCGTCTTTGCGGCCAACTATCTCTGGCCCCGGCGGACGATGGTTGGCGAGCAATTGGTGATCGCGCTGCGGCTCGAACCAGGCCAGGAATTCACCGAAGCTTTGCGCGCCGACCTGGCCAATCGCAACCGGCGCCTACTGAACTTCAAGCGCATCAGCGGCTACATTATCTGGGACCGGGATTTCCCGCGGACTGCCTCGCTGAAAATCAAGCGCACCATCCTGGCCGAAGAAATTGGGCGGCGCCTGGAGCGCGCAAGCGCCGTGGTCGCGCTGTGAGAGAGCGCTTCCTGGCCGTGGTGAACCCCGCCGCGGGCGGCGGGCGTTGCGGCCGGCTGGCTCCTGCGGCCATCGAGAAGCTGCGCGCGGCTGGGGTGCCGCTGGAGGTGATCGAGAGCCGCGGCCCGGGCCAAGCCACGCAGTTGGTGCGCGAGGCGCATGCGCGTGGCTATTGCAAGTTTCTCGCCGTAGGCGGCGACGGCACCGCCTACGAGATCGTCAACGGCCTGTTTCCCGGGGCCGCCGACGGCGAGCGCGCTGCCCTCGGTTTTCTTCCGCTCGGCACCGGCAACTCTTTCTTGCGCGACTTCACCGATCGCGGTGTGGAGCACGCGGCCACGGCCATCCTCGGAGGGCGAAGGCGCGCCTGCGACGTGCTGCGGCTCACACACAAAGACGGAGTTCTTCACTACATCAACCTGCTGAGCATCGGCTTTACCGCCGATGTTGCCGCCATCACCAGCCGAAAATTCAAACGTCTGGGGGAGCTGGGATATCTGCTGGGTGTGCTGACGTGTCTGGCGCGACTGCGCCGCCGCGCGTTTCCGCTCCGCGCCAATGGCGAGGCGGAGTTTGACCGCCGGCGCTGCCTGTTCCTGAGCTTCAGCAACAGCAAATTTACCGGCGGTAAAATGATGATCGCGCCGATGGCGGATACGGCCGACGGCCTGGTGGAGTATGTCCGCTGGGGGCCGATTGGCCGCCTGGGACTGATCCGCAATCTGCACACGCTGTACGACGGCTCGCACCTGAATCACCCGCTGGCGTCGCGCCGCGGGGCCCGGCGGATTGAATTCGACCTGGAGGGCCCCGTGGACATCATGGTGGACGGTGAGGTGCTGACGCTGCATTGCCAACGGGTCGAGGTTTTGCCGGGCGCGCTGGACGTGGTGATATGACAGCAGCGGTTGGCAAGCGGACAAGACCCGGTACTTCAGCACGGTGCGAATGAGAAAGATTTACTTAGTTTTGCGTTCGTTGTTTCTGTGGATCGTCTGCGGGAGCTTCTTCTTCGTCGTCTGCAGCCTCCTGATTTTATTGGGCATCTTCATCGACCCGCGCAAGAACGATCGGCCGCAGCGATGGCTCTGCCGCAACCTTCTGCGGCTGGCCAGGGTGGGATTCGAGGTGCGGCGGTCGCCGGGATTTGATCCGCGGCGCACCAGCTTCTTTATCATCAACCACGTTAATCTGTTTGATCCCTTCGTGCTCTACTCGGCCATTCCGCAGTTTGTGCGGGGATGGGAGCTGGAGTCGCACTTCAGGATTCCCGTGTACGGCTGGATGATGAAGCGCTTCGGTAATGTGCCGGTGCCGGACCTGAGCAAGCCGTCTGACCTGAAGCGAATGTGGAAGCTCACCCAGGCAGCCCTCGACGATGGGGTCAGCCTGGTTGTGTTTCCCGAAGGAAGCCGCACGCGCAACGGCCGCGTGGGGCCGTTTAAGGACGGTGTCTTCCGCGTGGCGCAGCAATTGGGCTATCCCATTGTGCCGGTCAGCATTGTAGGTTCGTTCGAGTTCAACCGGAAGGATAGCTGGATGCTGCGGCCCTCGAGAATCGTCGTGCACCTACACGATACGATTGAGACCGCCGACCTGGGCAAAGACGATGTCGCCGCCCTGCGCGAGCGGGTGCGCTGGATCATCTCCCAACCGGTGGACGAGGCGATGGGCAGCCGCGAGTCAGGCTGAAGCTTCGGGGTTGAACACCTTCAATCCGCACGCAGTGGCCACACGGGCCAATCTTCGATCCACTACTCCGAATTCAAGAACGACGTCACCGGCAGCAAAATCAGGTGTAAGCAAGCACATGTCGCGAAGCCAAAGGGCGGCAGAAAGGTGTGCAGCATCGAGACCCTTGAGAGGATGATGCTCGACCAAGTCCGGAAGGGCAGCTAATGTCGCGGCGTTCATTTCCAAAACTTTCAAGGAATACAGCCAGTCGTGCACAAACGCTTTGCGCACCAGCTCGAAGTCGTTTGCCTTCAATTCGCGGGCCCGATATTTGCGGCCCAGGGCAGCATGAATCTCAGCATAGCTGAGCACTGAGGTGAAGATTCTCTCTCCAGAACGGAATCTTGTCTGGACCGCATCGCTGCCCCGCTCAGTGAAGTAACGTTTCGCAAGGACCGACGCATCCAGGTAGAGCATTATTTCCGGTCTGCAAGAATCAGCCGCGAGACCGGTTTCCCTTTTGCATGCACTGGCTTAACCCGCGCAAATGGACGCGTTCCCAAGCGCAGATGGCCTGCTGCCGCCAAATCTCTCAGTTTGTGGTCTAAGTCTTGGGGTTTCGGGGCCTCTTCCTCGGCCGGTACGAGTTTCGCGACAGGCTTCCCGCGATCGGTGACAAGAATTGTGTGGCCCTTTTCTACCAAGCTCAGATAGCGTCCCAGGCGGTTTTTCAACTCGCGGCTTCCGACTTTTCTCATGTAGCTACCTCTAAAGTCATTGTAGCCACATTGGACTCGGAAAGGCAATCAACAGCTTGTTGAAAAACCCTTCGCGATGTCATTCCGAGGAGCCAGGGGCGACGAAGAATCTGTTGTTTTCTTCGACTTTTGTGAAAAAGCAGATTCCTCGCTTCGCTCGGAATGACAACAAAAGCACTCTTTCAGCAACCTGTTAGAGGGTGAGGCGAATGCCCGGCAGTGTGCGCCCGGCGCGAGTCTCTTGCCAGGTGTAGACGATGCGGTGAATGACGGTGATGGTGGAGACCACGGCAATCACCCAAAGGACTGGAGCCATGCGGTTAAAGGTGCCGCCGATGATCAGCAGCACTAGGCGCTCAGGCCGCTCCATGAAGCCCACCTTGCAGGTAGGAATCAGCGACTCGGCGCGCGCCCGCGCGTAGCTGACCATCACCGACCCGGCCGTGGCCACCGCGGCCAGGATGACGTACGAGGCGCGCCCGTTGACGGCGTAATAGATCAGCAGGCCCATATACAGCGCCATGTCAGAGTAGCGGTCGAGCGTGGAGTCGTAGAAGGCCCCGAAAGCTGTAACGCGATTCTGGCGTCGCGCCACCTGCCCATCGAGGATGTCGAGGAACCCGGCAAGGAAGATTAGCGCCGCTGCATTGCCAAATCGCCCGCGGGCGAACATCACCGATGCCGAAAGATTCACCAGCAGGCCCAGAAACGTCAGCAGATTGGGGTTGATGCCCGTCGCCGCCAGGGCGGCAACAATCTTGTCCAGCAGCCAGCGGCTTCCCTCTCCAATCCGGCGTGTGAGCATAGAACCAGAGACTTCCAGCCTGATTCGCCAGGCCCGGCATCATACGACACCCCGCCCGATAGCCTCAAGCGCCGAGCGTGCTGCGCAGCTCGGTGGCGAAGGGGCAGAAGCATGCTGCCGGGCCGAAGCCCGGTTCCACACGCAATGTGCTAAATTCAGGAAATCGATTTGTTCTCCGGCGCAAATCACCGGTACGGCACAGATGAAGAAGAGTTCACTCAACGCGGTTTTCTCGACAGCATCGATGCGGCGGCGATACGAGGTCTGGTTCATCCGGCTGGGGCTGGCTGACGACGGCGGGGCGTGGTGGTTTCGCTATCTGCTGATGAATCTCGGCCGAGCGGCTCGTGGCGGCTGCCCGAATTACCCTGGCGCCGAGAACGAACTGCCTGTCCAGATCTGGGCCCACTGGTTTCCACGCGGCGCCGAACCCGCAGGCACAATCGGAGGAAGCGTGGCAGACGGGCTTCTCCTCAGCCGGCGAAGAGCTAGCCCGTTCCATTTCAAGATGGGCGACGAATACTGGAGCGGTGAGATCACCGAAGATTCCTGCTCAGGCCGGATAGTAGGCCCTTGGAAACATAAAGTTTCCTGGGATCTGCGCTATCGTTCGACTTTTGGGACAACGCTAAGCGATAAAGGGTGGATAGGCTTCTCCCGCACGCCGCACTCCGACGCTATCTTCTCCGGGGAGATCACGTTCAATGGCCAAACCTGGCGCGGCGATCCACTCGGCTATGGAATGCAGGGCCACAACTGCGGCTTCCGTCATCGCCACGATTGGACTTGGACGCATTGCATCGCGCTGTCGGCCGATGGCGGCTCGCCCACCAGTTTTGAAGCCTTGGAGTACGAGATGCCGCTGGGTTTGCGCTTCCGAAAGGCGGTGCTGTGGCACTGCGGGAAAGAGTACGCCTTCCCGAAGATGGAGCCGCTGCGCCGGAACCGCAGGGATATGCAATGGGCGTTCCGGTGCGAGAACCGCAAGGAGAACACCTCCCTCGTCGCGGTGATCGATGGCAGTGGAGTCTCCGCCCACCAGCTGGCGTACCTGAAGACGGATTGCTCGGGGAGCTTTGCGGTGGCCAACAACAGTTTCGCCAGTGCCACGCTCGAGTTCAACCGTCCCGGCCATCCTAGCGAGCAGATTCACACCGATGGGGGCGCGGTGCTGGAAATGGTCGGGGATCCCGGCTAGCCTGTCCCCAAGAGAACTTCTCCCTAACCTTGCTTAGCAGGTGCGGATAAGTGGCCCGATGGCGTGACGCCTACTGGCAGCCGCCGGTGCAGAACGTCAGGATTTGGTTAGAGCGCGTTCCGCGGAAGCGAGGCCGGCCGCCAAGCGTGACCCTGTTCGGGTCATCCGAGGCCAGGATAGCTCCCGTCTCGCCTGTCGAAATGATGTAAGCATGGACTGCAAGGCGGGCCGCGGGCGGAAGGCCGGGTCCAATGAATCCCGGGAACAGGTCGCGAATCCGGATGGCGACTTCCATGCCGTTGCCAGGGCCGCCGGTGGGCTGGGTTTCCGCCGCGGGGCCGCCGTTAGCCACTGTGGGTGCGAACCAGGCAATCTGGGCGGACAGCTCCTCCAGATCATTCAGCTTGGCCGGATTGATGTGATAGAAACCGGCGGCGCTGCCAAAGGACGCCGCAGCGCGAGGGCCTCCGATTAGTCGGGAGCCGTCCTGCCGGACCAAGGTCTGGATTGTGGAGAGCTCGCCACCGCGGAATGACGCCAGAACGAAATCTGCGCCGAATCCGGGCGGAGCGGTGGTGTCCAGGCTGGAAATCAGACGCGTCGCAGGGCCACTATCGTCATTGAGCAGGCCGAAATTAGTTACGCCGGTTCCCGCGCCATAGTCCACATCGAGCCAAATCACCACGCCGTTTAGCCTGGCCGGATCTTCGGTGGCGTCGGCATTGCCCACCAAACCGATGTAGAGGAAATCGTTGTCGTTCTCCACCAGCAGGCGGTTTAGCGCGTTGCGCCCGGGATCGGTGGTGGTCACAGTCTGCGCCGCTTTCACCGCAGTTGAAGAGAAATCACTCAAGTTACCGTCCACAGTGTGTGTGCCCGCCGGCGGCCGTTGCAAGATGAAGACTTGCCTAAAACTCTTGAAGATCGGCGGGCGGACGGCCGCTTGCGAGAGAAAAGCGCGGAACTCGACAACGTGAAGTCCTTCGCGCAAGCCGGAGAGATCGATGTTGGCGAGCGAGAACGCGCCATTCGCGCCGTCGGTGTTGACGAAGCCGTCGGAGAGCCCCTCGGCGCTGCCGATAATCGGCGAGCGCCCGGCGAGGGCTACTCCGCCGCCGTCGAGGCGCGCGACCGCGTTGCCGGCGGTGGAATCGCTGGTCAGACGAATGGTGATTGTGTTCCCCGTCACCACGGGCGCCTTGAATGTAGTGCCGGGTTCTGGATCGCGGACTTTGCCATCGGCAGTGGGGAAAGTCTGAAAGGGCAGGGGAAAACCGCTCTGCTCAATGGTGACGGGGAACGGCCCGGTACTTTGCGGATTCCGCAGCGCATAGAGCACGTAGCCGCGGCCGTTGTTGGATTGGCTGGGGCTGAAGTTGCTCGGCGCGGTGAGGGTAACGCGCTTGTCCGGCCCGACCGTCACCGCCGGCTGCTGCCCGCCCAGATCCACCAAAACGTCACCCGGCTGGAAGGCGGTATCCACGGTGACTGTCTGCGCGCCGCCGGAGTCGCCGCGCGCGTTCAAGCCGACGAGCAACACGCCCTGACCGCCCACCTGCCGTTCATAGACGTAGAGCGTGGCGCTGGTGGAGCGGTTGACCATGTCCCCGCGCGCGTACTCGTTGTGCGCGTTGACCAGGCGCGCGGTGAAATCGTCCCCTTCGCCCAAGGCATCTGTGCGGCCCGCTTTGGGGAAGGAGTTGCCCACCGCTAGATTGTTACCGTCGAAGTACACGACGGGCTGCCCTGCGCGCGTCAGCAGGAAGGCATAGGCGAGATTCTCCGATTTCGGGAGGTTGACGTCGTGGTTGTGAATCTGTGCGAGAGCAACCGTCGGATCGATGCCCCCGAACTGAAAGCCCATGCCCGCATCGCCACTGGGAGGATTGCCCACTACTACGCCCAGATCCCCCGTGCCGGCGGGATCGAAAACCTTGCCGGCGTTGAACGTCAGCGTGAAGTCAAGCAAGTTCATACCCGTCTTGGCATAGGCGGCGAACTCGCGCGGATCGCTGTTGAAGATTTCGCCGAAAACCAGAGCGTGCTGTTTTCCGGCTGTGCGCGCCACCACACCGGCATCGAGCGCGGGGATAAATTGTTGTGCCCCGGTCACTGCGTACGCTGTGCCATCGGAACCGGTGAAGTTAGTCGCACCACCCCAGAACGGTGGCGGAACGTGACGCGCGGCGTCGAGGCGATAGCAATCCGCGCCTGTGACCTGCCCCATCCATTGCCCCCAGCGCGAGAGGTATTCGCGGATGTCCTCGGCGACCGTCGCGCCGCTCGGGTAATACTGCGGCGCGCGCGGATGTCGCACCCAGGATGGTTTCTGCTGCGCGTTTAACGAAATTTGCGGATTGGCGGGCCGCGCGGGCGGCGCCACCTTGTTACCATCTTCCTGCGCCAAGTCCACCAGGCCCAGTAATTCCCAGTTGAAGGTTTGAAAGCCGAACGGGGCAAAGTTTTGGATGTCCATTCCAGTCGGACCCTGAAAATGGAAATCTTCTGGAATCTGATCCGGATAACCGCCCGCCGGGACTCCGCCCGAGCGGTTGGCGTTGTGGTTGGCCACTGTGTCGAAGCAGACCCGGAGCCCAAGCTGGTGGGCCGCGTCCACCAGTTCCAGCAGCTCCTGCGTGGTGCCGTATTGCGTGCGAACGGTGCCGCGCTGGAGGCGGTCGCCCAGGTCAAAACGGTCGAAGGGATCAAACCCAACCGAGTTGCTGCCGGTGGCGGCCTTCTGCGGTGGCGGAAGATACAGAATGTTGTAGCCGGCCTGTATCACCTCCGGTAATCGCCTTTGGATGTCCCGCCAGGAGGTGGCGAACCATTGCAGCACGATGAAAGGCGGCGAAGTGGGGATGCTGCCCAGCAGGGGAATGTTGAACTCATAGTTTGCGCCGCCATTGTTGTCGGTCAGCGTGACGCCGCCCGCGGTGGCTCGCACGAAGTATTGCACCTCGGTGCCGGAAGGAAATGAACTCAGTGTGGCGCGCCAAAGTGCCTGGTCAGAGTTCGGTCCAGCACCATTGCGGACAAACGTCATCGCCGTACTGGTCTGCGTGGCAAAGTTGTCGGTGCTGGAGGATACGGTCACAATATGTGGCGGGGCGCTCGTCCCGGTGCCTTGCGGCGCTGTGCGCGCAGTGATCTCGATCGCGTCCGTCGGTTTGGCCAGGCCGTTCCGCGGCGGCAGCGCAGTGCCTCCGCCCGGCGCGGCCTGGCTGCTGCCCACGAACGTCAAACTCGGTGGAGGCGGCGGACCGCTGCTGCTCCCTCCACCGCACCCCATGGCCAGCCCAAGGAAGCTGGCCAGGACGCAGAGCAGTGCTCCGAGGCAGAGCGGCGGAGCGCTCTGGCGCGATGACCCCAACATGGCGCTATTCTAGGGATTGACTTGCCGCGCGGCAAGCAGTGGAGGAGATTGCGCTGCCCATCTGGCCGAGTTCAGTGGCTCGCAGCTCGCAGTTGCGATAGAATTGCGCATCACCAAGAATTGACGAGCGAAAGCGTGGAATGAAATACCTAAGAATTGCGGGCGTCGCGGTAGCGTTTTATGCCCTATTGTCGGCCGGGCTGCTGGCCGTGATGTATCAGCCTCCAGACAGGTTTGGTCAAATCATGGCCAAACTGCCGAGGCCGCTGTTCTTTATCCTGCCCTTCAAACCGCTCTGGTACCTGGCTCGCGCGGGCCACGTGAAGGCGGGCGATACGGCGCCGGATTTTTCACTCGAGACGGTAGACCACAAATCTCGGGTGCAGCTTTCCAGCTTTCGCGGGAATAAGCCTGTCGTCCTGGTGTTTGGCAGCTACACTTGACCTCCGTTTCGCCGGGAGGTTCCCGCGCTCAACAAGCTTTACCAGCGGTACAAGGACCAGGTGGCGTTCTACGTGGTCTATATCCGCGAGGCACATCCGAGCAATGGCTGGCAGGTGACCAGCAACATCAAGGACAATGTGGTCTTCGCCAGCCCACAGAGCTTTGAGGAGCGCAGCGGGGTAGCGCGGATGTGCGTGGTGAAACTGGGCATCGAGTTCCCCGCGCTGATCGACAATTTCGATAACTCGACCGAGACCACCTACACCGGCTGGCCGGATCGCCTCTACGTGATCGACCGCGAGGGACGCATCGCGCACAAGAGCGGACCAGGGCCGTTCGGCTTCAAGCCCGAGGAAATAGGCAGAGCGCTGCAGCGGCTGGTTCCGCAGCCAACCACGAACGCAGCAGTCCAATAGAGCTTTTCCATTACCTCGGCGAAATTCACTACCCCAACCGAGAAAAATTCCCTCTTCTTCCTTGACTCCTTGTGAGAAGTCCGGGCTAAGGTCGGTTGCCGCCAGCGAATTGATGATCGAGGTAGGCGGGCAGCTCGGTGAGGCTGTCCACGAGGATGTCTGGGGGAAAATCAGCCATGCGCGCGCTGCCCAGCCCGTAAGTGACGCCGCACGCCCACGTGTTGGCGTTGCGGGCAGTCTGCACATCAATTTCGGAGTCTCCCACGATCATGGCCTCACGCGGCGCCATCCCGAAATCCCGCAGCAAGACCTCAGTACCCATCGGGTCGGGCTTCTTCCTCTCAAAACTGTTGCCGCCGTAGATATATCGGAAGTAGCTGGCTAGGCCCAGACCTTCCAGAATGGCGCGACTGATGCGCACCGGCTTGTTCGTGAGCACGGCCATCGACAGCCCGGCGAGCTGCTCGAGGCCCTCGCGCACGCCGGGATACGTGACCGTGTTATCGAGCATGTGCGCGCGGTAGTACGCCAGGAAGAACTCGAGCGCGCGCCGGCATTCGTCCCCGCTGGCGCCCTCGCCCATCGCGCGCTGGAGCAGCATCGGCGCGCCTTCACCCACGTAGCCGAATATCTGCTCATGCGGGAGAGGCGGGCGGCCCATTTCCGCGAGCGCCGCGTTGACCGACAGCGCCAGGTCCAGCTTGGAGTCAATCAGCGTGCCGTCCAGGTCAAAGATCAGCGCGCGCACGCCAGAGATTTTTTTCGCGCCCGTGTTCACGAAGTTTCTGCGCTTCCGGCGCTAAACCATGTATTGTAATGCAGAAACTCGCTCACTCCTTGGCATGTTGTAGAAGCATCGCGCACCGGCCAGGTTGAACCACTCACATCGCGCTCTAGCGCAAGGATTGTCCTCGACGCTCTGCTGTTTTTTGGCCACCGACAAGGCTCTGTGGATTGTCATTTCGAGCCAGCCACGGCGGGCGAGAAATTTCTCCGAAAGTTCCCTGTCTTTGCCTGGGATGCCGGCCAGGCGTGGCGACCCCGGTTGCTCGCGTTGGCGCGGGCGGGAGTGGCTGTTACAATGTCGAGTTTCGCGTTGCGCGTTTCATACTGCTAGAGGTGCCGATGGCAGAAGTTTTTCCGTTTCAGGCATATCGCTTCAACCCCGCGCGGGTGGACCTCGCCAAGGTGCTGACGCAGCCCTACGACAAGATCACCCCGGCGATGCAGGAGCGCTACTACGCGCTCGCCTCGCAAAACCTAATTGCGGTCGAAAAGGGGAAAGCCTACTCGGACGATACCCCGGCAAACAACGTTTATACCCGCGCGGCGCAGGCGCTGAAAAATTGGATCACTCAGGGAGCGCTGGTGCGCGACGCGGCTCCTTCCATCTACATCTATCTCCAGGACTATCAGGTGCCGCACACGCGCGAACGCAAGGTGCGCAAGGGATTCATCGCCTTGGGTCGCGTCGAAGATTATGCAGGCGGAGTGGTGTTCCGACACGAGCAAACCCTCGCTGGACCTAGAGCGGACCGGCTGGAGTTGCTGCGACACACACGCGCGCATACCGGGCAGCTATTCATGCTCTATGCCGACCCGCAGCAAAGGATAGACGCGCTGCTCGAGCAAGCATCACGCGCGCCGGCGCCGGTGGAGGTGCGCGATGAGTATGACGTGGTGCACCGGCTGTGGCCGGTGGCGGATGCGCAAACGATCGAGTGTATCCGGAACGAGATGGCAGACAAGAAGCTGGTCATCGCTGACGGGCACCACCGTTACGAGACAGCGCTGGCCTACCGCAATGAGTGCCGCGCCGCGCTGGGCGCCACCGACCCAAATGCGCCCCACGAGAAGGTGATGATGACTTTCATCAATATGCAGGCTGAGGGACTGACCATCCTGCCCACCCACCGCGTTGTGTCGAACCTCGCTGGCTTCTCCTGGAATGGATTTCGCCAGCAACTCACTCCCTATTTCGACGTGCGCTCCTATTCCTTTTCGGGCCCGCAGGAGCGCGCCGCGCGCTACGCCGAGTTCCGCGAGGACCTTAGCAACCTGGGGCGCGAGCGCCGGGCAATTGGTTTGTATGCGGGTGGAGGCGCGTTCCACTTACTCCTCCTCAAACCCAATGCTGACCTGGCCGTGCTGTTGCCGGGCGTCCCTGCGGCGCAGCGCCAGCTTGACGTCGTGCTGCTTCACCGGCTTGTGCTTGAAAAAGGGCTGGGCATCACCGCCCAGGCCGTGGCTATGGAGAAGAACATCACCTATGAGCGCGAGATGGACGCGGCCATCGCCGCGGTGGACCGGGGCCAGGCGCAGCTGTGTTGCTTGCTGAACCCAGTGAGGGTTGAGCAGGTGGCCAAGATAGCGCTGGGCGGCGAAGTCTTGCCTCAGAAATCGACTGACTTCTATCCGAAACTGCTCAGTGGGCTGACCATCTATTGCTTGGACGAATAGGGCCTTTAGCGAGCTCGCGCCAATCGACACAAAGCGCGAGTGGATCGACACAGCAGAGGCAAGCCAGGCAGAAGCCAGCAACCCCGATGCAGCGCGGCATGCAAGGCAGCCCGAGCACTGGGAAAAGCCGCGGGAGACTACTTGCTGAAGCTGCCGATGGCCGCCGCTTCAGAGTCGTACACATCGAAAACCGTGAGCAGCTTGGTTACCTGCAGGACCTCCTGGAATTTCGAGCCCAGGTTGGAAAGCTTCAGCCCTGCCTTCTGGGACTTGGCGCTGGTGTGTGCGGCCACCAGAGTGCCGAGCCCTGCGCTATCGATGTAGGTCACGTTGTCCATGTTCAGCACGATCTTCTTCTGGTCTGCCGCCAGCAGGCTTTTAATGCGCTCGCGCAGCGCGTTGCTTTCCTCGCCCAGCACGATGCGACCTTCCAGCGCCACCACCGAGACGCCGTCGACCTCCCGGTTCGTCATTTTCAGTGCCACGTTCGAACCTCCTCCCGAAGACACTTCAGTTTCGCTGCTCCCCCCTGCTGCTTGGTCCGACTGAATCTCTTCAAATGACCGGCCGGTTTCTGCCTTGTTTCTCGGGCCTCAGTAAAAGTCCGAGCAGGACATATAATATCCGCACACCGCACAAATCAGCTTGCAGCTTTGCGGCGCAAGCCTCGTGGAACAACCGGGGCAGTAGTTCGACGCGCATTCCGGCGCAATAGGATGTGGGCCCAGCGTTTCGCGCTGCTGCTCGCCAAGCGGCCGACCGTCTGCTGGATAGCTCGGCACGATCCGAGGTTTATAGCACAACCCCGCCCAACGGGGGAAGCATGGCAATTGCCGGGTAGTGGTTCAGTTTGAAATCCGAGCCCGTCGAGTTTGGCATCAAAAATGATGCCCGCTGTCATTCCTCGCGGTTCTCCGCGTCGGGCAGTAGGTGTAGAGACTCTCCATCGAAAGCGGCAACGATCCAGTTCACCGTCGCATCCTTCGCCGCGTTCTTCAGGCGAGCTATCTCCAGGCCGCTGACGCCCGCTTTTCCGCCTTTTAGCTGAACTAAGCGAACGTCCAACAGATCAGCATTTTTCGGACTGATTCGGAACATCACCGCGTCAACGATGCCGGTACGCGGAGCGCCAGTGGCTCCCTCGACAAAGGCCACTCGCCAGCCGTGCTTTTGGCAATAAATCCGCAGCGCCTCTTTGCTCGCCGCTTCCGCAGCGCGGGCCTTCGCGAACGCATCCCGAACGCGCCGCGTCTTCCAACTCTTTAGGGCGGCTTGCCGTCTATTAGTCACACCCGTTCCGCCTCTCTCAGTGTAGGTTGGCCGGAGTCTGGCACGAGCCCAGAATGGGCGTAAGGGGCCGGAGAATCAACTGAACCACTACTGGCTGGTGAGAGTGCGTGCAAAACCGAGCCGGCAGGAGTACAATAGCTGCAACCGGGGAATCATTTGAGGCATCTATTCAGATAGGATGGGTGCAGCGATGAATACATTCATCAGAACTGGATTGGGAGTAGCAGTAGCGCTGGCTTTGTGCGGCGGAGCGCAGGCCCAGATGCGAGGGGGGCGGGTTGGCCCGTCCGTACGTGTTTCGACGCCAGTTCGCGCCCGCGTTGTCCGCGTGGATCGGGCACAAACCACAACTGGAGCCTTGACCTCAGACCCAACGTTTTTCCCTGGGTTTGGTTTCGGGTCGACTACGATCAGCGACGTGCTCAATGGCGGTTTGCCCGTGCCCGGGCTGGGATTCGACTTCGCTCATCAGGCGATCATGAACCGCGACATTGGCGTGCGCGCTCTCATCGACCCGGTCACCCAGGGCCAGCTCGCACTGGCTCGTGCCATTCGGCTCGAGACCCCGATCACCAACACTTTCCCTTTCTTCCCGTTTTCCCAGGGCTCGAGCCCGGTGATTATTGTCCAGCAGCCGCCGGTGGTGATCATGCAGCAGCCTGCGCAGGAAGAAGCCCGCGAGCGCTTTGAACGCCTGCGTCAAGTCGAGCCGGAAGCAAAAGCGGCCCCGCCACCGGAACCGCTGCGCGAGGTGCCGGAATATGTTCTGGTGCGGCGTGACGGCGCAATCTTGTCCGCGGTGGCGTATTCCGCCGAGGGCGACCGCTTGATTTACATCACTAAGGATGGTCTTCGGAAGTCGGTGGCGCTCGCCGAGCTGGACATTGAAAGAACCCGCCGCGTGAATGAAGACCGCGGCACGACTCTTCGCCTGCCGGTCCAAGCGCCAAACCCCTCTACAATTCCACCGCGCGCGAACCGCCAGGCTGCAGGGTTGTAAGGAACGCAGAGAAGCAACCGGCTCTCGGCCATCACCAGGATACGGAGAAAGTTTTTCCTGGCCGCGATAGAACTGCCCTCCACCAGCTCCTCTTTCTGCGCCCGCAGATTCCTCGTAGCGCCGTTCGGAGCCTTTTGCTTAGCTTAGGTCGCCATACTGCAGAGATCGATGAAATCAACCTTCCACGGTGTCTGGCCGAAATCGAGGCGCGCGACAGTCACGGGCAATTTGAACCGCCGAGGCCCGGCACTCCCTGGGTTGAGATAGAGAACGCCGGCGCGCTCTGTGCGAGATGGCTTGTGCGAGTGCCCGCTCACAACAATGTGAAATCCAGCCGCCAGGGGATCGAGGTCAAGCTCATGAATATCATGAAGCACGTAGATGATTGCAGGCCCGGCTTCAGCGACTGCCGTTGTTGGCAAGGCTGCCGCCCAAGCCCCCTGGTCAATGTTTCCCCTGACGGCTACGACAGGTGCCAGAGCTTTTAGCGCATCGACGATCTCTGGCTTGCCCACATCACCGGCATGGATGATCAGGTCCGACCCTTGCAGTGCGTGCAGCGCCTCATCCCGCAATACGCCGTGAGTGTCGGAGATCAGCCCGACGGTTTTCAGACTCTTTCCCACGGTGCTGATGCTATCAGGCCAGTCCTATGGTTGGACAGTGTACCGGGAGTCTTGCCGCCAAAACGAGACTCAGCTTGGTTCCTTCCGCCGATTCCTTTCAACCAGCGCGGTCAGCTTACCGCCATCGCCCGGCGCCGGGGCCGGAGATGCGTCGCTTCCACTCAAGGTGCTCCCGGCCCCATGCTCGAACGACCTGGATCAGCGGACGGACGGTTTCTGCGTGGCTAGAGATGCCGTACTCAACCCGCGGCGGGATCTCCGCATAAACAGTGCGACAGATCAGCCCCTCGTGTTCCAGACTGCGGAGCGTCGCGGCTAGGACCTTATGGGAAATCTCGGCCATTAGCCGGCGCAGTTCGTTGAATCGGCGCGTGCCGGAATCCAGCCAATAGAGGCAAATCAAGCTCCATTTGCCGCCGATGGCGTTCAGCGCCGCTGTAAGCGGGCACTTCGTCGGCAGAGGCGGGTGCGACACACCCGCGCTTTTTACCGCAGGACGAGTTTCCATAAGGTAACCGGATTACCGCAAAGTGCATTCTTGCTTTTTTCCGCTCGCCGCGCAAGTCTGCTGGCGGAGGCGAAATGATCATCGAAATGCGCACCTATAATACCAAGCCCGGCAGGCGATCCCAGTTCCTTGAGATATTCCGCTCCAAGTCTGTTCCGGCGCACACAGAAATCGGGATGAAAATATTGGGTCCATTTCTTTCCGTCGAAGATCCCGACACCTTCTTCTGGATGCGCGGCTTCCCTGATATTCCTTCGCGTGAGCCGATGAAAACAAAGTTTTATGAAGGGGAACTTTGGAAGCGCGAACTGGAGAACGTCCTGCTGCCGATGTTGGAAAAGTATGAGGTCGTGGTGGTAGAAGATCCTGAGGATCTGGTTCGCTGGTAGTGGCGCCTTCATAGCCTGTGTGAAAACTCCCACAACCTTCGGCGCCTTCCAAACGACCTTCGCCGGCGGGCCGTCTAACGCCATCGTGACCAAGCTGAATGCCGCGGGTTCCGCGCTGGTCTACTCTACCTACCTCAGTGGTAGCGGCGGTGACAACGGCCTTGGCATCGCGGTGGATTCCGCCGGCTCCGCCTACGTGACGGGAGTTACGAATGGCAACTTCCCCACAACCCCCGGTGCCTTCCAGACGACTTTCAGCGGCGGGCCCAATGACGCCTTCGTAGCGAAGCTGAATGCCACGGGTTCCGCGCTCGTCTACTCTACCTACCTGGGCGGCAGTGTCAATGAAGAGGGCTCTTCCATCGCCGTGGATTCCGTCGGCTCCGCCTACGTGACAGGGGCTACAAGTTCGACTGACTTTCCCACAACCGCCGGCGCTTTCCAGATGACTTTCGGCGGTGGCAGCGGTGACGCCTTCGT
>QHYU01000184.1:58111-78925 GCA_003224235.1 Acidobacteriota bacterium
TGGCAACGGCCTCGTCCTCGACACGGGCTCTGCCATCGCCGTGGATTCCGCCGGCTCCGCCTACGTGACAGGATTTACGGACTCGACCAACTTCCCCACAACCTCCGGCGCCTTCCAGACGACTTTCGGCGGCGGGGTCAATGACGCCTTCGTAGCGAAGATCACCGACTTCGCCTTCCTCGGCAGCGGCTCCTTCGTGATTGGCGACCTCAACGCCGCCGTCGGCAGCCCCGTGACCTTCTGGGGCGCGCAATGGGCCAAAGTCAACTCGCTTAGCGGTGGCCCGGCGCCCAACTCCTTCAAGGGGTTCGCCGACACCGCTCCGCAGACTTGCGGCGGAAGTTGGACCAGCCGTCCGGGAAACAGCTCGAATCCACCTGACAGCGTGCCTCCCTTCATGGCCGTAATTGCCTCCAGTTCGATTACCAAATCGGGCGCCACCATTTCCGGCGATGTCCCCAAGATCGTCATCGTTAAGACGAATCCTGGGTATGGGCCGTCACCCGGGCACACCGGAACCGGCACCGTGGTGGCCAAGCTCTGCGGCAGCTAAACGCCGATTGAACTCAACGGCGGGCGGGCCGCCGCCTCCCCTCCTCTTGTTTCAGGCGTTGCACCCCCGGACAGAAGCACTCCCCATAGGTGCCGTCCCTGCCAAGTCTCGAAGCATTGGACTTCCCTGTCCTTCTCTGGTATCTGTTGCGCCTAGCGGCTTCCCTTTCAAGGAATTGAAACTTCTCGCTTCGAACTCTAACCAGTTCGGGCCGAGAGCCGCTACTTCCTCTCTCCTGTTTCAACTAAAGGAGGGACATTCGCCGAAACGGTGGCAACTGGCCAAGTTGTACATATTTGCGCGAGGGCTTCGAGGCGCTCTTGCGCATGTGTCAGGAAGTAAGAATGAAAATCGTCGCAGTGAAACGATTGATTGACGCCGGAAAATTCTCAACTACAAAGAAGTGGAAGACTATAGAGCACCACATCACGCAGGCGATCATGGCTGTTCAATGGCCGCCTGGGTCGGGATCTTTCACGCTATTCGATGAGCGCGGTAAGGAGCGGGGCAAAGGGAACGGCGTAAAACCGATCAAACAAGCCTGCGTGCAATACCTATAGTCCCTGGGCTGGGGTTTGGAAACTAAGCTGGACATTGCCACTGTGAAGAATCCCGGTCGGGTGGATGCCACTCTTTCACTTGGTGACCGCCTTTTTGCGTTTGAGTGGGAAACTGGCAACATATCTTCGAGCCACCGAGCAATAAACAAGATGGCACTCGGAATCCTGAAGAAAATTCTGGTTGGCGGCGTCTTAGTCGTACCGACAAGGATCATGTATGAGTATCTCACCGACCGCGTTGGCAATTTCGCTGAACTCGAGCCCTATTTTCCTCTGTGGCGGTCACTGAAGGTTGACGAAGGCCTGCTGGCTATCATCGCCATCGAGCACGACAGAGTAAGTAGGGATGTGCCCCGGATTCCAAAGG
This sequence comes from Acidobacteriota bacterium, assembly GCA_003224235.1. Lineage (GTDB taxonomy): Bacteria > Acidobacteriota > Terriglobia > Acidiferrales > UBA7541 > QHYU01. Next base: position 59,592 of record QHYU01000184.1, read on the forward strand.
GTACCGAGGGAAGAGCCCTACAGTAAAATTCATCAGCCTTTCTGCAACATGATGATGAATTCATTCCGCATCGTGTTTGCCATGCCTGTAATCTGGCGGCTCATCTTCCGCACCAGCTCGAGGCGGTGGGATGAGCCAAGCTCAACCAGAATCTCGTCTATTCCTTTTACCTTTTCCGGAGACACGCCCAAGATTCTACTCAGTTGATTGTTATTCGTGCCCACGATGATCGTGCAAGTCCGTCCTGCTCGGAGAACTCGAGCACACTCACAGAGTACTGCGTCCATGTCTGCCTTATACATTTCAAATCTCTGCTGGGGCGTGATTCCCCGCAGTCCGATCATGCTTTCTCGCAGTCTATCGAGGTCGGCTCCCAAGAATCGTAAATGGAAGGAGTCGTTCTCCAAATAGTCGATGGCGAAACTGTACGGCGGGGAGAATATTATTCCGTCGACACTGGAATCCTCCAAGGGCAGGCGACGAGCATCGCCTTCTAACGGCTTTGCCTTTCCCAGCTCTGCCTCAATTCCAGCGAGAACTCTTTGGATCTTTTCCGCCACAAACAAGTACCGCTCAAGAATGGCCCGAAACTGTTCGTGGGAAGATTTGCGGCTGCTTCTCTCGGAATACCCGGCACTGTCCAGATAGGCTAGTTGGAGGAAGTTGTAAACCTCTTTGAGCCCACAGCCCTCAGGAAGTTTTCCCTTCTTATGCGCCATAGAGCCAGATACAAACTCCGGCTTTATCGCAGAAAAGAGATTTCCAGATTCGCGGTCATCTCTCATCTGGTGGCTGTGCTTTTCTTGCCCAGACAGCCCTCGGAAATGTTCGAACACCGACGGCCAGGTATCTAAGGCAGCCCGGATAGGGCGCAGTGGAAGTGTCAGCGCGTCAAGTTTGGCTTGGGTCATGAAATGGCAAAAGGGGCTGGCCTCAATCCCAATCGAATTGATACCCATCAGACAAGCCTCGATTAGCACCGTGCCTGAGCCCATCATCGGATCTAGGACGGTATCCCCAGGCTTGAGCCCCATGATGTTCATCAGGGCTTTGATCATCTGTGGATGGAATTTGCCCCGGTAAGGAAACAAACCGTGTGTGGCATATCCCGTCTTGAATTGGTTTGTTTGAAAGAACGACCGCAGCCGCGATGAAGAGTGCTGAGGCAACCGCACCGGTTCGCCGCTGCACATCAGGAAGTGGCGCGTAAGCATATCGCCGACGCGAGCAAAATATGCACCGTTTCGGAAGATTTCTTCTCCGCTCAACACATTGCTTTCGTAAAAAGCCAGCTCAAGCTCATAGACTTCGTTGAGTTGGGGGACAAGTTCGAGATGTGGGGGAAACAGTTTTTGATACACATTGCTGGCCAAGATGTCGGCAGTGTCTCGCAAAGGTGCCAATTTATATTTCGTGACCGTCATGATTGCCGCCCCGTTCGGCGCTGCGAGGTCATCGAGCTCCAGACACCCGAAGGAGGAAGTATGCCATAGATGGGCTTCGTCGCATCACCGTGGCGACACATTACAAATGCCTTCGACTCCAGTTGATCCATAGCGTTCTGATAGAATTTGTGTTGTTCGTCTTCAGCGCCTTTGGGAGTGACCTGGCCTGCGAAGACTAGTCCACCCAAAGCACCGGCGCCTTCCCCGTGTTCCTAACTACGTACTCCCAGCCCACCAGTTCGTCCCTGCAATGTAGCTCATCCTTTTCGAATGCGCGTTTTCTAAGCCAGTGACCCGCCAAAGATGAATTTCCCGTTGACATACTATTACCAGCGAGGGAACATGTGGTGCAAAGCCTGCCAAGTGCTTTGCAGAAGCGAGTGACTCACATCGTGACGCCCTGTCGCACGCCCACGCTTGCAAGCCCTTTGGAATTCGCACTTACGAAAAATGCTTCCGCAAATCCTTTGGAATGCGCAGTTGCAAAATCATTGGACTTAAAGTGCCTTGGAATGAGCACTTACAAAAAAAGGTGGGGGGAGGTGCCAGCCTGAAGGCTGTCGCTACAAGTCAGGACAACCTTGCCGCCCCTGAGGGGGAGAAGCTCAGGGCATCTGTTAGAATGCGGCAATGGCCATCGAAAGTGAAAAGCTGGAAGCGGATGTGCTGATCGCTGTAATCGTTGACGCGGGGAGGTAAGCATTCAGCGCGAACAACTCGAAGCGGATGTACTGATCGTGGGTGCGGGCCCGGCGGGGCTGGCGTGCGCGTTGCACCTGGCGCGGCTGATCCGGCAGCACAACGAAGCGGGGGGCCCGCAAGGCGGGACCAGGCTCTCTGCGGAAAATATTTACGTCCTTGAAAAAGGCCGCGAGTTGGGCGCGCACCAACTCTCCGGCGCAATCATGGACCCGCGCGGGCTGCGCGAGCTGGTGCCGGACTTCCAAAAATCGGCGCCGCTGGATACACCAGTGACCGGCGACGCAGCGTTTTTCTTCACCGAGCGCAGCGCTTGGAAGTTTCCTATCACGCCGCCGCCGCTGCAGAACCACGGCAATTACGTCATCTCGCTGAACAAGCTGGTGAAGTGGCTGGGCGGCTTGGTGGAAAAAGCCGGCGTAAACCTGTTCACGCAGTTTGCCGGTGCGCAATTGATCTATGAAGGCGACGGCATCGCCGGCGTAATCACCGAAGACAAGGGCCTGGACAAGGAAGGCAAGCCGAAAGACAACTTCACGCCGGGGTACGAGCTGCGCGCGCGCGTCACCGTGCTGGCGGAGGGGCCGCGCGGCTCACTCACCAAAGACCTGGTCAACAAGAAAAAACTCGACGGGCTCAACCCGCAGGTGTACGCCATCGGCATCAAGGAACTTTGGGAAGTGCCCCCTGGCCGCATCGCGGCGGGCTACGTGGCGCACACGCTGGGCTGGCCGCTGGGCTCCGAGATATATGGCGGCGGCTGGATTTACGGGATGCGCGAGAACCGAGTCTCGCTGGGGCTGGTGGCGGGTCTGGAATACCACGACCCGTTGTTTGACCCCCACGAAGCGTTTCAGAAATTCAAGACGCACCTATTCATCAAGCGCGTGATCCAAGGCGGCAAGCTGGTGCGCTACGGCGCAAAGACGATTCCCGAGGGCGGCTGGTACTCGATGCCGCGGCCCTACGTGGATGGCGGGCTGATCATCGGCGATTCCGGCAGCTTCCTGAATTCGCAACGGCTCAAGGGCATCCACATGGCCATCAAGAGTGGGATGCTGGCCGCGGAAACCATCTTCGAGGCGCTGCGCGCGGGCGACACCTCCGCGAAAACGCTCTCAGCTTTTCCCCAAAAGGTGGACCAGAGCTGGATCAAGAAAGAACTCTGGGCGGTGCGGAATTTCCACCAGGCATACCAGCACGGCCTTTGGGCGGGCCTGTTTCACACCGCGATTCAGTTTGTCACCGGCGGCCGCGGCCTGATCGATCCGATGCGCGTGCGGCCGGGCCACGAAGCGTACCAAAGGCTCGACGGCGCTGCGGGGGCTCGCACGAGGTTCAAGGGCGACGGCGTGCTCACCTTCGACCGGCTCACCGACGTCTACCACTCCGGGACGCGGCACGAGGAAGACCAGCCGTGCCACCTGGTTGTGGCGGACACCGACATCTGCACGGAGCGCTGCGCGCGCGAGTATGGCAACCCGTGCCAGTATTTTTGTCCCGCGGCGGTTTACGAAATGGTGCGGGAGAAGGACAAGCTGCGCCTGAAGATCAACGCCTCAAACTGTGTCCATTGCAAGACCTGCGACATCGCCGACCCCTACCAGATCATCAACTGGGTGGTGCCGGAAGGCGGCGGGGGGCCCAATTACGAAGGCATGTAGCCCCAATTTCCGCCTGGCCGCTTGCCTCGCTGCTACTGTGCCCGGCTATGCTGGCGCCCGGCGCTTACCAGAGTTTGCGGAAGAAGTCTTTCATCCGCGCGACCAACCCGAGCTGCGGCTTGGGCGGGGCAGGCGGGGGCGGGGCAGCCGGCGTCGGCGGAGCGGGAGTGGGAGTGATAGTTGCCGCGAGCACAGGGGGCGGCGGCGGAGGCGGAGGGGCTTTCACATGCCCGCGGTAAACCGTCACTGGGCGCACGCGGACCCTGCGCACCAGCAGGATGACTTGCGGGCTCGGGTCAGGCGGCGGGTTAGGCGAGGCCGCGCTGAAGGTGAGCGCCGGCATCAAGACCTTGTAGATGGGCTCCTCGATCACCGGAGGCTTCATCTCTTCCTTCGGATCGGGTCTGGCGGACTTCTCCGGCGGTTTGACGGCTTTGGCCAGGTCCGCGGAGACAGGCACGCTGATTTCCGTCGGCTTCGATCCCGGAGGCGCGGCCCTTGCAAGCTGCACTTCGCACTGGCAACTGCCGGACGTCTCGCGAAGGGAGTCGAGTTGTCCCTCGGCAAGCGCGACCTCGCCGGCCTGCGGCACCAGCAGAACCTGACCGGTGAGTTGCTGTTCGAGGCGCACCGCGCCACGCGAGGCCAGCACGCACATCGTGCCGCTGGCTTCAAAACCCACCGTGGCATCGCGCGGCGCATCGCCGATAGCGACGGGCGTGGCCACGATCAGCGGCGTGTACACGGTGAGCGGCACAGCGCGATCCAGCTTGGCATGGACGCGGCCGTAATCCAGCGCCACCGTGACGGTGTTGCCGGACTTCAACAGCGAAAGGTGCGCTGGACCGCAAATGCCGATCTCACCGCCTTCAGCAAGGGTCACGCGCGCTTGCCCGGACTTTACGGTGACTTGGCTGCCGCTGGCTAGCAGGGTGATGCTGCGCCCGTTCTCCACCTCGACCCCGACGGCGCCCTTCACCGCGATGGCGTCGCCTTCGAGCCGGCCGACGGTCTCGGACTGGGCCTGCGTAGCCAGCACACAGGGTGAGAGAAGCGCCGCGAGCGTGCATCCAGAGAGCCGAACGCCGATACGAAGCGAGGATGCGAGTTGCAGGCAAAGCTGCGATCCGGACCGCATATGCAGCGTTTTTGGCACGGAGGGCATCGCAGAACGGGCTGTGGGACCTCAATTATACTATACGCCGATGCTGGATCCCCTGACATCCGCCCAGGAGCGCGATGAGCAACCCCTGGTTGTTCACTACGACACGCGGCTGCCGCAGCTCACTCGCTGGCAGCGCGCGCAGATCCCGCTGATCGCCTCGGCCGGCTACTGGCTGGAGCGGTCGCTCGGGCCTACGCTGCGCTTTGAGGTTCTGGGCTGGCAACATGCCGAGCGCGTTTACGCCGCGGGCCGGCGAATCATTTTCGCTTTCTGGCACCGTTCGATCTTTTCGGTGATGTGGTGGGCGCGTGGCCGCGGCATTGTGGTGATGAACAGCACCAACTTCGACGGCCAGTGGACCCGGCGGGTGATCGAGCGGCTGGGGTATGGGACGGCGCAGGGCAGCTCGACGCGCGGCGGCCTGCGGGGTCTTGCGGTGATGGCGCAACGCCTCGAGCACGGCCTCGATGTCGCCTTCACCATTGATGGCCCGCGTGGCCCGCGCTACATGGCCAAACCCGGCCCGGTGATGCTGGCCCGGCGGACCGGCTGCCCCATCATGGTCTTCCACGTGGGACTCAAGACCGCTCACACTTTTCACCGCACCTGGGATCTGTTTCAGATCCCTTATCCGTTTTCGCGCGCGGTGATTGCGTTTGCTCCGCCGATCGATGTGCGGGCCGATGCCGGCCGCGAAGAGATGGCTCGGAAGCACTCCGAGATGCAGGCGGCGCTGGAGCGCGTTCGCGACCTCGCTGAATCCTGGTTCACGCTTTCGTCCCAGGCACGCGACCGGCACCGGACCGAGTGGAATGCGTGATCAGCGTTCGGCGAGGGTCACGCGAACTTCCATTTTTTTCTGGCCGCGGTAGGCCGTGACGGTGACGACGTCTCCCGGACGCTTCTTGTTCATGAACATGTTCAGGTCGAGCTGCGTCGCCAGCTTTTGGTCATCGATGGCTACCAGCACGTCGCCCCCGATCAGGATTCGGCGCATGCCGGCGACGACGGCGCGGTTCCCGCCACGCAAGCCGGCGCGTTCGGCGGGCCCGCCGGGCGTGACGCGCTCGATCAACAGGCCTTCTTCTACCGGCAGGTTGAGCGCCTCGGCCAGGCCGGGCGAAAGCGCGCGGACCTCGACGCCGAGAAACGCGCGGTGAACGCGGCCGGTATTGATCAGATCCTGCGCGATCAGCTTGGCGGTGTTGATGGGGATGGCGAAGCCGATGCCCGCCGTGGTCCCGCTCGGCGTGAAGATCGCGGTGTTGATGCCGATCACTTCGCCGCGCGAATTCAGCAGCGGCCCTCCGGAGTTCCCCCGGTTGATAGCCGCGTCGGTCTGAATGGCTTCATCGATGAATGTCGTCTGCCCGGTTTGCACCGTGCGGCCCAGCGCGCTGACTACGCCGGTGGTGAGGGTGCTCTGGAAGCCGAACGGGTTGCCGATAGCGAGCGCGCGCTGGCCGACTTGCAACGCGCTCGAATCGCCCAGCGGCAACACGGTGAGCTTCCGGCTGCGCGGCTCAATCTTGATCAGGGCGATGTCGTTGCGCTGGTCGGCGCCGATGAGCTTCGCCGCGTAGCGGGACTGATCGCCCAGCGTGGCCTCGATGCTCTGCGCCTCCTGCACGACGTGGAAATTGGTGAGGATGTAGCCGCGCGAATCGATCACAAAGCCCGAGCCCGCGCCTTCCACCGGCACGGGGTTGAAGAAGAAGTCGTATTCGACCATGCGGGTGACGATATTGGCCACGGCTGGCGCGGCTTGGCGATAGACGCGCACGTTTACAGCTTCTTCGTCCGTCAGCTGGGCCGTTGGCGCGGTCGCCGGAGCGGTCTCCATCGCGGCGGGCAGAGCCTCAGCGTTGCGTGCCTGCCGCGGGCCCCAGCGTGCTCCGGCCCAGTATGCCACCAGCGCCGCCACCGCAATCAGCACTATCAAGCGGAGGCCGTTTCCAAGGTTCTTGGCTGGTGTCATGGTGACTTTCCGTTGGGCCCTTGCCAGGCCTTTTGCTGCGGGCCCTTACCTTGCCCGTGTGTGGTGTTTCTGTGTCGCATCGGCGGCGAGTTGCTTGAGCTTGGCGACCAAGCGCTCTACCTGCCGCCGGGTGGATTCGAGCGAACCCGAGCAGTCGATCTCGTCATCGGCCATGCGGCGCTTCTGATCCATTTGCATCTGTGCAGCGATGCGCCGCTCGGCCTGGTCGCGCGCCATTCCGCGAGCCAGCAGCCGTTCGATTTGCTGCTCGGGCTCGCACCAGACCACGACCAGGCGATCGAGTCGCTCGTGGTAGCTCGACTCGATCAGCAGCGCCGCCTCCACCACCGCCACGACGTGGGGTTGCGCGCGCTCGAGATCGGCCAGTTCGCGGTCCAGCGCCTCGACGACTCGCGGATGAACGATTCGGTTCAAGAGCGCGAGCTTGGCTGGGTCCGCGAAGACGATCGCGGCCAGCTTGGCGCGGTCGATGCGCCCATCGGCCGCGCGCACGCCGGGACCAAATCCGCGAATCACTTCGTCGTAGGCGGGCTGGCCGGGCTCGATCAAGCGGTGGGCCAGCGGGTCGGCTTCGAGCACATGACAACCCATTTCGCGCATCATCGCGGCCACAGTGCTCTTGCCGCAGCCGATTCCGCCGGTCAGGCCGACGTGCAGCATCACGCCTTCTCGGCGCCGGCGGGTTGCGCGGCGCGATTCCCTCTTCGCAGGCGGGCTGCCTTCACTGAGTTGCTCATCAGCATGGCGATGGTAAGCGGCCCGACGCCGCCGGGCACGGGCGTGATTGCACCTGCGACGCTGGCCACGTCCGGGTGGACGTCGCCGACCAGCGTCGAGCCTTTGGCGCGGAACTGCTCGAGGCGCTGGGGAAAATTGGCAAACAGCCGCTCGGCCTGCGCAGCGTCGGTCACTTTGTTGATCCCCACGTCGATGACGGTTGCCCCGGGCTTGACCCAGTCCGGCGTGACCATCGCGGTGCGGCCCATTGCGGCCACGATGATGTCAGCGCGGCGAACTACAACCGGCAAGTCCTTCGTTTTCGAGTGGCAGATCGTCACCGTGGCATTGGCATGCATCAGCAGCAGCGCCGTTGGCTTGCCGACGATGTCGCTCCGGCCGAGTACGACGGCGTTGGCGCCTTCAATCGTCGCGCCGCTGCGTCGCAGAATTTCCATCACACCGACCGGCGTACAGGCCACCAGCCCCGGACGCCCGGAGACCAAACGTCCCAGATTTGCGGGGTGGAAGCCGTCCACGTCTTTGGCGGGGTCTACTGCCTCGAGCACTCTTTTCGTGTCCACCTGGCGCGGCAGCGGCAACTGGACCAGGATGCCGTCCACGTCGTCGCGGTTGTTGAGATCCTCCACCAGGGCAAGCAGCTCCTCGGTGGTTACCGTCGCAGGGGGAGTAAATCGCCAGCTCCCCAGGCCGAGCTGCTCGCAAGCGGCAATCTTGCTGGTTACATAAATTTTCGATGCGGGATTATCGCCCACCAGCACCGTGGCCAGGCCCGGGCGGATGCCCAGGCCGCGCAACTCCTGGATTTGCTGCTGGAGTTCGCTGTAGATCTGGTCGCGGATGGTGTTCCCGTTGAGTATCCGTGCGGTCAAGAGATGCTCCAAGACCTGGTCAATCGAATCAGTCCGAAGCGCATCTTATCACAGGAGATAGGCTGCGGCGGCGCGCCGCGCGGCCCAACAAGAGTGCTTTTCCTGTAAGATGTAGCGGACTGTGGCCCTGCGTTCGCTCCGCCCATCACGACGGATGAAAGTGAAACCGTTATTAACCTGCTCAAAGATTGAGCGCGCCGTGCTGCGCCGCTTGACCCGGTTCGGTCTGCCGGCGGGCGCGAAAATTCTGGACGCGCCCTGCGGAGCCGGTGCGCTTGTGGCCTCGCTCAACGCGGTTGGTTTTGAGGCTTGGGGCGCGGATCTGCAGCCCGAGGCGCAGGCTGTGCTGGGCGAACGGTTTCGCTGCGGGGACTTGAATTCGCAACTCCCGTGGCCGGACGCCAGTTTTGACGTGGTTGTGTCAGTTGAAGGGATCGAACACCTCGAGAATCGGTTTGGCTTCCTGCGCGAGGTGCACCGGTTGCTGCGGCCTGGAGGGTTACTGGTCATTACCACGCCGAACATCGTTTCGCTGCGCTCGCGCGTCCGATTCTTCGGCAGCGGCTTCTATCACGGCGATCCGCGGCCCCTCAACGAGGCGGCGCGGCATCTGCTGCACCACATTGGCTTGATCACATTCGCCGATCTTCGGTACCACCTGCACACGTCCGGCTTCCGCCTGATCGAAACCGGCCACACGCACTGCAAGCCGATCAGCTATCTGTACGCAATATATGTGCCCTGGATGTGGCTTTATACTCGCATTGCCTTCCGCAAGGAAAAGGACCCAGAACAGAAAAAACGGAATCGGGAAATTCGCGCCACGCTCTTTTCTCATTCCTTGCTGTTCGGGGAGAATGTGCTGCTGCTTGCCAAACGGGCGTAGCATAACGCCGCGAAAGTAAGGAGAAAGAGGAGCGGAAGAAAAAGTGCCAGCCCGAGAAGGTGCCGCACGGGGCTCTGACGAGCTTGTTGTTGGGGCGAGCGGCAGCTTTGCGGGGCACGACATGTCGTGCCCCTACGGATGCTTTGCCCACCTAACCCTCGCCGCCGGCGAGAATGGGGTGGTGTCCTGATTAGGAATTAAGACGGGCCACTCCCATGAGGTGGGCACTGGCACCCTGTACCGAAGGTTCTCGCTCGATCAGCGATAGAAACTCCATCAGGCTCTGTCGCTGTGCCGGGTTATCCCAAGCCTCACCGAACAGAGCCGCACTCCATGCCGGACCTTCGACGGCAAGGATCTGGACATCGCTAAAACCGGCATCCCGTAATTCGGCAGCCAACTCCTCAGGACGGTGAAAGTACGCGGTCGTGAAGTAAGCAGGGTGGTTCATTGGATTGCGGTGCTGACCGGAGGCGAGATCCGCCACGATGATTCTTCGAAACTCCTCATCTCGAAAGAAGCCACTCGCGAGTCCGTCGATCAGCGAGGCGAAGCGAGAGATCGAGGCTGCAAAAAGGACTCCTCGGGGTTTGAGGATTCGGAGAGCTTCGCGAAGCGCCTGCAGACGATCGGAGTGGTCAACCAGATGGTACAACGGCCCTAGCAGAAGAACCGCATCGGCATTGCCTGAGCGGATATCCAAATGGCGAGCGTCGCCCCGCGCGATGGATGCCAGTGTGACACCCGAAGTGGCCGCATAAGATCTTGCCTGCTCCAAATGAAGCTCCACCGGATCGATCAAGTGCACCTGGTATCCTTGCTTGGCGAGCGGAAAAGCATAGATCCCAGCCCCGCCGCCTACGTCGAAAATTACTGCCGGCGCCGGTGGAAGATTCCGAGCGAGAATCGCTTGTGTGCGAAGCCGCTCGAGTTCACCTCGCTCGCCCGATAGCCGCTCCGACTCCTTGCTTTGTAGATAGTGCTCCTCGATTTCTTTCGGTATCAGGCTCATCCGTGCCTCGATGTGCCCCCGCGCCGACCGAACCTTCAAGATCTGGAGACTCCCCCTGGGCTCCTCTAGAAATCAAATTGGGACACTACCATCGCTTGTTTATGTTCACAACCTTCTGCCCCGTGGCTTTGGGCACGGCCTTCTTCAGCGCGACGCGGCCTTCTGCGATAGTTGATTGTTCAAGTTCCTTCACCCAAGGCAAATATGCCTTCGCGGTCGTAACCGGGTTGCTGTGTCCCAACATCTTCGCTACAGCGCGCAGCGGTACCCATGCCGCAGCGCCCACACCCCAAACGTGTCGCGCAGCATGTTGTTTGTATCTATCTTAGCAATAAGGCTTTAGCGCGCAATCGCCTAATAGATATCGTACTGCTCCCAGTGCAGGGTGGGGTCGGACTGAATAATGATGCTCTTGCGAGTAGCCTGCTCGAGCTCTTCGACCAGCGAGGATTCGCGCGTCTTGAGCGCCTTAGCGATCTCCGGGTTGACGCGGAGCGTCAGGCTCTGCGTATCCAGGTCTGAGGCCATTTTGCGGGCCTCGGCCTGAATTTCGTAGCAGATAGTTGGGATGGACTTGACCATGCCCGAGCCGGTGCAGTAGGGGCAGGGCTGGCACAGCACGCGCTCCAGCGCCTGCTTGGTGCGCTTGCGGGTGATGGCCACCAGTCCGAATTCGTTGAACGAGAGGACCTTGGAGGGCGCGCGATCGCTCAGCAGCGCCGCTTCGAGCGCGGCCATCACCTTTTCGCGGTTGCGCCGCTCCTCCATGTCGATGAAGTCCACCACGATGATGCCGCCCAGGTCGCGCAGGCGGATCTGGCGGACGATTTCCTTCACCGCTTCGACGTTGGTCTTGACGATGGTGTCCTCGAGACGCGTCGAGCCACGCCCCACGTATTTGCCGGTGTTGACGTCGATGGCCACCAGCGCCTCGGTATGGTTGATGACGATGTAGCCTCCCGACTTCAGCCACACCTTCGGCCGCAGCGCCTTATCGAGCTCCTGCTGGATGCCGAACTCCTCGAAGATGGGCGCCTCTTTGGTGTAAAGCTTGACGCGGCTCACCAGTTTGGGCTGGAAGCGGCTGACGAAGTCCACCACCTTGCTGTACTCTTCCTCGTTATCCACCCAGATGGCCGTGTAGTCGTTGCTGAGGTAGTCGCGCAGGATGCGCTCGACCAAGTTGAGGTCGCGGTGCAGCAGGGCCGGTGCCTTGCGTTGTTCCGAGCGGGCGCGGATCTCGTCCCAAGTGCGGCCGAGGAACTCGACGTCGCTGCGGATTTCCTCGTCGGTCGCGTTTTCGGCGGCCGTGCGAACAATGAACCCGCCGGGATAAGAGCCCTTCGATTCCGCCACCAGGCGGCGCAGGCGCGCGCGGTTTTCCGCTGAGGCGATCTTGCGCGAGACCCCTACGTGATCCACCGTCGGCATGTACACCAACGAGCGGCCGGGCAGGGCCACGTGGCTGGTGAGCCGCGCCCCCTTCTTGCCCAGAGGTTCCTTTGCAATCTGAACGATGATCTCCTGGCCGGCCTTGAGCATCTCGGAAATCAGTTGCGGCCGGCGCGGTTGCGCCCGATGATCGTGATGGCGCACTTGCCGGCCACGGTGATGCCCGCCGCGCCGCATGGGGCGCTGGAAGCGAGCTCGCGAGCGGTCCTCGACGCGCGCGATGGTTGGCTTCGGCTCCTGCTCTGCCGAGGGCTCAATTGGCTCGACGCCGATGCCCTGTTCGCCCGCTTCCACGTGCGGCGGCTCGCTTTCGGCTTCGGCCAAGGTTTCCCCGGGGGCGTCGGATTGCTCTACTTCCTCATTGGCCTCCTGCAGTTCGTAGGGCTCGGCCAGAACATCCGCGGCAGCTTCTTCCTCCTCGCCGAGGTGGAGTTCCTCCACTTCGTCTTGAGCTTCCTCGTGCTTCGCTTCGGCGAGCTGCTCGGCGAGCGCCGCAACTTCGTCGTCGGAGAGGTCAGCCTCAGAATGGGTCGGAGAAAGGTTTTCCTCAGAATCCTGCGCCGCTAGTTCAGGCGCGCGGCTTGGCTCGCGTGGTTGCAGTGTCTCCGTGCCAGGCCTCGCGGGAACAGCCCCGCCGACGAAGGAATCCTCGCGGCGCGGCACCGGCGGCTTCGAGCCTATCCGAGAAGGCTCCTGCCCACTGGCGAGATCGTCTTCAGGCTTCGCTGGCGACTCGGAAACACCCCCAACGTATAACGATTCCGGCAGCGGGGCGCCGAAACCTTCGTGGTGTGGTTCGGCCTTTGGCTCCGCGAGTGATATGCCGTGCTCCTGCGGCGCGGAGAAATCACTTGGCGGAACTTGCGAATCTGCGGCGGGTGCCGGCGGAGCCGGGACTCGGCCTTTGTATTTTGCCAACGATTCACCGGGGAGGATGATGACTTCGCCCGCGGGAGGCGCTGCCTGGGACTCGTGCGGCGAGTAAGCCCCCGGTTCACGCGAGCGGGGTTCATAAGGACGGCTGGATGCGTACTTTGCGGGCGGGAGGTCACGCCCCGGGCGACGCTCCCCCCCGCGTCCGCGGCGGCCCCAGCGCCCGCGAGATCCGCGGTCGCGCCCGTAGCCGCCCTGCGCGCGGTCACGGCGTTCCAAGGGGCGCGAGGCCGGCGGCGGGGCAGAAGCGGATTGTTCGGGGGATGGTGCGGACGATTCGGCCGACACGACGGGGTGCGCGACCTCTGCTTCGCTTGGCTCGGTGACCTCGGGAGGTGCGCTCCTCGAGGGCGTGGAAGGCATCGAGGGCACTACCGGCACGGCTGCCTGCTCTCCGGCCGGAGGCGCGAACACCTGGCCGCCCTGCTGCTCCATCTTCTGGACCTTGCCCTCGACGGTGCTAACAATATGGTCGTACTCCTCGAGGTTTTCGAGGAAGTCGCTGACGTACAGGAAGGCGTCGCTATCGAGGCCGATATCCACAAAGGCCGACTGCATGCCGGGCAGCACGCGGGTGACGCGGCCTTTGTAAATGCTGCCGACTAACGCATATTCCTTTTCCCGCTCAATGTAAATTTCGCAGAGTTGACCGTCTTCCAGAATCGCAACCCGGGTCTCGTGGGGGGTCGCGGAAACAACGAGCTCTTTCGACATGGAAACTCCTCGGAGTGCATCGCCACAGCCCAACATAGGGCACTCAGGCGCGGGTGTTCCGCCCCAGACAGAACAGCCGCGGTGGATTGTAGGTGCCCTCTCATTCCATATCCCTAGCTGCGATGCGCACTTCTCAAATTCTTTCTTCCCGCGGGCCTCCGGCGTGGCAAGCTGAGGTCGGAGCGTGCCCCGAGCGGGACTTGCAGCGGGCTCAGTTGACGAAGCGCCGGATGCGCACGTTCATCACCAGGCCCAACGACAAATAGACAAACAGTGTTGCTGACCCGCCGTAGCTCATGAGCGGCAGCGGGATGCCGGTGACCGGCATGTACCCGATCACCATGGCCACATTTACCAAAACATGGAACCCCAGGACTGCCGCTACGCCCATCACGAGATACATCCCGGCGCGATCGCTCGCTCTCTGGGCGTTCTGCACCAGACGTAGCAGCAAACCCGCATACAACAGCAGGGTCACGAAGACCCCGACAAAACCTAACTCTTCGGCCAGCGCTGCAAGAATGAAATCCGAGTAGCGTACAGGTACGAACCCGCCCTGGTTCTGGCTGCCCTGGCCGAGTCCCTTGCCCCAAAACCCGCCCGCGCCGACAGCTATTTTCGATTGCAGGATCTGGTAACCGGAGCCCTTGGGATCTTCCTCCGGCCGGAGGAACGTTTCCACGCGTTCCTTCTGGTACGGCTTCAGGAAATGCCAGCCGATCGGCAACATCATTGCGCCGAGCGCGATCATTGCCAGGGCGTGCTTCCATTGGAGGCCCGCCAGGAAAGCCCCCACGAGCGCCATGGGCACCAGCACCATCGCGGTGCCCAGGTCAGGTTGAAGTAGAATCAATCCTAGCGGTAGGCCGACCAGAAATCCCGCCTTCACCAGCTCCGCCAGCGCGAGCTGCTCGGTGCGCACCTCGCTAAAGAAGCGCGCCAACACAATTATTATAATCAACTTCACGAGTTCTGACACCTGCAAAAAGGCTCCCAGGACCGGAAGCCACCGCTTGGCCCCAAAGCGAGTGCGACCCACGGCCAACACCAGGACCAGGGCGGCTATTCCGATCAAGTAGAGAACCGGGGATTGATCCAGAATCTGGTGGTAATCGACGCGCGAAAGCACCAGCATGCAAAGCAGGCCGAGGCCTATCCATGAGAGCTGGCGCCAGTGCATGCCCGCCAAGTGACTGTTATGCGTGGCGGAGTAGATCTCCACCATTCCGAGGCCACAGATGGCGAAGGCAAAGAGTAACAGCCACCAGTCGTATTCGCGCATGTTCGTAGATTGTCTCATGGATGAAAGTGGTGAGGCTCGACCCCCCGAATCGTTTGGCTCCTCAAGTATTCGTCTGCGCCATACCCATCAGTGTGCGGTCTGCGCCGAATTGGCTTCCAGCGGGCGGGATACCGGCTTGCGCAGGGCTTGAAACCCGGCCAGCGCCGCATCGGGATTCACCTGATAGCGCTTATATTCCACCGTCAATTGCTGCTGATTTCGACGGCTCTTCTTGTCGTAATAAGCCTTGATGACGTCGCGTGCCACCGGAGCCGCGGCGGAGGCGCCGTGCTCGCCCTCCTGCACCAGCACGGCGACGACAATCTCCGGCTTCCGGCGGGGCGCATAGCCGACGAACCAGGCATTGTCTTTGAAGCGGGTCTGTCGGCCGGCGCGTTTGAGCCCTTCGGCGCCGATCACCTGCGCGCTGCCCGTCTTGCCGCACAGCTCGATCCCCTGCAGGCGTACGCCCGCTGCCGTCCCACCCTCGTTGACCACGCCAAACATCGCCTGGGTGACTTTTTCTGTGGTCTGCTCGGAGATGGAAAAACGCTCCTCGCCCACCTTCTTGGCGTCCAGCAGCAGGTGCGGCTGCCGGAAGATTCCCCCCATGGCGATGCCGCCGATGGTGCGCGCCAGTTGCAGTGGGGTAGCGACGATAGCGCCCTGGCCAACGGACACCGAGATCGTCTCGCCTGGGAACCACCGCTGATGAAACACTCGCTCCTTCCATTCCTCTGAAGGCATCAGGCCGGTCTGTTCGGCAGGCAAGTCGATTCCGGACTTGCGGCCCAGACCCAACTGTGACGCGTAGTAGGCGATGCGATCGATTCCCAGGTGCTTACCCACGTTGTAGAAGAAAACGTCGCAGGAATGCACCACGGCGTTGTGTAGAGTCACCAACCCGTGCCCGCGCTTCTCCCAGCAGTGAAACGCCCGGCCATAGAAGTCGGTGACGCCGCTGCAGTATACCGAAAAACTTTCGGGGATGGCTTTCGACTCCAACATCGCCGTGGCCATTACGATCTTGAAAACGGACCCCGGCGCGAGCTGCGCCTGAATGGCGCGGTTCAGCAGAGGCCGGTCGGGGTCTTCGTTCAGACGCTTCCAGTCCTCCCGGGGGATACGCACGGCAAAGAGGTTGGAGTCCGGCGCGGGGTGGCTGACCATGGCTAGCACGTCGCCCGTGCGCGGATCGAGCGCGACCACCGCGCCTTTGCGCCCCGTGAGGGCCTGCTCAGCCACGACCTGCAAATCGTAATCAATTGTCAGTTGAATGGCCTTGCCGGGGATGGCTTCTTTCTGGTCCAGCCGGCCGACTTCCTTGCCGATGCTGTTGACGAGCACGCGGCGCAGCCCGTCAGTTCCCACCAGCACATCGTTGTACTGGCGCTCCAGGCCCGACTTGCCCTCGAAGTCGCCCGGGCGGTAGCGCCCATTGCTGTTCTCGAGCAGCTCCGGGCTGACTTCTCCGACGTAGCCGGCGGCATGGGCCATGAAACCGTTGGGAAGATAGCGCCGCCGGTGCACCATCACCATCTCGAGCACCTGAAGATCGGCGCGGTGCGACTCAATAAAGGCGATGTCGGCCGGGGACGCTTCCGGCTTGATCAGAATAGGCTGGAACTTCGGCAGGCCTCGGGACTCGTCGAGTTGCTTGTGGAGGTCTTCGAGCGGGATACCCAGGCCCTCGGCCACCTGCGGCAGGCTGCGCTCGACCTGCTGGGCATCGTCGCGGAGAAGCAAGACACTAAACGAGGGGTAGTTGTCCACCAGGACGCGGCCTTCGCGGTCCAGCATGCGACCGCGCGGCGCGATCAGCGGGATGGTGCGGACGCGGTTGCGCTCCGCGAGTTGTGTGTAGCGGTCGGAGTCGATGACCTGCAGCTTCCAGAAACCTACTAACAGCAGCGCAATCATCCCGAGGATTATGTACGAGACGATCGTCAGTCGCGTCTGAGGTAGCTTAAGATCGTTCCCTAACCACATCGAGCAGTCCCGAACTTCGGGCGTTTACCCTCGTCTTCGCTCGGGGAAAGCGGCGTGGGCGCCAGGATCCAAGAGAATGGTTGGCTCACCGTCCCGAGACTTCGGGCCCGGGCTTCGGACCCTGATCTTTGGGATGTGCCGGCTGCGCTTTCTCCACTTCCGCCCTGGGGGCTCACTGTCGGACGTTCCAGGCGCCGCACCAGAGGCCAGAAGTCCCGTCTAAAGTATCACTTACGCCATTGGAGTGCAACCTGTCCCCGGGGTCAGGATGCCCAGAATGACATACACAGATTCCGCCCGCCGTTAGGAAGGCTTGCGCAGGAGGTCGAGCAGTGGGAACAGGGCCATGGCGAGCACGGCATTGACCAGCGAAGCGATCAGTAAGGGGGTGGTGAGAAACGGCTCGTGTTGAGCCAGCAGAAGACGCTTGGTGAGGGCAATCACCCCCTGGTGGAAGTGGAAGAAACCCACGGCCAGGACGAATCGGCTGATCGGGTGTTCGACGTTGAGACGGGACCCAATCGAGGAAGCCATGAAGCCGACGAAGGTCTTGGCGATGCCGTACAGGCCAATGTGAGAGCGGCTGAGACTATCCTGGAGGATGCCGATTACCATGCCCAGCAGTAGCCCCGACGAAGGGTTGCGCCGGCTCAGGCCGAAATAGAGCGTGATCAGCAAGGGCAGCTCGAGCCAGGCGGCCCAATGAAAACGAACCGGCAAAGAAGCCTGCAGCACCAGCGCCAGGGCCGTGGCGCCGACCACCGCGCCAGTCTGGAACTTGTGGACCTCAATGTGCGGTTCAACCTCGGTGCGGATTTCCATGGGTCAGTAGAGAGTTAAGAATCGCGAGTAGACAGTCGAAATCTAAGGGTCAAGAGCCGACCGTCGAAAGTTATTTCTCTCCCTCGCTGCAGATTGTCGTGTATCACCGTTGTTTTTCCCGGCGAGGCTCAGCGCGACGTGCCCGAGGCTTTTGCAAGACCCCTAGCCCCGGCTTGTTCCGCTTCTTTCTTGGGCTCCATCTCTTGCAGCGTCAGCAGGACCAGCACCTCTTCCAATCTCTCGAGATGTGCCGCGGGCTTGATGCGAACTACCTTGAAAGGAGTCCCGGGCTTGATCTCAACCACAGTGCCGACGGGGAGATCCTTGGGAAAGATCCGGTCCTGGCCCGAGGTCAGCACACGTTCGCCGATGGGCACTGGCTCGTCGTTGCTGACGTATTTCATCAACAGTAGCGGTTCGCCCGTGCCGCCTACAGGGCTCTGCGTGCGCGATCCGGCCAGCAGCGCTCCCACGCCGGCTTCCTTGTCGGTGAGGAGCAGCACCTGCGCGTTGTTCGCAAAGACCTCGATGATCTTGCCGACTACGCCCTCGGGCGTGATAACGGCCATATTTCTGCGCAGGCCGTGTTTTTCGCCGCGATTGATGTAAATGGTGCGGCTGACGGTGTCGGCGCTCGCGCCGATCACGCGCGCGGCCACCATGGGCACATCGGGGTGGGCTTGGTGGAAGCCAAGCAGGATGGCGAGTCGGTCGGCCTCGGCGGCGCGGCTTTCCAGTTGGTTATTGGCCATTTTCAGGCGCTCAAGTTCGGCGCTCAGCTCCTGATTTTCGCGGTGGGCTTGACGCAAGCTGATGTAGTTGCTCCAGCCGGTACGCACGCCGTCAATGGCCCAGGCGCCCCCGCGCTGGATAGGCGTGATCATAGCCACGGCCCAAACGCGGATCAGACGCACTTGATGTTCGCGCCTGATCTGCACTGCCAGGAGCAGCACCTGCGTGATCACGACGGTAGCCAGCAGCGTCAGGGAACGGTGGCGTGAAGGGAGGGGGAGCATTATAGTCAAGAGTTGAAATGCGATCGTCGTGAGACGATAGCCGGAAGCTGGCAGCTCGCCTTAAGATCTGAGACCCAAGCCCCCAAGAGCGGAATCTCCTTAGGCCGAACTCGTCCTGCGTTTCTGACCGCTGAGCCCTGACGCGATCTCAAACTTAATCGATCGAGACCTGCCGCAGCAGGCGAAAGTCGCTCAGCATCTTGCCGGTGCCGAGCACGACCGAAGCGAGCGGGTCGTCGGCGATCGATACGGGCAGCCCTGTTTCTTCCCGGATGCGCTTATCCAGATTCTTCAGTAGCGCCCCGCCGCCCGTCAGCACGATCCCGCGGTCGCTGATGTCGGCGGAAAGCTCAGGCGGGGTGCGCTCGAGCGCCACGCGCACGGCGTTAAGGATGGTGGCCACGCACTCGGAGAGGGACTCGCGGATTTCGCTGTCGTCGATGGTGACCGTGCGCGGCACTCCCTCGATCAGGTTTCGGCCCTTTACCTCCATGGTGAGCGGCTTTTCCAACGGGTAGGCCGAGCCGATCTCCATCTTGATCAACTCGGCCGTGCGCTCGCCCACCAGCAGGTTGTACTTGCGCTTCAGGTAGTGCATCACCGACTCGTCCATCTCATTACCGGCCACGCGCACCGAGCGCGAATA
>QHYU01000185.1 GCA_003224235.1 Acidobacteriota bacterium
CGCTCCTGCGCAGCGATACCGCCGCCACAGCCGCTTCGCCTGCCGATAACTCACCTCCAGCAGCGCCGCCGCGTCCACCAGCTTCAGCTCCTTGCTCTTCACTCGCGACAGCACTTCCACTCTCCGCAGCTCACGGCTGCTCATCGCTGTTCTCCCCAATGCGGCCTCCTTCCGAGGCCGTCAATTAGGGGACATTTCTATCGAGGAGAAAAGGGGACATTATCATCGAGGTACAACATGCGCAGCGAGAGATGGGAGAGATGGACTCGCGACGAGGAATTTTGGACGGGCAAACTGTAGCGCCGGCCTTTTAGGCCGGCATGCAGACAGGGACCGTGCCGGGCTGAAGCCCGCCGCTACAAAAACGATGTAGCGCTGCCCCTCAGGGCAAGCCCTGTCATACCGAGGCCCGATCCCGCCTTGCGGGATGTCGGACCAAGAAATATCTTGTTGCATCGAGCAGGGTTGCACGCGGGAAGGCTGACCTCGCGGACGATATTCGTGTTCTTGATGGCCAGCGCTTCCTCGAGGTCTTGCCCTTGACCCACTCGGTGCCGAGCGAAGAGCTGGCAATTGCGGAGCCGCAGCCGAACGTTTTGAACTCCGCTTCCTCGATGACTTGCGTCCCCGAATTAATCTTCGTCTGCAGCTTCATCACGTCGCCGCACTCGGGCGCGCCGACCACGCTGCTGCCCACATTCGCGTCATTCTTCGGCAGGCTGCCGACTTCGCGCGCGTGATCGTAGTGATCAATGACTTTGTCCGAATGAGCCATGTTGCCTTCGCTCTCGTACTTGCTTTGTTTTCCAGACGCCTTCCGCACTTCTCGAATGATTTCACCAGCCATGTAGAAAGAGGTCCACGGCTCGCTTTCGAATCGCAAGGATTCCGACAAAAGGGCGCCTTCCTCGATCAGCATGGTTCCCGTGTTCATGGTATCTGCCATTAGAGTCTCCGCTGCGTTTGCAGGGGCCCTCAGGACCGCCATGCTCACAGCTTCACAGGGACTTGCTTCCCTAGGTTTGATCTGTTATCGACGTGGATCTCGATTCTGCGTTTGATAGAGAATAAAGTCAGAACCACCATGACGGCGCCCGCACAAATTACAAAGCTTAGCGGTAGTTGGTAACTTGCGGAGGGACCCCATAACGCCACCATCAGGACCAACGCCGTAAGCGAAACCCACTTCACGATTCTCGGAACCATCTCGTTTCTTCGTCCACTTTCACATTCGCTGCAGAAGTAAGAGGGCGGACTTGGCCCGCCCCCCCACTGAACGAAAAGACCTAGCCGGCTCTTAAGCCGTTACTGCAGCGGCGATCTTGTGGAACGTCGAGTTGGAAACCTCATAGGTTTCAACTTGAGGAGTTCCCTCAGTACATCTCGCTAGGATCTTCGTCACTTCTGGATAGGTCCCGCGGTTGTAAGCTTCCGCGTTCTCTGCTCTGTCCCACAAACTGATTCCGAACGCTTGCGTTCCGTTCGGGGCAACAAACGTGATTTCGTCCTGGAACCCTTTCTGTTTTCGGAGCAGAGGAATGACTTCCTTATCCAGACTCTGCGTAAACTCCGTAACGTTATTCGGCTTCAGATGCATAGAAACTTTGCGTGCAAACATGGCAACCTCCTTGGTTGTCGTGGCCAAGGGCGGATTGCAGATAACCAACTGTAGTTTAGATTACCTTATGACTCCCTCAGTCGTTAACCACAATAAGTGAATTCACTTGCCGTGTCAAGAAGAATCTTAAATTATCTTACATCATTAATCTGATAAGTTAATCGAGCGGAGGCGGAGGCACCCCGTTGGAAGGCGACCCTCCTCGGGTAGTAGCACAGGCACTCCCTGCCTGTGAGCTTTAAATGGAACATCCCTGCACAGCCAAGCGGCAGTCTAGAGTTAATCTCCCGAGGGGCGTTCGAGGAAGGCACGGAGTTTGCGCGAGCAGGAGGGCTGGCGCAGCTTGCCCAGCGCTTTGGCTTCGATCTGGCGGATACGCTCACGGGTGAGGGCAAACGTTTGGCCCACTTCCCCAAGCGTGTGCTCACTGCCGTCCTCCAGCCCGAAGCGCATCTTGATGATCTTTTCCTCGCGCGGCGTGAGTGTCTTGAGCACCGAGGCGGTTTGTTCTTTGAGGTCCAGGTTGATGACCGCGTCGGAGGGCGAGAAGACGGCCTTGTCTTCGATGAAGTCGCCCAGATGTGAATCTTGCTCCTCGCCGATCGGCGTTTCGAGCGAGATGGGTTGCTGCGCGATCTTCAGGGTCTTGCGCACCTTGTCGACGGGGATATCCATGCGCTTGGCGATCTCTTCCGAGGTGGGCTCGCGACCAAGCTCCTCCACAAGCTGCCGGCTGGTGCGGATCAGCTTGTTGATCGCCTCGATCATGTGCACCGGG
Organism: Acidobacteriota bacterium; assembly: GCA_003224235.1. Taxonomy (GTDB): domain Bacteria; phylum Acidobacteriota; class Terriglobia; order Acidiferrales; family UBA7541; genus QHYU01. The sequence goes on from QHYU01000185.1 coordinate 2,397, forward strand.
ATGCGGATGGTGCGGGCCTGATCGGCGATGGCACGGTTGACGGCCTGTCGGATCCACCACGTGGCGTAGGTGGAGAATTTGTAGCCGCGGCGCCACTCGAACTTGTCGACCCCCCTCATCAGGCCGATATTGCCTTCCTGGATCAGGTCGAGGAATTGCAAGCCGCGGATGGTGTACTTCTTCGCGATGGAGACCACCAGGCGCAGGTTGGCCTCCGTCAGCTCCTTCTTCGCCTGTTCGGCCTGGGCCTCGCCCCGCAGGATTTGTTGCAGCGTGCGCTTCAACTCGGTGAAGCCGACCTCGCTCGACTCCTCGATCTCCTTCAGTTCCGTACGACACGAACGCAGATCCTTGCGCGCTTCGGCGGCGGTCTCGCCCTTGGCGGCGTCTGCGCGGTGCTCCAGCCGGCCGGCCTCGCGCTCGAGCGAATGCAGCCGCTTGACGGTGTGGCGCATCTTGTCGATCAGGCGTTTCTTCTCGCGCGGGTTGAAGTCAATCGAGCGGACCAGTTGCGACATCTGGATGCGCGTCCGCGCGAGCGCGTACTTGACCCACAGGTCGCGCTTCTTCGATTTCGGGGTGCTTTCGAGCTTGGCCGCCTGTTTGAGCGCGATCTGGTAGAGCTTCTCGATCTTGTCGATGATCTTGAGAACTTGCCGGGTCTTGTTCTCAATCTTCTCTTCGGTCAGCTCTTCGTCGTCGAAGTGAACGATTTCCTTGATCGAGCGGGTGCCCATGCGGAGCTCCTCGCCGATCGCCAGCATCTCCTTGAGCACGATCGGGGAGCGGGTGATAGTCTTGAGCACCACCAATAGCCCCCACTCGATACGCTTGGCGATGGCCACTTCGCCCTCGCGCGTCAGCAACGGAACGGTGCCCATCTCCCGCAGGTACATGCGCACCGGGTCGTTGGTCTTTTCCAGCGCGCCCGGCGTTAGGTCGAGGTCGGCCTCCTCGGCAGGTCCCTCTTCCTTGGGTTCAGCCTCGCCGCTCTCGGGGGCTTCGGCGGCTGCGCGTGCAGCTTTGGCGCTCGAGACATCTTCGTAGATGTCGATGCCGTAGCGCTCCAAGGTCGAGAGCACGTCGTCGATCTCCTCCGACGAATGCACCTCGGCCGGGAGGATATCGTTCACCTCGTCGTAGAGCAGGTACCCCCGCTCCTTGCCCATGTTGATGAGCTGGCGTACCTGGTCATATCTTTCTTCAATCATCAAGGCCAAAGGTTCCTCCCCTGGTCAGGCCACTGCCAGAGTTAGCCGGGCCTGCCCCAAAGGCAATACCATGGTCGAAACAGGGACACCTGGACGCCGTTAGTGGATCAGCACAAAGAAAATTGTGGGATTCCACATGTGAGGCGTGACTGTCCGTCGCGCTGCTCTTGGTGCGTCCTGGCCCTGACCGCTCCGATGCTCTCGGGGCCCGCGCCGTACATCTTATCCGTAGCGAGCCGACCTCGACATTACGCGGCTCAATTACCCTGCCTGCATGTGCCCCTGTCAACGCTTCACGTTGAGCCTTGCGACTGCACGCGCATGACTCGGGGTCAGGATGGCTTGCTAAGCCTACGACTCTTTCATTCGTGACTCCACGCCGGTTTATCCCGGCGCCTCCAACCGTTTCGGCATGGCCCAGAATCCGCGCCAAAGTCACACCTAGGAAGGGGTGGACCGGCACTACTCGAGGATTTCCAACGTGACGCGCTTTCGCAGCTTCATGCCCGCCGCACCCAGGATGGTGCGGATGGACTCGGCCGTGCGCCCCTGGCGGCCGATCACTTTCCCGAGGTCGCTGGGGTGGACGCGCAACTCAAACACGATGACCTGTTCGCCTTCGATCGCACGGACCTGAACGTGGTCGGGGTTATCCACGAGCGCCTTTGCAATCGCCTCTATCAGCTCCTTCATGGTCCACCTCCGCGTCCGCGCCGGTATCAGCAGGAAGTCGAGCGTGTGCGTGTAAACTGAAAGTGCGTGTAAACTTGAATCCTGATTCTACTACTCAGCATGACACAACGCTGCCCAACTCGAAACTATAAGTCGTCGAGAATAGCACCCGAGGGCGTTCGGAAGTGGAAGGGCTCTCCTGGTTCGAATGGTTTTGGCGCGCAGATAGAACTTGGAGAAGAGACGGCCTTCACCAGGTGTGCGCGCCGGCAGTAAGGGACACTCATCGCTCTGAAGGCGTAGCGAGGAAAGCGCCGACGGGCCACCGCTGCGCGCTCAAGCGTGGCCCGCCGGAGATACCGCATGCAGGCTCTAGGTTCCCGCAGCGGCGGCAGCGGTTTGATCTAGAATCGCCACCGCCTGACCGACTTCCGCAACGCCAAAAATCAAAAGAGGCGCGTTCGCACCTGGCTCAACCCCGCAGTAAGCGTAGTTGATGTTGATGTTGGCTTCGCCCAGTCGGGAAGCGGCTCGCGCTAGCTCGCCCGGCCGGTGTGGAAGTTTGACTAGAGCGACTTCCACCTCTGTGTAGGTCACGCGCTCGGCATCCAGGACCGTCTTGGCGGTCGTCGGGTTGTCCACCACTAAGCGAACCAGGCTCTGTCCCACTGAGGGGAACGCTTGGAAAGCTAGGATGTTCACTCCGCGGTCAGCCAGTGCTCGGCTTAGCTTTCCGATAGTCCCCGGCCGGTCCTCCAGCCGAAAGGCCAATTCTTTGGTCGTGGGCATGTTTGTTGTCCTCCTTCATATCAACGTTCCCGGAACGCAGAGAGCGTTCCTGCGAAATCGAAACTCTCCGATTTCGACTTGCCAGTTGCCGACATCATACGTACGTCCGCCTTCTTCTCGTGCCGCCGTGGCCTCCGGGCGCCCGTGGCCTTCATTTCCTCTTCCTGGATGTCGGCCACCAGGGCTTCGGTGGTCAGCGTCAAGGCGGCGATAGACGCGGCGTTCAAGCGGGCGCGGGACGCCAGATCGCGAGGGCACGGTCGTGGTGGACCGTGTTCGGGAGTCGAAGGACGAAAACTTCCGCTTCGACGCGGAAACCGGAGAATTTGGCGACCTGGTCAAGGCCGGAAAAGAGTTCGGGAAGCTGGAACGGAAAAGGTTTCGCGATTCTCGAATGATTTCACCAGCCATGTAGAAAAAGGTCCAGGGCTCGCTTTCGAATCGCAAGGATTCCGGCATAGGGGCGCCTTCCTTCATCAGGATGGTTCCTGTTTTGATTGTATCTGCCATTGGCGTCTCCTTTACAGTGGTGGCCCGCCCCCACCGGTCGGCTTCAGGCGCCCACCTCAGCAGCGGGCCAAGAAGTTTTGCGGCCACGCCCCTTGGCCCGCTGGCAGCTTACCTGACGGTTTCTTGGGAGCCTTGCAGTTCCGCCACCTTCCGGATGCGCAGAACCAGCGGGTTGCCGTTGTGGGGCAGCGGCCGCAGGTTGAGGATGGGATGTCCCGGTTTGCAAGTGACGACAAACTGCTCGCCACTTGGTGTGGTGACCTCAAACTTGCCGGACTCGTCGTACAGAGCCTCGGCGAGATTGTAGGCAGTGATCGTCTCATTTAGGCCCAACATAGTGGTACCTCCCTGGGTATGGGGGCCGGAGCGCTGACCCCCGTATATGAGATGTGGATTATTTGTTGTTTGCTGAGACGCTGATCTTTATCTGCTTCGGCTTAGATTCCTCACGCTTCGCCATATGCAGGGTCAAGACCCCATTGCGATACTCGGCCCGAATGTTCTCGGGGCTGACCGTGTTCGGTAGGGAGAAGCTCCGCATGAACGGACCATAGGCGCGTTCAACTCGGAGGAAATTGTCCTGGTTGACGTCCTTCTCGAGCTTCCGCTCTCCGCGGATGGTCAAGGTATTGTTTTCGACGCGTACGTCAATGTCCTTGTCTTGGAGATCCGGCAGGTCGGCCTTTACGACCAATTCGTTCTCGGTTTCATATATGTCCACTGGTGGCGCCCAGGTTGCCAGGTCGGCATGACCCGAGCGGTCGTGAGTAAAGCTGCCCTCGAACAAACGGTTGACTTGGTCCTGTAAAGATGTCAAACCGCGGGACTGGTCCCAACGTGTAATGGTGTTCATGTCAACCTCCTTGGTTGTCATGGCGGCCAAAGGCCGATGCTAGATAACCCACTTTAGTTTAGATTATCTTATGATTCCCTTCGGTCCATTAACGATACTGAGTGAATTAACTTGACGTGTCAAGCAGAATCTGCAATTATCTTACAGTGTTAATTTTACCAAGTTAATCAAAAGGAGGCGCGCCGCGATCCCGCCATCTTCAGTCGTGCCGTTAAGGGCCCTCCCGGGTGCCCCATCCTCGCGCACCAGTCCCGCCTGCCCTGAGCATAGCCGAAGGGAGCGAGGGTGGGTCATTGGTTCGGGTAGCACAGGCACTCCTGCCTGTGCTCCTTAAATGGAACATCCTCAGGTACGGGCTTTGACGAGCGCGGCGAGTCGCTTTGGTGCGATTAGGCGGTAGCTGCCGAGCACCAGCTCGGCCACTTCGTCCCAATCAACGTGGCCCACGTCCAGGCGAAGCGCGACCCAACCTCTCGGCCCAATATACGCGGGCAGGTAAAATCTGTCAGGCTGAGCAGCGGCTAGGGCAGTGTTATCTCCGGGCAACACCTTGCAGGTGACCGCGACGATGCCGTCGCCGTGATGGTCGCTTAGGTAGTATGCGAAGGTCCTCTTCCGAACCAGAAACGCAGCGTGTTGCCCGTGACACTGGCGCGCCGTCTCCGGGAGCGCAAGCGAAATCTTCGTCAGGCGAATGAGGCGCGGATCTTGCGCAAGACGTTTGGCCATACCAGTGCTGCTCAATCGATACCCAAAGGCCTCCCGCAGAAGGCCCAGAAGCAAAAGAACGTATCAAATGCTTTAGTCAAATTCCACAGTCACGCTCGGGGTGCTTGATTGCGCCCAACTGGGAAGGCTGCATCGCTGGGCCGTCTAACGCGTCTCGTGCACCGAGGGTGTTCCTGCATCACGCCCTGACGAAGCCGTGCCCCGAGGAGAACTGCCTTTGAGTTTGAATGGGCCGGCATCCTCAGTCGTGCATTGAATGGCTAGAATTCCGCTCCCCGCTTCTCAAATCGATGGCGCCTTACGGTGTGAGACTCAGTGTGGAACATGATGTGGTTTACGCGGTGTACCCTTAGGCTGGAAATGTTCAACCTGAGCGTCGGTACTCGTCCGTTATAGTCTTCGGGCTCGCGTGCATCAAGCGGATCGCGGTTCGAGGTGGCAGATGGCGATTCTGGGGGCACTTCCTCCCACACCGAGTAGTCGATCTCCAGGCCGTCTTCAGTCTCGACGTAGAGGTCAGCAGAGATCTCCGCGCCTTTGGGGATATCCAGTGCTTGCACACGCGCAGCCTTGTGGAACAGAACCACATTGAGCTTGCCTTCACTGCCCTGCACAGAGGGATAGAGAATTCCGTCCAGAGAAGGATTCGCATCAGTCCCGAGGAAGTCAGCGATTGCCTGCTATCAATCAGTTTTGCTGCCTGGGCGTTCGTCCAAACGAAGTCTCTCTGGAATCTCGGAATTTTGATGCGGCCAGAATCAATGTCCGTAAAGAGGTGTTCATATTTCTTTGTCTGGTTCTCAGGCTGCAGCATATTCAGTCACCTCGCGCTCCGGTTCTCGAGACCACATTCGACTTAAAGAACTGCTCTCTAAGGACGCTATTCCCGAAGGAACGCCCGGATTGTGTTCCTTGCGTCCCATGGATCGGTGATTTCCATGAATTCCCAGCGACCGAACTCGCCATGATTGTTCACGGCAGGCACCACAGGGTTCGCGCCGCATCTACGTTCGCGGGCTTTTTCTCATCTGGCTTGCCGGTGACTTCGAGAATCAAGTCTAGCGGCTCTTTGTGGCCGTCCCGGAGGCGGCAGTGGCTCGCAACACTCTAAATACACCAGAATTTTTATCATGTCGAGTAGGTAATACCATCTCGTGCTCAACAAGATGTGTGAGGGAGCGCCGCATGATCTCAACGCAGGTACCCAGCCCTTCTGTTCATCCCCCAACCGGCGTCACGCATCTCTTTCGAATGCGCATCTTGCGCACTTTCTTTCTCGCAGCTCAGTCTTCCGTTGACGTACTATTCACCGCCGAGGTAACGTGAACTGCAAAGCCCGCCAAGAGCTTTGCAGAAGCAACTGACCCTATATCGTGACGCTCTCTGCCACGTCTACGCCCGCAACCCGTTTACAATACGCAGTTACGAAAAATGCGCCCGCAAGTCCTTTGGAATCCGCACTTGCGAAATCATTGGACTTAAAGCTCCTTAGAATGAACAGTTACAAAAAAGGGAGGGGCCCTGCCTCTTGCCTTTTACCCCTGGCCCTTTGCCTTTTACCGGGGTCGTCGTCATGCAATACTCTGCGGCCTGTACCACTTGCAAGACCTTCCCGCAAGGGGGCGTGGCAGCACGCAATGACGCGCAGGCCAGTGCCACTCCAACTATTCTGGCGCATTGCGGTAGACTACGCGGAAGTTTTTGGCGCGCAGGCTATACCAAATGTTTGGTGAACTGCTGCAAAATCATCGCGGGGTAATTCTGAGGAGCTCCCTCGACTTTGCTCGGGACAGGCTCCGGCAACGAGGAATCTCTCTAAGGGCTTGATTTCGTGAGCAGAGAGATTCCTCGCTTTGCTCGGAATGACAGATTGAGACACTTTTTCAGCATGCTGTTAGAGCCATAGAGTTGGAACAGCACCAGAACAGCCGGGACAAAAGTCAAGAGGCGAGAATCAGATGGCTGACGCACCGGACGCGATCAACGCGGAAGTAATTGAGGCACTGCAACAGAACTGGCGCGCGGAGAAGGAGAGCGCTCGCGTGTATCGCGAACTGGCCGACACTGAAAAGGACGCCAAGAGAAAAGCTATCCTGCTGAGACTGGCGGAAGCCGAGGAGCGCCACGCGGCTCGTTGGGAAAAGAGACTCGCCGAGCTGGGAGCGAGCGTTCCAACCCTGGCCGATACGCTGGGCAAACGCTTCAGCCGTTGGATCAACCGGCGCGTGGGCACCGACATTGCCATCAAGCGCTTGGAAGCAGCCGAGGACAAGGACAAGTCTCGATACGAGACGCAGCAAGCCCGGGCCTTGGGCCAGGACGCCAAGGCCCCAAACATCCTTCAGGAACTTGCGCGCGAAGAGAAAGCCCACGCCAAGGTGCTCCAGAACTTAGCGCCTGTGCTGGGACCAAGGACCACCTTGGATGTGATTCTGAAGCGGGAACGCTGGCACGTGCGGAGTGGTTCCTGGATTGCGGATTCCATCTACGGGGTCAATGACGGCTTGGGCGCGGTCTTCGGGATTGTTTCCGGTGTTGCGGGCGCCACCAACAACCAACAGCATTACGTATTGATCTCCGGCCTGGCTGGAATGATTGCCTCGGCCCTTTCGATGGGCGCCGGAGCTTATCTGGCCGTCAAGAGCGAACGCGAAGTGTACGAAGCGGAGATCGGCCGGGAGAGGCGCGAAGTGGAGGAAGACCCGGAAGAGGAAATCGAAGAGATGGCTCTGTTCTACCAGCTCCAGGGCTTCGACGCGGCCGAGGCTCGAAGGATGGCGGAGAAGCTTGGCCGGGACCCTGACCAGATGGTGAGGGCGATGGCTCAAAGCGAGCTCGGGCTTTCCGAGCAGAGTTTTCCGAATCCGTGGAAATCAAGCGCTTCCGCTGCGATTTCCACCGCCGTGGGGGCATTCATTCCCATCATTCCGTTCTTCTTCCTGAACGGCTTTACGGCGGTCGTAGTGGCCTTCGCGGTGAGCATTGTGGCGCACTTCATTGTGGGCGCCGCTAAGTCGCTGCTGACCACACGAAACTGGTGGGCATCGGGTCTGGAGATGACCCTGGTGGGAATACTGGAGGCGGCGGTGACTTACGGGCTTGGCTTGGCCTTTGGGGGAGTGGGGTAATCAAAGTGCGCTGGCGCCGCGACGAGGCGAAGGACGGTAGGCCGATGCCCCCGGCTTCATGTGCTTACTCGAGTGCCGCGTAGCCAGGGTCGCCAACCGGGATTAGCCGCCGGGGCTGGCCACACCACCAGACCATCACGCGACCTGCGAGGCTCTCGTCGGTGGCGAGCTGGACGACCGCGTCCGCGATCTGATCGGTTGTCAGGAGGACGTCCGGTACGTTCCCCTCCTTGCGTTGTTGCGGCGTTAAAGCGTCGACGTAGGACTGGACCTCCCGGGTCGCAACCCAGTCAGGGACGAGGCAGTTCACGCGGATGCCTTCGCGCTCTCGCAGCCAGCCTAGGGTCGTTGTGAGCCGAATAACGGCGGCCTTGGCCACGTCATACGCGGGTGAGTTCGAGTGTTTGCGCCCGTGCCCCAGCGCCGACGTCGAGCCGATGTTCACGATCGCGCCACCGCCGCGGCGGCGCATCGGTTTGATGGCATGGAGCGTTCCGTACATAGTTCCGAGGAGGTTGGCCTGCACTGTCTCGAACCACTGGTCCAGTAGCTCCGGCCAGTAAGGGCCGGCGTTATTCACCATGATGTCGACGCCGCCGTAGGTCACGTCAGCGAACGAAATGAGTGCCCGAACTTCTGTCTCGATGCCGACATCTGCTGGGAAGAACGCAGCGCGGCCACGCTCCGCTTCGATGACCCGAAGCGTCTCTCGGCCTCCGCGCTCCTCGATGTCCGAGAGGACGACCAAGGCGCCGTCGCGCGCCAGTCGTCGCGCGATTGCGCGCCCTGAACCACCGCCGCCGGCGCCGGTTACGATCGCAACTTTGCCGCTGAGCTCCATGCTCTATCCTTTAGCATCGCTTGCCTACTATGACCCAAGACTGAAGCACCGCTCCGCCATCCGTGTCTTCCCCTTCGGACTCCGGTCGTCTGGAAGGGCGGACCTATCGCTGCGCCGCCGCGGCGAGGACCAGCCATGCGACCAAGGCGGCGTGTTTCTCGTCCTGAGTCCAGGGAGGGCCGATGGGCCGCCCCAGCTCGGTGACGCGGCTCCGCAGCTTGTCGACGGGGAGCCTGAGCTCGAGCGTGCCGCGCGCGTACAGCTCGCGCTCCGGCACTCCCGTGACGCGCAGGTCGCAGCGTTCGCTGGCATGGCTGAGTGCGTCGCGGAAAAGCTCGCCCTCCGCCGTGTGAATCAGCGCGTGCGAGGCGAGCGTCGCCGCAAGCGTTGTCGCTGGACGACCCGAGCCGAGGAGGATGCCGCATCCCACGACGTCATGGCCCTTCCCTCGCAGATCGTCAATGACCGCGCGGAAGGCTCGTCGGGCCAGGAGCCTCGCTGTTTCGGTGCAGCGCCTCACGAGTTCCTCGGCCTCCTTCAGGTCCAGCTTCTGGGCAGCATGGTAGGGCTGCTTCGGGATACCGGGATCCACAAGCTCGATCCGCCGCCGGTCGATCACTGCCGGCGAGCGCGATGGCGCGGCGACGACCACCAGGGCCGCCCATCCGGAATGCGCCCGGAAGCCCAGTGCAGCATGTTTCAGCGCGTTCGTTTTGAGCGCTCTTCCCTGAGACTTGGTCAGTGCCTGCATGTGAATCTCCTGCACCGCTTGCGCCGCGGGCTCCGTGAAGCTACCCACCACCCGCCGCATTCACTCGTACCAGCTCTCGATATCGTAGCCTTCCGTGGCGGGGGAAGATTATATCCGGACTCGATCAGGCCAGCACTAATGTGCGCTGCCGAAAGTCCAGTTTCGAGTTTCAGGGCAAAATCCGCAGTGACTGGGCCTTCGCCAGTTATCGCCCCCTGTGTAATCCAACCGGACAACCCTTCGAGGAGCGAGGAGCGTCCAGCGGTCCGATATCCTCCTGCAAAAACTTTTTTTCACGGGGCGGTCGTATGTACTATTCTGCGAAAGAAGCAGCCGCGGTCAAGCACTATGGTCAGTTTGCCTCTGGGCTGCGGGGGAAAAAAGAAGATAACCGCGAGGAGAAGAATGTGCAGCAGCCTATCCCGATCAAAGCCGGGCCAGCTTTCTTGTTTGATCTTGATGGCACGCTCGTAGACAGCGTCTACCAACACGTCTTGGCGTGGCGGGAGGCGCTGGAAGAGTTGGGTATCGAGTTGGCGGTATGGCGCATTCATCGCCGGATGGGAATGAGCGGTGGATTGTTCGTGAATGCTCTTCTCCGGGAGATTGGACGCGGCGTAGCGAAAGCGGAGGCTGCGCGTCTCCTCCAGCTACACGATGAAGCCTACGCGCGGCAGGTATCGCAGGTTCGCGTGCTTCCAGGGGCTTTGGAGCTGTTGGCCTACCTATCGCAAGCCGGCGTGCCATGGGCCATTGCGACCAGTGGCCGGGCCGAGAGCGCGCGGCCCATGCTAGACCTCCTGCGGCTGGGACCTGAGGTTGCCGTGATCACGCGGGACCAAGTAAAGCGGGCAAAGCCGGACCCTGACTTGTTCTTGGCGGCTGCCGAGCGCCTCGGCGTGCCGATCAGCGAGGCGTTTGTAGTGGGGGATAGCGTCTGGGACCTCCTCGCTGCCCGTCGCGCCAGTGCTCTCGGAGTGGGCGTACTTTCAGGTGGCTATGGCCAGGAAGAGCTCGAGCGTGCCGGCGCTTACCGAGTTTATCAGGACCCCGCCGATTTGCTGCGGCACTTGGACGAGGTGGGAGTCCGAGGCGAGTGAGCGCCTGGGGGCAGTACGGGATGGGCGAGCGGAAGCTTCATGAGAGAGACTGGTTCCGGAGCGCACTACAAGTTAAGGATGAGATCCGCCAACCTTGTTAGCGGACTTCACCTCAAAGGCTATGGAATCCAGACTTTTACAGCGCGTATGCCGATGGCGAGGTATTTCACCCAAGTATCTGCGCGCTTCTAAGAACTTCCGCCTTGATAAGTCATCGGATGGAGAGCGCAGGTCATCGGGCACGCGATTCATATAATAGGTTTGTATCCCTGGTGCGGCGTCTTTGATCAAGTCTAATTCATTGGGGTTGTTATCCACGACCAGCGCCTCTTGCGGAATCTTATCTGCATGTTCCTGAATCAGTTTCGCTTTTCCGCCCTGCGCAGGAGTGAAGAAAATATCATCAAAGTAGCTGCCCAAGTGAGAGGCCGTAACTTTATAGCGTTGCCATTCGTCGCTTCCAAATGAGAGAAGATATAATCGGACGCCGTTTTTCTTTGCCGTTTGAAGAAATGGCAGAACATCAGGGAAAAGATACCTTCTTAGGTCCGAAAATGAGTTCTGGAGGATACGTTTCATGGCATCGAGCGGCAACTTACTGCCCGACCGGCGGTAAACTTCCTCTGCGTGCTTTTCAAGAGTGTAGCCAGTTGGCCATACGGCGGCGTAGCTCTGCTCCCAGTAGGCTGCGTCAATTCCCAAATGAAGGAAGGCGTTTCTTACATCAACGTGAAAAAAATCATCCGTGTTAAAGAGGGTGTGATCAAAGTCGAGGAAGCACGCCGTATTTGACGAATGCATATGAAGTTTGCTGCCGCTAGAAGTCGAAGTAATAATTTTACAGGGCGCAACTCCACGTTGTATCGCCTTCTCGAATGACGTTCGTCCTAAGAGTACCGTGGCGCAATGCCACTGGTCGCAGCCTTCAAGCTTGCGCAGAGGGTTTAGCGAATTGCTACGCTGCCGGACTGCTCTCTAAGGTCAGATCAGGTTCAGCAAACCGCGTTGAGTCGTCCGCTGGCGCGCCGTTGGAGAAACCACAGCACACCATTCCCTCTCGCCGCAGATGAGATGCGCGACACGCGCTCCCGAATTCCTCAGGGAGAGCTTCTGTGTTCTTTCAAAGGCCCAGGTACGCCGCGCGCACGTGTTCGTTGGCCAGCAGTTCTTTCGCTTTGCCCTGGAGGGTGATCACGCCGTTTTCCACCACGTATCCGCGATCGGAAATGCTCAGACCATCCACCACGTTCTGCTCGACCAGGAGCACCGTGACGCCGCTGTTTCCCACCTGTCGAATCTTCTCGAAAACCTCTTCCACCACTTTAGGCGCCAGGCCCAGCGAGGGTTCATCGAGGAGAAGCAGCTTCGGCTGAGCCATCAACGCCCGCGCGATGGCCACCATTTGCTGCTCGCCACCGGAGAGCGTGCCGGCAAGTTGCTTGCGGCGCTCTTTGAGTCGCGGAAAAAAATCGAACTGCTCGTCCATCGTCTCCTTGAGCTTCGGCCGGGCCCGCCCAATGTACGCGCCCAGGGCGAGATTTTCTTCCACACTCATATAGGGAAAAAGCTGGCGAGCCTCGGGGACGTGGCTAACCCCGCGTTCCACAATCTCGTCTGGCGGGATTTTAGAGATATCCTCACCGAGAAAGCACACGGTGCCGCTTTTGGGTCGCACCAGGCCGGAGATGACCCGGAGGGTTGTTGTCTTACCGGCGCCGTTCGCTCCGATCAGGGTCACGATCTCGCCGGGGTGAACCTGCAGGGTGATATCAAACAACGCCTGAAAATCGCCGTAGGTGGCGCTGACCCCGTCCGTTGTGAGCAGCGGCGCGGTCACAGCCCCAGCTCCTTGTACTTGGATCCAAGATAGGCCTCGATCACCTCGGGCTTGCGAACCATCTCCTGCGGTGTTCCCTCGCCGATCATCGTTCCGTGGTCGAGCACAATCACGCGGTCAGCCATGCGCATCACCACCTGCATGACGTGCTCCACGCCGGCGACCGCGGAGATGCCCCACTCCGGGAGTCTCCGAAGCAGCTCGGCGAGAGCGAGCGCCTCAGAGGTGGAAAGGCCGGCTACCACCTCGTCGAGCAAGATCAGCTTCGGCCGCGTGGCCAATGCGCGGGCGATTTCCAGGCGCTTGAGCATGGGCAGCGACAGGCCGCGCGCGGGAAGATGCATGGCGTTCCCCATCTGCAGAAACCGAAGCACCTTTTCGGCCTCTTCGGCTGCTTTGGCCGGGCTCCTCGTGTGCAGGAATGCGCCTAGCATGGTGTTTTCGAGCACGCTGAGATTGCGCAGCGGTCTGACGATCTGGAAGGTGCGTCCAATGCCCAGGTGCACAGCCCGGTCTGGGCTTAATTGGGAGATTTCTTTGCTCGCAAAGTGGATATTTCCTTCGTCGGGGTGAAACACACCGGCGATCAGGTTGAACAGCGTCGTCTTTCCCGCGCCGTTCGGGCCCACGATAAAGGCCACGACGCCCTCGTTGATGGAAAAGGAGACCTGATTGACAGCGAGCAGGCCGCCGAATCTCTTGCTGACGCGGTTAAGCTCCAACAAAGCCATGCCAATCGCTCCGACGGCTAGTGCCGTTCCAACTTGATTCGCCTACAGTCCGCGCCCATTCCGCCGTTCCAACTACTTGGAACTATCCCCATGAATGAGAAGGCGCATCACTCGATGCACTAGCTGGAAACAGGGCCCGGCGCCTTGAAAGGCGGGGCGGCAATAGCGCTCTTGCGGCGCAGTCGGTGCGCCAGCGTTCCAGCAATCCCCTCCGGCAAGAACAGCACAACCAGCACAATTAACAGACCATAGATAAGCAGGTGCGCCTCATGGAATATGTTTTTAAGAAGCTCAGCGGCGCTCTCCAGGATAACCGAGCCGATCAACGGCCCCAGAAACGTTCCCGCGCCTCCCAGCATGGCCACAATGGCCATCTCGCTCGAGATGTCGATCGAAAGCACCTGGTCGGGCACGATGAACAGAAAAAGGCTCCCGTATAATCCGCCTCCAAGAGCGGTCAGCGCGGCGCTGATTAGAAGCGCCCGAAGCTTGCAGCGCGTCGCGTTCACGCCGACCGAAAGCGCCGTGTCTTCGTCCTCGCGAATCGCCATCAGGTAATAGCCGAACTTGGAGCGTGAAACCCACGCCGTGATGCACAAAGCGACCGCCGTCAGCAGGACCGCGGCCAGGTAAAGCGACCGGCCGGAAGACTTCACGAATAAGCCGGGCACTTGCAAACCGACATCCCCGCCGGTCACGGCAGCGAGATTTTTCGCCGCCACCCGCAAGACTTCGGCGAAGGCGATTGTGGCCAGCGTGAAATACGGCCCGCGCAGCCGGAATGACACACCGCCGATCAGCGCGGCGAATAAAACCGCTAACAGCACGCCAAGCAGAAGCGCCAGCCAAGGGTGTATCCCTGCCTTGGAAAAGACGGCCAGACCGTAGGCGCCGGCGCCGAAGTAGGCCGCATGCCCCAAGGAGAGCTGCCCCGCATATCCCCCCACCAGATTCCATGCCAGCCCTAAGGCCGCAAACAGGAAAACTCGAAAAAGCACTTGAAATAGGTAGTCGCTGCGCACAACCAGGGGAGCGGCCAGGCCGAGGATCAAGAAGAGGATTGCGATCAGGAGTTGCGCGCGTCTCATACTCGTTGGCTCCCGAAGATTCCGCTCGGGCGCAGCGAGAGCACCGACAGAAAAATTACAAAGTCCACCGCCAGGGCCCATTCGTTTCCCCAATAAAGACTCGTGAGGTTTTCGACGACCCCTAACACCAGGCCGGCCATGGCAGCGCCTTGGATGGAACCCATGCCTCCCAACACCACCATGACGAAGGCCTTGAGTGTGAACTGGTCGCCGACGGTCGGATAAAGGTAAAAGACGGGCAGCAACAGTCCGCCGGCAACGCCCGCAGCGGCGACGCCGATGCCGAACGAGAGTGCCTGAACGCGGTCAACGTTGATGCCCATCAGCGGCGCCGCGTAGCGGTTTTGCGCAATGGCTCGCGCAGCGCGCCCCAGCATCGTGTGCATCACAAAAAAGTAGAGAAGCGCTCCCAGCATGAGGGCGATGCCGAACGAGATCAGCCACGGCGCATTGAGAGAGATCTGGCTTCCGAGGCGCAAGTTCTTGCCAAGCAGCGGAAGATTGATCTGGTGATAGTCAGCCCCAAAGAGCAACTGAATTCCATCCGTGAGAATCAGCCCAAAGCCCAAAGTGAGAAGGATCTGCATGAAATCGGACCGGCCTCGGATGGGTTTCAATAGGCCCCGGTAAAACAGATAGCCTAGAAGGAACAAGAACATCGCCGAGCCGATAAAGCCGAAGTAAGGATTGAGCCCGGCTCCTTGAAACAGCAGATAGGTGACGTACATTCCCACCATCATGAACGCGCCGTGGGCGAAATTGACGATGCGCATCACGCCGAAGATCAACGCCATGCCCATGCCAATAAGCGCGTAAAGCGATCCGGTCAGTACACCGTTCAGAATTGCTTGTAAAGCGGAGAAAAATCGCTCCACACTTGCCTCCCTTCATCTGCGAATCGCTAGCAAGTGCGGGAGCGCATCGGAGCGGCTCCCGTGCACCCCGAGCTGACCGGCGCCTTAATCCCCTAACGCTTGGTCCAGGGTGGGGTGGGAATAATGGGTTTGCTTTCGGCAGCGTCGGCGGGCCAAACGACCTTGTACTGTCCACCCTGCACCTGGGTGATCAGCACGGGATGCTGGTTCTGTCCCTTTGGGTCGAATCTTATCGGCCCGAACGTCGTCTCTGGCATGTCGAGCTGTTTGAGTGCATCCCGGATCGCCTTCGGGTCGGTCGAGTTAGCCTTCTTGATTGCCTCGGCCGCTGCGAGCAACGTGATATAGGCCTCGATAGCATGGTAGGCCGGATGTGACCCTGTTCGTTGAACATACTTATCGTCGAATTCCTTCGAGCCCTTCCATTTGGCGGATGGCAACCACTGGGAAACTGAGAAGGTGTACTCCGCATTACGCCCGGCGCCTTTGTCGGGTGTGGGGAACTCGGCCGCTGCAAAACCCGTGCCGGCCGAGGTGTAATAGGCTGGATTCAATCCGACCTGTTCCGCTTGGCGCATCAGCGTCGAGGCGTCCAGCAAGTAAGAAGCAAAGTAGATCACCGCGGGACTTCTCGCTTTCACACGCTGGAGGAGCGCCTTGTAATCCGGGGTGCTGGCCTGGTAGGCCTCCGTATCAACCACTTCGATGCCGGCTTGTTTGGCGGCTGCCTGCATGGCCTGCGCGTTTGACTGGCCGAAGTTCGTGTTCTCATAAATGATGGCCATTGTCTTCGGCGCGCCCATGCCTTTCAAGAAAGCGACTGTCGCCGTGGCATACGCGCCCGATCCGGCGCAGATCCGGAAGGTCCACGGCGAACCGGTCTCCATCACGTTGTCTGCCGTGGCCGTGGGCATGAGCAGAGGGACCTGCTTTTGGGTCACGGCGGGAACAATCGCGCGGGTGTTTTCGCTGGAGTAGGCGCCGAGGATGATTGGAACGTTGTCCAGATCCACGAGCTTGGAAACGCCTTGCACGGCTTGGTCGGGCCTACTTTGGTCGTCGTAGTAATCCAGCTCCACCGTCTTTCCGAGCAAGCCCCCTCTGCTATTCAGCTCATCGAGGGCGATCGCATAGCCGTTTTTGTGGGCCTGTCCGAACGCTGCGTTGCTGCCAGTTAGGGAAGTGATGGTGCCGATCTTGATCTTGTTGCGCGAGCCTTCGCCCTTCTGACTTACTCCTCCCTGACACCCGGTCAATGCCAAAGCACAAGCCAGCACTGCGGCAGAGGATGCATGGGCGCTTCGCACAGCGAGGCTCCTTCGTAGAATTCCTGGGAGGCGGCGGATTATAGTGGCAGCCGCCCCTGAAAGCAAGGCGATTCCCGTGCCAACATCATGGCTCCGCGAGACCTCGGCCTCGCTGCGCCGATGATCCCCGACCTTCGCGATGCCATTCCGAGGAGCTCCCTCGACTTCGCTCGGGGCAAGCCCCGGCGACGAGGAATCTGTTGTTTCTTCGACTTTTGCGAAAAAGGAGATTCCTCGCGGAGTTTTATCCCGCCCCTGGCGGGGCTCGGAACGACAATCAAAAGCACTTTTTCAGCAAGCTTCTAAGCTTGCTCGCTGGCTGGCTGACCGCTGGTTGTTGCTCCGGCGTGAAGCATTGCTCGCCCGGACTACGGAAAGTAGTAGCGCAGCGAAGTCATAACAATGTTGTTAATTCCTACGGGTCTGCCACCGGTGCCCGCCCATGGCCTCCGGTGGACGTAGGAATACGACATACCGTACTGCAATGTGCCCTCTTTACCCCTCCAGAAGCGATACCAGAAACCGGGCTGAATCTGCCACACGTCGCGATTCTGAGCATTGCAGGGTTGCGTCGCGCTTGGAGTCTCGAGACTGCACCCAGAGAGGTTGTTAAGCGGAGAGCCGTAGCCAACCCCGATGGTAGTTGTACCAGAAATAGTTGTGTACGCCGAGCGGCCGAAGTATTCGTTACCACCGTAGAGCCACAAATCCAACTTCGGGGCCGGGTGCAGCTCGAGGCCGACCAACGTCTGATAAGAGAGTATGGGGACAATCGTGCCGTTCGGACGCAGGGTTACGTCGCTGCCGTTCGCCGTTCCGTAGCGCCCGATGCCCCTGCCACCCATCGCCTGTACAGTGAAGTCGAACTTCTTCGCTACTATAGGCAAGATAAAACCAAAGCCCAGGCCGCCACCCCCCGTCACGTTATTGTTGCCAGTCAGGCGGTCACGGAAGAACCGGCCGAGTGCTTTGATTTCGTAGTGGCCCCAGCCGGGCTCAAAGGCGACCTTGGCGATGAGATCCGGGGCCAGATCCGTCGAGACGCCGGTCGCGCCCGGGGTGTTGCTGAGTGTGAAACCACTGTTCGGTGACTGTGCGTTGGGACTGGTGGCGAAACCGAGAACGTTTGCGGGTGGATTGATCACGCTCAGTACGGTCTCGGGATTCTCCACCGCGAAGGCGAACCAGGCTTTGTCGTTGAAGCCCTTGGTGACCCGGAAAGCTACCTGGCGCGCATAGGTGTACCCCACGTTAAATGAAGCGGTAACGGTCAGCGGAACAAACAACGTGGTCGGCGAAATGCCTTTGCGGTTCGTCGTGAGCAGCGTCCAGGCCTGACCACCCAGGAAAGAAATACCGTTCTTCATCTCCACCTGAGCCCAAAGCTGGCGTATGCGCGGTTGGAAGCTGTTCGTCTGCACTTCGGTTGCGGTAGGCGCGGCGCCCTCGAAATCCATTTCGTAATAGCCGGCCGCCTTCCAATCGTGAATCTTGCCCTCCAGCCCCAACGAGATACGACTATGGCGCGCCGTAAAACGAAATTCACTCAGGCGCGAATTGGAGCTGCCGGAGAACGGGGCGTTGCCGTAGGTGTCAAGCACATCGGCGTTCTCGTTGCGCACGCGAAAGACGGTGTTTGCCGCCAAGAACCCGCCAGGAGTAATGGTTATGCCGCGGAAATGGATTTGAGAGGGCTGCTCAAACTCCCTGAGGCGCTTTTCTACATCCTGTGTTGTCGCTCCCCCGCTGGTCTCAACCTTGAGATCGGCGACCGTGGTCTGGACCTGGGTCAGTGTCGCCGCGGTGTTCTGGCTGCTGGTAGTAGCTGCTTGCGCTGCGCTCTGCGCTTGGGTAGCCGTCGATTGCAGCGTACTCAACTGCTGTTGTAACTGCTGCAACGTCGCATCGCGCCTCTGGGCTTCGTCGCGGAGTTGCTGAATTTGCTGCTGCTGCGCGTCGAGCGCCTCGCGCAAGACTTCGATCTCACTGCTCGCAGTGGTAGCCGGCAGCTTGGCATTTGCCTTGGTTAGGGGTCTTAGCTTGTTTGTCGTCGCCTGTTGCGCGTGAGCTATGCCAGCCGCAAGGAACAAGGCAACAGTAAGCAAGAGATACTTCCTCATGGCTTGACCTCCTGATCTTGAGAACTCCGCCTCTCGTCCCGAGAAACTCGACGTTACCCCGTGTCTAGTTGAAAGAGGCGGTTCTTGAGTGGGGGGCACCTTACGCCAGCCACTGCTGTCGAGTCAACGACCGATTTAGTCTCCGGCAGGGCTGTTTGCAGGCGGCTCCCGACAAACTGCGGCCATCTTGCTCACGACACTGGCAAGGCCAACATGCCAGAGGCAGCGGAAAAATAACTTGGAAACATAAAGCCCGACAATAACTCTTCCTTAGGAATCCTGGTGTGCTGTTTCAGTCTGGCGCAGAGCGGCGCCTTTGAAACAGGAGACCGCACGTGAGGCTATTCGCGCATTCGCACCACTTTGTAACTCCTTGATTCTCCTTCCTTAGCAGGGGCGCTCCGAGCCGAGTGTGGCCCCTCAAGTGCCCTCGCAATGCCGGGTTAAGCGGGGGGTGGCCCAGCCTCGCTGCTGCGATTCGGGGGAATTGCAAAGTAGGAGCGACGAAGATGAGAGAGCGGTGTGGGGAGCAAACGAGGGACCTGGGGGATTCTGCGGGTCTTGATTGGACCCGCCAATTTGATCCGGGCTCTCCGGCGGAATTTGCTGAAGCGGAGCCGGGAGCCGCTTGCAGGCCGGACACGAGTTCTGCGAGCAGTTTCCCGATCCTCAGCGTATTTCTCTGTGCCTCGCTGCTGCTGTCGCTGACGGCCTCCGCCCAGACCCAGAAGACCACGTCTGATCTCGGCGAGACTAGTCTCGAGGCGTTGATGAACATGGAGGTCACCTCGGCCTCGAAAAAACAAGAGAAACTCTCACAAACCGCGGCGGCGATTTACTTGATCACCCAGGAGGACATCCGGCGTTCCGGTGCCACCAGCATTCCGGAACTTCTGCGCATGGTGCCGGGATTGGATGTGGCGCACATTGATGCGAACAAATGGGCCATCAGTTCCCGCGGATTCAACGAGCAGTTCGCGGACAAGATGCCGGTCCTGATCGATGGCCGGGCCGTTTTCACGCCGCTATTCTCCGGCGTGTACTGGGATGTGCAGGACACGCTGCTGGAAGACATCGAGCGGATCGAAGTGATCCGCGGCCCGGGGGCGACGCTGTGGGGCGCGAACGCCGTGAATGGCGTCATCAACATCATCACCAAGCCGGCCAAAGATACGCAGGGCGCCCTGTTGAGCGCGGGAGGCGGCAACCAGGAACGCGGCTTCGGGGCCGTCCGCTATGGCGGAAAACTCGGTGACCGAGGCCACTACCGCTTCTTTGCCAAGTATTTTAATCGTGATGCCTTTGCCCAGTCCTCCGGCGACGACGCCGTGGATGGTTGGAACATTCTCCGAGAAGGCTTCCGGACGGATTGGAAAGTGACGGACCAAGACTCGCTTACCGTGCAGGGCGACTTCTACAACGGGAGTGCAGGCGTTACAGTGCCGGAGGTGGTTTCGCTGTCTCCACCGAAGACCGGCTCCCTCGACGACCGCACCCACTTGGTGGGAGGGAACCTGCTGGGGCGGTGGCACCGCGCATTCTCGGACCGGTCTGACACAACCCTGCAGATGTACTATGACCGGGCCAACCGCAGAGACATACTACTCGGCGAAGTCCGCCATACGATCGACCTCGACTTCGAACATCACGTCGCCGTCCGCAACCGGCACGATATCTTGTGGGGAATCGGGTACCGCGTTACCGCCGATCGAACCACCGGCAGCCTTACCTTCTCCTTTAATCCGAGCAGCCGCCGCGACAACCTCTACAACGCATTCGTACAGGATGAGATCAACCTCGTCCCTGACCGGCTGCGCCTGACGCTGGGCACGAAGCTCGAGCATAACAATTACAGTGGGCTCGAAATTCAACCCAACATCCGCCTGCTTTGGACTCCACATCCGCATCACGCGGTGTGGGCGGCAGTTTCCCGGGCGGTAGAAACCCCCTCGCGCGAAGAGGCCAATGCCCGGATCAATGAGGCTGCCTTCCTAGGAGCGGACGGCACGACGAATCTTATATCCAAGTTCGGCAACCCTCGGCTCCCAGCGGAGACTGTTTTGGCCAATGAATTCGGGTATCGCGCGCAACTGAGTAGACGGCTCTCGCTGGACTTGGCCACGTTCTACAATGTCTACGCTAACCTACACACGGACGAGCCGGGCGTGCCGTTTTTCGAAGACAGCCCGCCGCCCCGCCACCGGGTTCTGCCGATCTTTCTTGCCAACAACATGCATGGGGAAACTTACGGCATGGAGATCGCGCCGAAATGGAACGTCACGGGTCGCTGGACTTTGAGCACCGGCTATACACGGCTTCAGACGCACTCGCACCTCGACCCGTCCAGCAGGGATTCCTCCGTCTCAGAGGAAGTCGCAGGCAGCAGCCCGCGCCATCAGTTGCACCTCCGGTCCTACCTCAACTTGCCTCATGGCTTGGAGTTCGATACCGCGGTGTATTACGTCAGCCGCCTTTCCAATTTCGGGGTTCCCGCTTACACGCGGCTCGACTGTCGTCTAGGCTGGCGGCCGACGGAATCAGTGGAGATCACCATCGCGGGTCAAAATCTGCTGGACAAGCGGCACCCCGAGTTCGGTTCCACCGAGCAGCTTGCAAACGCGACCCAGGTCAAACGCAGCGTCTATGGGAAGTTGACGTGGCGCTTCTGAATCCCAGCAGACTGAGGGCGAGCGCAGCAATGGCCCCCGAGCGAGGCGCGACACGTTGCGTCTGGCCGCGCATGCTGCGCGTGACGGCCGGCAAAGTTCTCGCGCTGGTACTGGTCACCGCGTGCGCGGTGGCCGGCAGCGTGCCTCAGGCTGGCGCACAATCCGAGCCGCCCACCGAGTATCAGATCAAGGCCGCATTCCTCTACAACTTTGCCAAGTTCGTGGAGTGGCCCGCCGACGCGTTCGCCGATCCCCACTCCCCCATCGTGCTGGGGATTGTGGGCGAAGACCCATTCGGCAACGTGCTGGACAAGATCGTGCTGGGTAAGACCGTCAACGGGCGGGGATTGGTGATCAAGCGATTGAAGCCGGGGCCGGACCTCCGAAACTGCCACATTCTTTTCCTCAACTCATCGGAAAAAAAGCATCTGGCACCGATCCTGGAGAGCCTGCATGGATCGAGTGTGTTGACGGTCGGGGAGACGGACCGTTTTGCTCAGTCCGGCGGAGTGATCAATTTCATCTTCGAGGAGAACAAGGTGCGGTTTGAAATTAACTCGGAAACCGCAGCACGCGCCGGGCTGAAGATCAGTTCGAAGCTGCTGGCGCTAGCGCGGATCGTCGCAAACCAGCCGAACGGGGGAAAGAACTGACATGCGCGCCTTTCGTAATCTTTCAATCCGCCGCAAATTGACTTTGATTATCATGCTCACCAGCAGCGTCGCGTTGCTGCTGGCCTGCGCCGCGTTTGTCAGCTACGACCTGTACACCTTCCGGCAAGCCAAAGTTCACGACCTCACTACCCTGGCCGAGATCATTGGGTCCAATAGCACGGCGGCGCTCACGTTTGGGGATTCGAACTCCGCCAAAGAAATCCTCGGAGCGCTGAGCGCCAACCAGCATATCGCCGCGGCCTGCATTTACACTCGGAACGGCCAAGTGTTTGCCAAGTACCTTCGCGGCGATCCAATGGCACGCTTCTCGCTTCCGGAGACCCAAGAGGACGGCAGCCGTTTCGGAAGCAATGAATTGGCCCTGTTTAGCAAGATCACGCTCGATGGCGAGAAGATCGGCACGGTTTACCTTCGATCCGACCTAGCAGAGATCGCTGAACGTTTGAAGCGGTATACCGCCGTGCTCGTTCTCGTCATGCTGGCTTCCTCTCTGGTGGCTTTCCTGCTCTCGTCGAGGCTCCAACGCGCGATCTCCGAGCCAATCGGAAAATTGGCATGGACCGCGAAAATGGTTTCCATCGAGAAGAACTATTCCATCCGTGCGGTGAAGGAAAGCGAGGACGAGCTGGGCCTGCTGATCGAAGGGTTCAACGAGATGCTTGGGCAGATCCAGGTTCGGGATACCGAGCTGCAAAAGGCGAAGGATGAACTGGAAAAAAGGGTGGAGGAGCGCACCGCGGAGCTGGAGCAGGAGATCACCGACCGCAAGCGGGCGGACGAGGCTTTGCGCGAAAGCGAGGAGCGCACCCGGCTCCTACTGGATTCCACGGCCGAGGCGATTTACGGCGTGGACATGCAGGGCAACTGTACCTTCTGCAATCCCGCTACATTGCGGTTGTTAGGTTACCCACGGGCCAGCGACCTACTC
The DNA here is from genome assembly GCA_003224235.1 of Acidobacteriota bacterium. Taxonomy (GTDB): domain Bacteria; phylum Acidobacteriota; class Terriglobia; order Acidiferrales; family UBA7541; genus QHYU01. The sequence goes on from QHYU01000185.1 coordinate 25,210, forward strand.
GGGAAGAATATGCATTCCTTAGCTCACCACACCAGGCCGGATGGGACGCCGTACCCCGATGCGGAGTGCAAGATCTACCAGGCCTTCCGACAAAGAGAAGGTACCCACTTGGAGGACGACGTTCTCTGGCGCCCCGACGGCACCAGTTTTCCGGCCGAAATCTGGTCCTATCCGGTCCGGCGCGGCGAGGAAATAGTTGGATGCGTAGTGACCTTTGTCGACATTACCGAGCGCAAGCGGGCGGACCAGCGCCAGACTGCCCAGCACGCGGTGACCCGCGTACTCGCGGAGTCAACTTCGCTGCACGACGCAACCCCCCAAATCCTGCAAGCCATCGGCAGGGGCGTGGGTTGGGAAGTGGGTGCGATCTGGAGTGTAGATCCAGGCGCCAAACTGCTGCGTTGCATCGAGGTCTGGCATCTGCCTGGCGCCCCCGTGGCTGAGTTTGTGGAGCTCACTCGCAGAAGCGTCTTTGCTCCCGGCGTCGGAATACCCGGGCAGGTCTGGGCCAAGGGAGAACCCATTTGGAAGGAAGATGTGCAGCAGGAGCAGAACTCTCCCCGCATTGCCGCTGCCGCTCTCAACGGTTTACACGGGGGGTTTGCCTTCCCCATCTTCGCCAAGAATGAAGTCAGCGGTGTCATCGAGTTTTACAGCCGGGAAGTTCGCCAACCTGATAACACTCTGCTTTCGATGATCAGCGCTCTGGGGAGCCAGATCGGCCAGTTCATCATGCGCAAGCAAGCTGAGGAGGAGTTGCAAAAAGCCAAGGAGGCAGCCGAAGCGGCCAGCCGTGCCAAGAGCGAGTTTCTGGCCAACATGAGCCACGAGATCCGTACGCCAATGAACGGAATCCTGGGCATGACCGAATTGGCGCTGGACACTGACCTCAACCCCGAGCAACGCGAATATCTAACCATGGTGAAAACCTCGGCCGATAACCTGCTGCGTGTGATTAACGACATCCTGGACTTTTCCAAGATTGAGGCGGGGAAGCTCGACCTTGACTTCGTAGATTTCAACCTGCGCGAGACGCTGGGCGAAGCGCTGAAGGCGCTTGCCATTCGCGCGCACAAGAAAGACCTGGAATTGTCTCAGGACATCAGAGGAAGCGTGCCGGAATGCCTGGTGGGCGATGCCGGGCGCCTGCGCCAGATCCTGGTGAACTTGGTGGGGAACGCCGTTAAGTTTACCGAGCGCGGCGAAGTGGTAGTCCGGGTGGAAGTCGAATCGCAAACCAAAGAGGCGGTCCGCCTGCACTTCCTCGTTTCCGACACCGGCATTGGAATTTCGCCGGAGAAACTCAAGGAAATCTTTGAACCCTTCGCGCAGGCCGATAGCTCAATGAGCCGCCAGTACGGTGGCACCGGGCTTGGGCTGACGATCTCGACCCGGCTGGTGGAAATGATGGGTGGCCGTCTGTGGGTCGAGAGCGAAGCCGGTCGGGGCAGCGCATTCCACTTCACTGCCGATTTCGGCCCTGCCACAAACATTCAGGTGGCGGCCCCAGTGGTGGAAGCCGACGCACTGGAGAACTTGCCCGCGCTGGTGGTGGACGACAATGCAACGAATCGCCGCATCTTGGAGGACATGCTCGGCAATTGGCGGATGAAGCCGAGTGGGGCGCAGGGAGGGCCCTCCGCACTGGCAGCAATGGAGCGAGCCCTCAAGGAGAACAAGCCCTTCCCCCTAGTTTTGTTGGACGCACAAATGCCGGGTATGGACGGGTTTGCCGTCGCCGAGCAGATTCGGAGCCGACCTGACCTTGCCGGCGCCACTATCATGATGTTGACCTCCGATCGCCAGGCAGGCGATGCCGCGCGCTGCCGCGAGTTGGGGATTGCAGCCTACCTGACAAAGCCGATTACACAATCAGACCTGCTCGATGCAATCCTGCGGGTCCTGTGCAGAAGGATCCTCACCGCCCCGCAGCAACTGCGAGACAACCGCGACACGCTGCCCCCGCCCGGCCGCGTACTCCGCATCCTGCTGTTCGAAGACAGTGCCATCAATCAGGCATTGGCTGTGCGGTTGCTCAGGAAGCGTGGCCATGAGGTGGAGGTGGCGAACAATGGCCGCGAAGGTCTGGAAGCTTGGGGAAAAGCCGGCCCTGGGCGTTTCGATGTAGTGCTGATGGACGTACAAATGCCGGAGATGGATGGTTTTGAGGCTACGGCGGCGATTCGCGCGCGGGAAAAAACCACTGGCCGGCATCAGCCGATCATTGCCATGACTGCCCACGCAATGAAAGGCGACAAAGAGCGCTGTTTGGAGGCTGGTATGGATGGATACGTTTCGAAGCCAGTTCGCGCTAAGGACCTCTTTGACGAGATCAAGAAGCACGTGCCGAGTGCCGAAGCGCCGGCGACTGAAACAAGTGCTAAACCGCCTTCTCCGGAGGCAACACCCCCCGTGCGGGAGTCCGCCGAGACACTGGATCGCGCCACGCTCATGGAGCGCCTGGAGGGCGACGCGGGACTCCTGGCGGAGATGGTGGGACTTTTTCTCCAAGACTACCCGCGGCTGCTCGCCGCGATGCGCGAAGCGGTGGCGCGCGGCGACGCCAAATCGCTCGAACGTGCCGCCCACACGCTAAAAGGCGCGGTGAGCAACTTTGCCGCCCCTGCGGCCACAGCAGCCGCTCTGCGGCTTGAGCTGATGGGCCGCCAGGCTAACCTGACGCAGGCCGAAGAAGCTCTCGCGGCACTCGAGGCAGAGCTCGACCGCCTGAAAAGTTTGCTGGCTGAGTTCTGCCAGGAGGTTACTGGATGAGGATCTTGATCGCTGAAGACGACCCTGTCTCGCGCCACATGTTGCAAGGCGGGGCTTGAAATTGACACTGCTCTTGGCCCTAGCGTCTTGCGTCGCGGACGAGCAAGGCAGTGGGAATAACTGAGATGCGCGCCGTGCGGAATTTCTCCCTCCGGGGCAAGTTGACGCTGTTCATCATGCTCACCTGCAGCGTCGCGTTGCTGCTGGCGAGCGCCGCGATGATCAGCTACAACCTCTATGCCTTTCGGCGGGCGAGGGTGAATGACCTGAGGGCGCTTGCCGACGTGATCGGGTCTAATAGCGCTGCCGCAGGCGCCTTCCAAAATCCGAAGATCGCCCACGCGATTCTGCGGGCCCTCGAGGCCAGGGAGCACGTCACGGCAGCCGCTATTTACGACCGGCACGGCCAAGTGCTCGCCACCTATCTGCGCGGTGGGCGGCAAACAACTTTCGTTCCGCCGGCCCCTCGGGACGGCGGCAGCTGGTTCGAAAACAGACAATTGGTGTTGTTCCGCAAGTTCTCGGATCACGGAGAAAAGATCGGTACTGTCTACGTGGAATCGGACCTCTCCGAGCTGGGCGGGTTGCAGAAGCAATTCATTTCCATGCTCTTCATGGTTGTGCTGGGCTCTCTGCTGGTGGCTTTGGTGATGTCGTTCAACTTCCAGGCGGCCATCTCCCGGCTTCTTGACCTCGAAAGGGCCGCGCGTGCCGAGACCGAGTTCCTGCGCTCGGCCAGCGTGGCTCTGACTCAAACCCTCAGCCTGGACGCCGTGCTGCAAACGTTGCTGGACTGCCTGGGGCAGCTCGTGCCCTACGACACCGCCAATGTCATGCTGCTGCAAGGCGATTCCCAGTTGGTTGCCGCTGTTCGCGCCGGCCGAGGCTATGAACGCTGGGGCGATCTAAACTTAGCAAAAGCGGTTGGCCTCAACGTCCGGACCAATGCCATCGTGCGGAGGCTGCTCACTACCCGTCAAAGCGTCCTCATCCCCGACACCAACGTGGATCCCGATTGGGAACGTAGGGCTGGCTCTGAACATGTTCGCAACTGGGTTGGAGTGCCGTTGGTCTCCGGCGGCAAAGTCATTGGTTTGTATTCGATGGACAAGGCGGTGCCGGGATTCTTCAACGACGAGCATACTCGGCTGGCGGAGTCATTGGCCACCCACGCGGTCATAGCCATTCAGAATGCGCAAGTCTACGAACGGGCCGAGCTCTACGCCGCTGAGTTGGAGCAGCGCATAGCCGAGCGCAAGCAAGCCGAGGAGGAGCTGCAAAAAGCCAAGGAGGCGGCCGAGTCGGCCAACCGTGCCAAGAGCGAGTTCCTGGCCAACATGAGCCACGAGATTCGTACGCCAATGAACGGAATCCTGGGCATGACCGAGCTGGCCCTGGACACCCATCTTGAGCCACAGCAGCGCGAATATCTGACGCTGGTGAAAGCGTCAGCCGATAACCTGCTGCGCGTAATTAACGACATCCTGGACTTTTCCAAAATCGAGGCCGGGAAGTTCGAATTGGAGCAGGCGGACTTCAACCTGCGCGATACCTTGGGCGATACGCTGAAAACACTTGCCGTCCGGGCTCACCAAAAAGGCCTCGAATTGTCCTACCAGGTCGCGGCCGAGGTGCCGGACAACCTAGTTGGGGATTTCGTTCGCCTGCGCCAGATTGTAGTGAACCTGGTGGGAAACGCTATCAAGTTTACGGAACACGGCGAAATCGTGGTGAGCGTCACGCCTGATTCGCCAACCAGCGACGGCATCAAGCTCCACTTCGAGGTGGAAGACACGGGCATCGGTATTCCACCGGAGAAGATTCAGCAGATTTTCAATCCCTTCGCGCAGGCGGACGCCTCAACCACCCGCCGCTACGGAGGCACCGGGCTTGGGCTGACCATCTCGACTCAGCTGGTGGAGATGATGGGCGGGCGAGTCTGGGTGGAGAGCGTGCCCGGTCATGGAAGCGTGTTTCACTTCACCGCAATCTTCGGTATCTCCGCCACTCCTGCGGTACAGACCTCCTTGCCAGAGTGTGATGTCCTAAAGGACTTGTGCGTGCTGGTGGTCGACGATAATGCGACGAACCGGTGTCTCCTCAAGCAGATGCTCACGCAGTGGCAAATGAGGCCGAGCCTGGCCGAAGGCGGACGCGTGGGGCTGGCGGCAATGGAACAAGCCCAGAGGGAAGGAGAGCCTTTTCCGCTGGTCTTGCTTGATGGGCACATGCCGGACATGAATGGCTTTGCAGTGGCCGAGGAGATACGCCGTCGCCCCGACCTTGCCGGGGCCACGATCATGATGCTGACCTCCGACGTCCAGAGTGACGTTGCCACCCGGTGTCGCGAATTGGGTATCGCCGCCTGCTTGATCAAGCCCATCACTCAATCCGATTTGTTGGGTTCGATCTTACAGGTGCTGGGCCGCAGGAACGCCAAGGCCGGACCTGCCCAGCCGAAAGTGGTGGAGCTCGCTCGCGCCACGCGCCCGCTGCGCATTCTGTTGGCAGAGGACAACCCCGTCAATCAGAGGTTCGCTCTCAAGTTATTGGAGAAGCGTGGACACACAGTGTCGGTGGCCAACAACGGCCGCGAAGCGCTCGAACTCCTGGAGCGGGCGCGTTGGGAAGGCTTCGATGTAGTGCTCATGGATGTGCAGATGCCGGAAATGGATGGGCTTGAAGCCACCGCGAGCATTCGCGCGCGCGAAAGAGCCACTGGCCGGCATCTGCCGATCATTGCCATGACTGCCCACGCAATGAAAGGCGACAAAGAGCGCTGTTTGGAGGCTGGTATGGATGGATACGTTTCGAAGCCAGTTCGCGCTAAGGACCTCTTTGACGAGATCAAGAAGCACGTGCCGAGTGCCGAAGCGCCGGCGACTGAAACAAGTGCTAAACCGCCTTCTCCGCAGGCAACACCCCCCGTGCGGGAGTTCGCCGACGCACTGGATCGCGCCGCGCTGCTGGAGCGGCTGGAGGGCGACGCGGAGTTGCTGGCGGAGATAGTGGGAGTTTTTCTCGAGGATTGTCCGCGCCTAGTTGCCTCGATCCGCGAGGCGGTCGCTCGCGGCGACGCGAGATTGCTCGAGCGCGCCGCCCACACTCTGAAAGGCTCAGTCGGCAACTTCGGCGTTTCGGCCGCCGCCGCGGCGGCCTTGCGGCTGGAACAGATGGGCCGCCAAGGCGAATTGGCTCAGGCCGGGGAAGCTTGCGCGGCGCTCGACCGCGAGATCGAGCGCCTGAAGCCGATTTTGGCCGGATTGTGTCAGGAGGTGCCGCGATGAAGATTCTGATTGCCGAGGACGATTCCGTCTCGCGCCGGATGCTCACTGCGCTGCTGAGCAGGTCCGGCTACGAAGTGGTTGCGGTCGAGGATGGCGTGAAGGCTTGGGAGATTCTGCAAGCGGAAGACGCCCCCCGACTCGCCCTGCTCGATTGGATGATGCCCGGCATGGATGGCGTAGACGTTTGCCGCCAGGCGCGCAAGCAGGTGGGACGCCCCTACGCGTACCTCATCCTACTGACGGCGAAAGGCGGCAAAGTGGATGTGATTGAGGGCCTGGAATCCGGGGCGGACGACTACTTGACGAAACCCTATGACGCGCAGGAACTCAAAGCGCGCATGCGGGTGGGCCTGCGCATTCTGGAGCTCGAAGACAACCTGGTGGCCGCACGCGATGCCATGCATTTCAAGGCCACCCACGATCCGCTTACCGGACTGTGGAACCGGGGCGCCGTACTCGACTTCTTGCAGCGGGAACTTTCGCGCGCCCGCCGCGAGAAGAGCGCTCTGGGCATTTTGCTCTGCGATCTCGACGACTTCAAGTGCATCAATGACACCCGCGGGCATGAGGCCGGGGATGAGGTGCTCCGGGAAGTAGCTCGGCACTTCAAAGGCGCGGTGCGGCCCTATGACGCCGTGGGGCGCTATGGAGGCGAAGAGTTCTTGATTCTTCTCCCCGGCTGTGAACTACCTACCACCCGACAGAGAGCCGAAGAGCTGCGCGCGGCCATTGCCGCTCAACCGGTACAGACTGCCCAGGGCAACATTCCGGTGACGCTCAGCATGGGCGTCTTAGTGAGTCGTGACTGGCCACGAATGGATGCCGACGCGCTTCTACGCACCGCTGACGACGCACTTTATCGCGCGAAGGCCGCCGGGCGCAATTGCGTCGAGCTGGCCAGGCCCAGCGGGAACCACCCAATCGAAGTCGGAGCGCCGGTCGATAACCGAGTCAGCGCGAAGGCAGGGAAACGCTGACGCCGGGTCTTCCCTCAGGGCACAGCTTTCAGCTGTCCTGTTGAAAGTCCGCAAGACGAGGGGCTTTTTTCAGCCGTGAGGCGCTTTTCCCCCGCAGTCTTTGACTTCAGGGGCTGAAGAGTCCGCGTGAAAACCCCAACTTGATCGGACCTCAGCGGCTGAAGCCGCTGAAGAGATATTGAAGTGGCCCGACTTGCGGCACGCCTGAAGCCACTTGTGCTCTGATATCTTTTAGGAAGGTTTCTCCCGCCTGATCGTTGTTTTTTTCTCCGTCGGCCTGGGTTTGCGGTACAGCGTCAGTTTGCCGTTCGCGACGTTGGCCAGGTAGCCCCCGCCGGAGGTGAACTGCATCACCTTCTGCCCGGCCCGCGCTAGCTCCGCCCAGCGCGACCTGGTTTCCGGGTTCTGCTCGATGCCTCGTAGGGTCTCGCCCGCAAACTCAAAGTCCACTTGGCGCAACCGGCGGCGCTGCGTGCGACGGACGGGGTAGCGCCGCCCATCCAGTTCGACCAGGTTTGCGTTTTCCTTCAGCGCCTGGCGCCACACCTCCACCAGCGCCTCTTCCAGCTTCATTCTCCGGTGGCCTTTGCGGCGGACCGAGCCATCTGTTCCAGCATCTGCTTCATGGCCGCGGTCGAACCGGGGGCGCGCTTTTCGCGCCACTCCTCGAGCCGCTTGCACACTTGTTCGAGGTTGGCGAAGATGGTTGGATTCTTGAAGGCGGCGCGCCAGGCAGGCACAACCGGCCGGATGCGGTCCCACACCAGCCAGATCTCTCCAGTGTTCTCAAAGAACATCTCTTCGTCGATCAACCCGCGGTGGACGATGCTAGCGACCATGTCCCAGTAGCTGATGGTCATGCGGATGTTGGTATTCTCCGTACTCCCCGGCGGATATTTTTTGAGCATCTCTTCGGGAGAGCTCACACTGTAGTGGTCCACAAACCAAGTACGGGCCTCGCGCAGCCGGGGTTCCCGCCGCAACTCATAAAGCTTCAGCATCAGGTCCACTTGCTCGTATGTCGGTTGTCCCATGAGGTGATCTCCCTTTCTTATTTTTGGGTCAGATGACCGGAAATCTCGGCTTCCGAACTTCGCGCCGTCCCCACCAGTTCCACCCGCTGGACGCCCGTCAAGCGGATTTGCTCTCGCTCGAACCGGAGTTGGATGCGACGGCGCAGCTCACGCGCCACGTCATCCTGGCGATCGGGCAGTGTGCGGACCTGCACCCGAAGCGTTGCGCCGGAAAGCGTCAGCGCCTCGACGCCGAGCACCTGAGGTCCCTCCACCAGCGCCGCCGACCACTTCGGGTCGGCGCGCAGTTCGCTCGCGACCTTCTCGAGCGCCGCCAGGGCCGCGTCCACCGGCTCTTCCGCAGCCACCTGCACGTCTACGTAGAGTTGCGCCCAATCGCGGCTCAGATTGGCCACCTGGCGGATTTCGCCGTTGGCTAGGGTGACCAGGCTGCCTTTTTCGTTGCGCAATACCGTGCGCCGCAGCGTAAAGTGCTCGACGCATCCCAGCGCCTCGCCGACACGGATCTTCTCGCCCACCACGTACTGGTCCTCGAAGACGATTAAGAACCCGCTGATCACATCCCGAATCAGGTTCTGCGCGGCGAACCCCAGGGCTACGCTCGCCAGTCCCCCCAAAGCCGCGATCGGCGTGACGCTGAAACCGAATTCCGGAAGCGCCGTTAGGAGCGCTAGGCCCAAGATCAGCACCGTGCCGCCGCTATAGAGCACACCGGCGAGCGTGCGCTTCTGCTGCTCGCGCATTTGCGCGATCCGCGTCGCTGCTGAAGCTGGCTTAACCAGCCAGTTTGTCATCATTTTCAACAAGCGGTTGGCGAGGAAGGCGAGCAGCAGAATAACAAGCAGGCGTATGCTCGTTTCGAGCGGAAACCATGTCCACCTGAAAGCGGGAGCGGCCATAGGATAAACGGAAGCGGCATTATATCACCCGAGCCGCTCCTGAAGCTTTGGGAGCAGGGTGTCTCAGGCCCGGCGGGCAGAGGCGGGAGGAATGTATGAATCGCGAACGCAGATCCTTTCTGGGGCTGCTGGCGCCGGCAGTGTTGGCGCTTCCTGCGTTGAGCGCAGGCGGAGGGAGCGCAAGCCCAGCGCCCTTCGGCCGGACAAGGGAGAACGCCGAGCCCAGGCATTGCTCGTACAGGCCGCACTTGAATGCCAGGTTCCAGAACCATTTTGGTTGTTGACCGCAGCGCGCTCGCGGGAAACACTACCAGCAACATGAACATCTTTGAGCAGATGGCGGCGCAAGACCACGAGCAGGTGATTGCATTTCAGAACCGTGCCACGGGGCTGCGCGGGTTTCTGGCCATTCACGATACAACGTTGGGCCCTGCGCTGGGCGGCGTGCGCCTCTGGCGCTATGCCGACGACGCCGAAGCCCTGGCGGATGCGCTGCGCCTTTCCCGCGCCATGACCTACAAGGCGTCATTGGCCGAGCTGCCCTGCGGCGGCGGCAAAGCGGTCATCCCGATGCACGATGCGCTGAAGCGCGCAGAAGCCTTCGAGGCGCTCGGACAAGTGATAGAAAGCCTGCGAGGCCGCTTCTTCACCGCGCGCGACGTCGGGATCACCGACGACGACCTCGGCTCGATTGCTTGTACGACGCGCTACGTCGCGCGCGAGCCTTCGCCCGAGTTGGGCGACATCAGCGAGCACACCGCCTTGGGCGTCTGGCACGGGATGCGAGCGTGCTTGGAGTTCGCCAGGTTGAAGAAGGCACGCGTGGCCGTGCAAGGCGTAGGCAGCGTAGGGATGTGGCTCGCGCGTATCTTGAGGGGGGAAGGGATGGAACTGGTTGTAGCCGACCTCGATCCCGAACGCGCCCAAAAGGCCGCCCGAGAACTGGGAGCTGAGGTGGTCCCGCCGGAGAGAATCCTCGAGACGCGGTGCGATGTTTTGGCGCCGTGCGCGTTGGGCGGAGTCGTTAGTCATGAAACGATTCCGCGCATCCAGGCGCGTATCATCTGCGGTTCGGCCAACAATATTCTCGCGGCACCGGACTCTCGCCCCGCAGGCAGAACAGGTTCCGGTGAAGGCTTCGCCGCGGGCCCCGGTCCAGGCGACGAGCTTGCCCGCCGCGGCATCCTCTACGCGCCGGACTACCTGGTCAACGCAGGCGGCTTGATTCGCGGCGCGGAGTTCTATCTGCTCAAGCGCGCGGATAGCCATGACAGTCTGGCGCGAATCTACGATCGCATGTGGCGGGTGCTTGAGTTGTCTCGCGAGCGGGCTCTCTCCACCGCTCGAATTGCCGACGAGATGGCCGAGGCCCGCTTGAAGCGGCCAAAAATCTTCCGCGACCTGTTTTGGGGGTTCGGATCAACCGGCCTCACGGCAGCGGGCGGCGCAACAGAAAACTAGAGTCCTGACTGCACCGCCAGGCCCTACCCCGGTTTCAACGCAGCATGTATCTCGACGTGGACCGGCTGCCCGTTTCCTTTGCCGCGTTGGGTGAGCCAGGCGGCCAGCGCCGCAGCCAGGCGCTCGGGATCAACGCGGAAGCTCGCCTCGAGCGCCCCGTCGCCGGTGGGCAGCGTGTCGTCGAATTCGGCCGCGCCAGTGAAGTTGCGCATGCAGAAGCTATCCAGCCAGTCGAGCGGGCAAGGGCGGCGCTCGCCCCCTACCATGATCTCCACCTTGAGCTTTCGCGCGTACATGCCTGGGAAAAGTATATCACCCAGGTACTCCCGAACCGCGCCGCAAGGCCAGTTAGTGTAGCTCTGACGCCCCAATGATGCCTGGAAGAACGCCGAAGGGCAGGCGCTGGCGCTACAGCTGGCCCTGGAGTGCGACGTCACGCATGCCAGGACGGCTGATGCTTTGGCGAAAAAACGAAGTGAGGGGTTTCCTTGCGCTTGGGCAAGGTGTAACTTAGGGTCTTAGTCCCCGCGTCTAACGGCCCGAGGCGACTTCCCAGCGCCGATCTTCTTCTATGTCAAGGCCTCGGCCGGGCGGCGTCCAGCGGGCCACTCAACCTGGAGGTCCCGTGCCCACCCCTCTAGAACAATGGGTTGAAGAAGTCGCCCGAACAACGCGGCCGCAGCGCATCGTCTGGTGTGACGGCTCGGAACAACAGCAGCAGGAAGTTGTGGAGCAGATGCTCCGCGATGGCTCGACCCTGCGCCTGAACCCCCAAACCTATCCGAATTGCCTCCTGCACCGCAGCCACCCGAACGACGTGGCGCGCACCGAGAACGTAACCTTCATCTGCACGCGCGAGAAGGACGACGCTGGACCAACCAATAACTGGATGTCGCCTGCCGAAGCCAAACAGAAAGTCGGAGGGTTGTTCAGCGGCGCCATGACTGGCCGGACGATGTACGTGGTGCCGTACATCCTGGGCCCGGTGGATTCGCCGATCAGCAAGGTGGGGGTGGAGGTGACGGACAGCGCCTACGTGGTAGCCAGCATGCGCATCATGGCCCGCGTTGGCAAAGCGGCACTCGATCGCCTGGGTCGCTCGGCCGATTTCGTGCCGGGGCTGCATTCCTTGGGCGACCTCAATCCCGAACGGCGCTATATCTTGCAGTTCCCTGAAGAAAAGCTAATTTGGAGCATCGGCTCAGGCTACGGCGGCAATGCGCTGCTGGGCAAGAAATGTTTCGCGCTGCGAATCGCCAGTTGGATGGCGCGGGAACAGGGTTGGATGGCCGAGCACATGCTCATCCTAGGCCTGGAGGATCCCTCGGGCAAGGTGACCTACATGGCTGCGGCGTTCCCGAGCGCTTGCGGGAAAACAAACCTAGCCATGATGATCTCAGCGCTCGACAGCCAAGGCTATCGCGTGTGGACGGTAGGCGACGACATCGCCTGGATGCAGATCGGCAGGGACGGCTACCTGCATGCGATCAATCCCGAAGCAGGCTTTTTTGGCGTTGCGCCCGGCACAGGCCCGCATACCAATTCCAACGTGATGGCGGCGCTGCGCAGAAATTCCATCTTCACCAACGTGGGGCTGACGCCTGCCAGCGAGCCTTGGTGGGAAGGGATGGAGATCGATCCCCCCGAAGGCCTGCTCGATTGGAAGGGGGAGCGGTGGACGCCCGGCAAGGGCCCGGCGGCGCACCCCAATTCCCGCTACACCGTGCCAGCGAATCAGGCACCTCATATTTCGTCTCACTGGGAGGATCCCTCCGGCGTGCCCATATCCGCGTTTATCTTTGGCGGGCGGCGGGCGCGGGTGGCACCGCTGGTGTACGAATCCTTCGGCTGGCAGCACGGAGTATTCGTCGGCGCGATGATGGCTTCAGAGACCACTGCGGCGGCCACCGGAGCGGTGGGGGTGACGCGCCGCGATCCAATGGCGATGCTGCCCTTTTGCGGCTACAACATGGCGGATTACTTCCGCCACTGGCTCGAGATGGGCAAACGGATTCCGCACCCGCCGAAAATTTTCCACGTCAACTGGTTCCGCAAGGGCGCCGATGGCAAGTTCCTTTGGCCCGGGTTCGTCGAAAACGTGCGGGTGCTGAAGTGGATTCTCGAGCGTGTCCAGGGCAAGGGGAAAGCAGCGGAAACGCCCGTCGGCTGGGTGCCTACTCCGGATGGCCTCACCCTCGATGGCCTGGAAGTCTCTCGCAGCACGATGGAAGAGCTGCTACGAGTCAGCCCTGCTGACTGGACCACCGAGCTCGAGGATACGAAGAAGTTTTTCGAGCAATTTGGCAGGCGGTTGCCGCCTGAACTCCACGAGGAGCACTCCCAGCTCGCGCAGCGTTTCGAGCGCCGCACCGCCGTGCTGAAGTAGGTGACACCTCGGCTGTCATTCCGAACGAAGTGAGGAATCTCTGAGAGATTTCTCGCCCGCCGCCGCGCTCGAAATGACAACTGAGAGATCTTGCGCGGAGTTTACCCCGCGTCTGCCGGCGCTCGGAACGACACCGGCAAAGACTCTTTCATCGCGCTGCCAGTCTAGAGGTGGACAGGCGCGCTGCGCGGGGAAGCTGGAATTTCAGGCCAGTTCCCCGACACGTCAGGGCGTGAAAAACACGGAGATAGCAAACTGCCCCGCAGTGTAGGGCGCGCCAGACTGAGTAACGGCGCCCGTCGAACCGTTGATGTTGTATCCCCAGACGTCGTTCGAAAGCATGCTCGTCACGTAGGCAAACTTACCCGACGGGTCAACAGCTACTGAGGTCGGACCACTCCCCGTCCGCCAGGGCGATCCTGTGACCTCCGCCATGGCGCCCGTGGGGGTACAGGGAGAGGGAGGCCAAGGGGGCGTACAAGTGGTAAAAATGTTAATCCCCGAGACGTTGTTGCTATCAAAATTCGGCACGTAAAGCTGGCGGGTGCCCGGAGCGATGGTGGCAAGGCCGGGGCTAGTTGAGTTTGTCAGCGACAAAGGCGAACCGGGGACCGCCGTCAGGACGCCGGTGGTCCCGTCGAACGAGTACCCTGAGACATTGTTAGAGCCATCGTTCGAAACGTAAATGAAATTCACGCCCGATGTGGGCACCGCGACCACCGAAATAGGCCAAGTCCCCGCTGCGATAGGCGGACCGACCGCTGTAAGGGCTCCAAAGCTGGCGCCGGGGGTAAGATTGATCTTGAACCCCGAAACGTTGTTGGAGAATTCATTCGTTACATACACGAAGGAGCCGCTCCGGTCAACGACCACTGAGGATGGGGTACTGGGTGTGGGTGTCGCCGGATCCCTGAAGGGCGAACCTGCCACCGCCGTTAGGGCGCAGGTGGGGGAGTTGTTCTGGAAGGCCGAGATGCTGCCGAGGCTGCCGCTGCCGTCGAAAGCATTCGCCACATACACCAACTGGTTAAAGAAATCAACTGCAACTGCTATCGGAGCCGTCCCCGTAGAGAACGGCGAACCAGTCGCCGGCGTCAAGACACCGGTACTAGCAGTTATTTTATATGCCGAAACATTATTCGAAAGGAAATTTGCAACAAAGACGCAGGTGCCAGTCTGGTCCACGGCTACCCCGGCAGGAGCACTCCCCGTTGCCCAGGGCGAACCCGTGATTTGCGTCAGCGCACCGGTAGTGGCATCGCGGAGGTACCCTGAGACGGTGTTGTCGGTCCAATTCGCAACGTAGGCATACTTGTTCTGCGCCCAGACTGGTGCCCAGGTACCCGCGAACGCAACCACCAGAAACAGAATCGGAATCAGGCTCTTCCTTCCTAGACTCATTTCCACATCCTCCTTATCACTGAAAACGACCCGCCCCAAGGTAACCGGCATCCACCCTCTGTTCTAAAACTGGCGCACTTTGACCTGTTTCAGCTCAGCCGGGGGTAAGGATGCGTGCCAAGAATGGCGTTGTGCAAAATTAAAACTCACAATGACCCTCTGAGAGGGACTCCATCTCTACTGTAGTTGGTTCTTCCGGGGAGTCAATCGCAGCATGCAACGCGTGTCAACAGGAAGTAATACCTATTGCTTATTTACGCACCGAAGTGCATGGGAACAAAAACCGTTGGAGGGCAGAAGGGCCCTGCGGCAAAGACTTCTCGCCGGCTTAGCCCCTGTTCCCATGAGTGCTGGTAGAGCTTGGAGGAGGATTTTGCTTCCCCGCGTCGCCCCTGAGGGCGCCGGAGGGGCTCCAATTTTGCCAAGCTTCAGCCCCGCTTGGGTTTCTCGAAAAGCAAGAAATAGTACTTCCTCTTGCTCTCCGGGTTCGAGAATCCGGGCAGCTCGCGCGGGAAGCGCAGACCGTGCCGCGCCGCATCCTCGCGGACGATTTCCGCGGGCAAGGTGTGACGTTCCTGGTAGACGTTGCGCGGCTGGCCGGGCTCGTCCTGCGCGTCAATGATGGCCAGCAATCCGCCGGGCTTCAACGCGCCGTACATCCCTTGTAACATCGCGTCGAATTCGGGCATTTCGTGATACGCGTTGACCACGAGGATTGCGTCTAGAGTTTCGGCTGGCAGGCGAGGATCGCTCGGCGTACCCAGGATGGTCTCGATCTGGCTGAGCCCCTGCTTCGCTTTCCGGCTGCGAATCTTAGCAAGCTCGTCCTCCAAAATATCTTCCGCGTACACTCTCCCCAGCGAACCAACCCGGGCAGCCAAGTGAAACGCGAAGTAACCGTCGCCGGCTCCGACATCGGCCACGAAGCTGCCGGGCTTCACTCCCAGGGCATCCAGCACTTCGGCGGGACGTTGCCACTTGTCGCGTCGGGCCCAGTCCTCCTGGGCTTGCAGAAGGCAAGCTGGCCAGCCCAGCGTTGCCACCAGCAACGCAGGAACGAACAGAAAAGCTCGACCCTGTTTCGGCAGCGCCATGTTGATTCCTCCCTTGGCCATTTGTCCCGCTGCAGTCTTGCCCAGGCACTGACTCCGCGGAAGGATTTTGGTGCAGGCTCAACTTCAGAGCAACGACTAGGGACGCGTCGCATGTGAACCGCAACCGTCAGCCAGCACTTTGAGGTCTCTTGCCACGGCAGCACGCGCGGGAGCCGTTCTCATCCTTAATCTCTATCTTTAGCGCTAGAGGATGGTCTGAATTTCCGCGTCGAGCGAGACGTGTGTATGGGGAAAACCGTTGATCTGGTAGCTCTCCCCGCTCGAGTAGCTGAAGTGGAAGAATCGACTGATGTGGTAATCCTCGTCAAAGGCGCTGAAGAGCCGCTCGGTCTCCTGGCGTCGCAGGCCAAAGCCGCCGAGGGGCACGGGTTTCCCGTAGGCGCCCGCCAGCCCCAGGTATTTCTCAACAATTTCGCGAAGATCCATCGCCCGTCTGACTCCTTGCCCAGAATCAGATCCAGACATACGCGCCAGCCTCTCCGTAAGGTAGATTAACGTAAAACAGGTTGGCCTCACCGCTCAATTTCAGCGCGCGGCAGAGCGTTGCGGCTCCGTGCGTGGGGCACAGACGACGCCCGGGCGCCGCGGTGATCGCGCCGATCTCATCAAGACTCGCCACTTCTTCGCGCGAAAGCCACAGCCAGGTAGCGGGCAGCGAGCACTCGCCACAGGGCTCATTCGGCTGCCGCAGCCGCTGCTCGATGGCCACCGCCACCTCGGGTAGCAAACCCGCCGCGTCGAAGTCCGGCCCGGCAACGAAAAAATATTGCGAGAAAGAATCCACGTCGGGCTCAAACGCCACCACACGCCCAGCGTATGCGGCCAGCTCCCCTTCAAGCACGCCGACCAAGCACGCGCGACACAGCGAAACTTCGGGCCGTTGGGTTAGGCTGCGCCGCGCTGCTTTGCCGCGGAGGTAAAGTGTGTCAGGGACCAGGGCAGCCATCCAGCCCTGCTCGGTTTCCAGATGCACGCATTCCGGCGGCACGCGAGTTAGCCACGCCCACCAGTTACGCGTGCGCGGCCGAAAAGCAATGCCGGGATACGCCTGCTCGAGTGTGACGCGCGGCATGGGCGCTCTGCTCGTTCTTTGCGGAAGACGCGCTTATGGTACCAGATCGGGAGCGCTGCGTAGCGCCCCAACCCATCGGGGCGGGTTTGCCAGTCCCGCCGCAGTAACGGCCGGAGCCGCTCCCGACCGCCGCGTCGCAGAGCAATTTGTCAGGACTTCTTGCTTCCGCTATCATACTTCGCTTGTATGAGGAGGATGGCCATTCCGATTGCCTACTGGCCGAAGAGCCGCAGGAAAAACAAGGAGGAACGATGCCGATTGCTGTAGGACAGCCCGCTCCCGATTTTGCCCTCAAGGATCAAAACCAGCAGGAAGTGAAGCTTTCCGACTTCAAGGGCAAGAAAAATGTGGTCCTGGTTTTCTATCCGCTCGACTGGAGCCCGACTTGCACGAACGAGCACGTCTGCTTCGTGAACGACTTGAAGCAGTTTGAGCAACTCGACGCGCAGGTGCTCGGCCTGAGCGTGGACAGCGTCTGGTCGCACAAGGCCTGGGCGGAGAAGATGGGCATCCGCTACCCGTTGCTGGCTGACTTCCACCCGCGCGGCGCGGTGGCCAGCAAGTTCGGCGCATACCTCGAAGATAGAGGAATCACCGGGCGCGCTATCGCCATCATCAACAAGGCTGGCAACGTGGCTTGGTTCAAGCAGTACGGAATTCCTGAAGTGCCCGATGTGAAGGAAGTGGCTCAGGCGCTGGCACAGGTGGAGCAGGAAAAGGGCCGGGGGTCAGGGGCTCGGGGTTAGGGTTCAGGCGTCCGTTGTGGGCTCGAACAGCGAGAAGCGGCTCTGGGGCGCGCTTCTGTTATCGAAGATTGCGATTCCATCGTAAGGGATCTCTCAGTGAGATTCCTCGCCCCGACAAACACCGTCGGGCCTCGACATCCCAGAGCGGAGCAGGAAAATCCCCGGCGGGAGAGCGCCCAGTTTCCAGTTCAAACCCTCGACTTGTTACTTTCTATTGGTGTTTATGCGGCAGGACCTTCTTGGTCACTGAGGCGCCGACGGTCTTCGGCGCCGGCTCTAGTTTAGGTGCAAATGTGCGCACGTAGTTCACCAATTGCCAGCGCTGCTCCTCGGTCAGCCGCTTCTTGAAGCTCGGCATGGGGCGCCGGCCTTCGCTGATCTTGTAGAAGATCTCTCCGTCGGTCATCTCCTCCATCATGTGAGTATCAGTGAAGTCTGCGGGCTTGACGCTGTACAGGGGTGCGTCCGAGCCGTCGCCTTTGCCTTTTTCGCCGTGGCATTGCTCGCAGTTATCCAGATATATCGCCTTGGCGGCGGCCAGCGAAGCCTCCGTCGCAGGCAGGGGATTCTTGACGTTCTTCGCTTCCGCGGGGACCGGCCAACGATCTTTGCCGTGAGCAAACGCCCAGGCAGCCCAAGCCAGGCCCAATCCCAAAAACGCTACGCTACGCCAAATTGCCGATCGTTCCGTCATCGTCGCTCCAAGATCCTGCGTGTCGGTCCCGCTGCTGCACTTTGCGCTGCATGCGGCCGCACCAAGCCGCTCGCGCAACCTCACGCGCGGCGTCTCATTCACCTATCATGGCATAAGATTCCGTTTTCCTCACTGAAGGTTTCCTGGGGAGAATGAGCGTGGGGACCTGGGCGGTGTCGAGGAAGGCTTCACCCCGCGGCTGGCTAGTTCGGCGGTTGAACCCCCCGCACGCCCGCACGCCAATGCTCCAGCCTGGCTTAGTGTCGGTCGCGCCAGAGCAACCGGAGCAGCTCGGCGTTGAAAGCGATGATTACCAGGGTGACCACCCAGGCGAGCACAACAACCCAGCGACGGTTGACGAACTCTCCCATCTTGGCTTTGTCGCTGGTGAACATTACCAGCGGCACCACGGCGAAAGGCAACTGAAAACTCAGGATCACCTGGCTCAGGATAAGCAGATCGGTCAGCTTGCTCTCGCCCTTGAGGCCGATCACAATGGCAGCTGGCACGATCGCGAGCAGCCGGGTGATCAGCCGGCGCAGCCAAGGCCGCAGCCGCAGGTTCAGAAAACCTTCCATCACAATCTGGCCGGCCAGAGTGCCGGTCAGCGTGGAGTTTTGTCCGGAGCAAAGCAGCGCCACCGCAAACAGCGTGCTGGCCAGGCTGGCGCCCAGCACAGGTGTCAGCAATTCATAGGCGCGGCCGATATCCGCTATTTCGCTGATGCCGCGGTGGTGGAACGCCGCCGCGCCCAACATCAGAATGGCCGCGTTGATAAACAGAGCCAAGCCGAGCGCCACGGTCGAATCGATCACCGCGAACTTGATGGCCTCGCGTTTGTGCTCCGGTTGAGGCTGGAAAGCGCGTGTCTGCACGATGCTCGAGTGCAGATACAG
>QHYU01000235.1 GCA_003224235.1 Acidobacteriota bacterium
AAAGCGACCGCGCTAAACGCTGCGAGCGCTGCACTAGCCCTTCTCACACTTTTCGCCGCCATGGCGCCCAGCGCCATTGCAAAACCTCGACCTGTCAAGCCGGCCGAGCAGCCGGCGACCGTGATTGCGCACTTGCTCCTGCCGGGAGCTCCTGCGAGCCAAATGTTCGTGCTGGAACATGGCGGCAAGCAGTACCTCTATATCGAGCAGGCCTCCAAGGAAGGTTTGGTGATCGTTGACGTTACAAAGCCGAACGAGCCAAGTGTCATCAAGCGCGTGGCCTGGCCGAATGAGGCTTCCACCGGGAAATTGCAGATGGTCGGGGCCGGGCTGGCCCTCGCCACAGCACCGGACGGAGGCTCCGGGCTAGTCGGTGGCTATCCCACCCAATCCGTGAGAGTGCTCGATCTAAGTGATCCGGCAAATCCGCGGGCGCTGCAAAGTTTCTACGGGGTCACAAGCGTTCTCGAGGATGACGGACGAAACTTGATCTACATCACGAACAACGAAGGGCTGTGGGTATTGAGGCATAAGCAGGAGCAGCCGGCGTTTCCAAGGTGGGATCCAGAGACGCCCTACACGAACTACTGAAGGCAAGCAGCTCGCCCAGAAGGTGACCTCAGGGATTGGGAACTTAGATCCGATGCGGGCGAGTTGTGAAGCTAGGACCTAAATATGAAAGGATTTCTTGGCACGGGCGCAACGTTCGGCGCAGACGCAAATCTGATTGTGCAGGCGGCCATGGGCGCCGCCCTGCTGGCCGGCACGTACCTGGCGCGTAGGAGAAGCTATACGGCGCACGGCATCTGCCAGACCACCGTGATGCTGCTGAATCTGGTCTTCCGGCGCATTTGGGTGATCGCTACTACGCGGTGGGTACGGCCCACGCCGCACTCGGAATCGCGGCGGAGTTGTTCGGGCTGTACATCGTGCTGGTGGCCGGAACCGACATCGTTCCGCGGCGGCTGCGCTTCCAGCGTTGGAAGCTGTGGATGCGCGTCGAGTTAGTTCTGTGGTGGGTAGCTGTGCTCACCGGCGTGGGAACGTACTACGCCTGGTACTTGGCGCCTGCGCCGCCATAAGGCCACGCAAGGTTGCTCTCAGTTCGGCCGATGATTGACAGGCTGGTGGTTGGAACTTTCGCACCAGTCCATTCTCAAATGCCACAAGGAGGAGTACATGTTTGAAGGACTCTTTCAGCCTTTGCACCTGCTGGTCATCTTCGCGATCGCTCTGTTCGTGTTCGGCCCCAGAAAGCTCCCTGAGCTTGGAAAGGGTATCGGGGACGGAATTCGAGCACTCAAAGAAGGGCTTCGTGAAGTTCATTCGAATTCCCCCGCTGCGCCTGGTGATTCCAAAGGCCAGAGCATGAAGTAAGAAGCTGACAAGCCGGCCGCCTGTGTGGCGTTGCGCACAGCAATCTGTAGAATTCGTTTATGGAGGGTAAACTCTTCGTAACCGCAAGAAAAAGTGCGCGGAGGTTACCGACGTAGTGGGCACGGCGCGTATGGCGTGCTGGATGGCAGAATGGGGCCAACGGTTCAGACGATTACTGTGCCCGCCTCAGGAGACTTGCGTCGCCGAAACGTCACTGTGTGCTTCTTTCCCCGATAGGTGAACTCAAAGACGATCTGGCGCCCCGGCAGCAGCCGGCCCCGCCCACGCTTTCTGGACTCGGAAAGCTCGAGCCGATTGCCTTCAATCTTGTAGGTGCCCTGTTCACCCCAGATCTTGTACTTCCCGTCCGGGTACAGGACGAGCGGCGGGCTCGTGCAGCGGCCACTGCGACCATTCACAACCAGGCTGGCACATTGGAAAGAAACCGAGGACATGGAGCCTGCCCTTATTGATGGGCAAACCCAAAGCAGGCTGGCAACGGTGAGGAATCCGAACCAAAGAGAGCGCCGAAGAACCATGAATATTACCTCTCGTCTGGGAGGCTTTACCTCCCATTCTCACCGACCCCGTACCATGATTCTCGATGGAGCTGCTCTCGCGTCCAATGGTACGCCGGTTCTCATTCTCCCGGTACGGAAGTACCTCCTGCCACGAAAGCCGATTCTAGAGCGACCTGGGTTCGGCCACCGAACCTAAGAGCCAGGGCGGCGAGCGATTGCCCGGGGCCGCTCAATGAGAGGCAAGAGCAAGCTAGAGCGAATCCGAGAGACCTTGCGGCTAAAATCTTTCGAGGGTGGCGGGATGCTACCGGACTTCAAAAAGTCACTCTAGACTAATTCTAAATCTAATTTTATAAAAGGCTTGACGGGCTTCGGCTCGGAATATAACTTTATCTATCGCGCCGGTCGGACAGTACCCCAGCCGCTTACCCGAC
>QHYU01000006.1 GCA_003224235.1 Acidobacteriota bacterium
AGTTGCCGGGGATAGTGGCCCAGGCGGTCCCCGAGCCCCACGAGTTTCAGCGCCGTGGCGGCGTGCGCGAGCCGCTCTTGCTTGCCCAGGGGCGCGAGCTTTAGCGGCAGCTCCACATTTTCGAGCGCAGTCAGGACCGGAATCAGATTGAAGGATTGAAAGATGAAGCCGACATTTTCATTGCGCCAGTGCGCGATTTCGCGGTCGCTCAGCTTGCGCAGGTTTTCACCCAGAACCGCGATTTCGCCAGAGGTTGGCGAGTCCATGGCGGCAATCAGGTGCAGGAGCGTGGATTTGCCGGAGCCGGACGGGCCCATCAAGGCGACAAACTCGCCTTTGTGGACCTCGAGGTCCACGTCCTTCAGCGCGACTACGTGAAATTCATCGCGGAGGAATTCCTTGGTAAGGCGCCGTGTTTCGATCACCGTTTCAGCCATGAGCTATTGTCCCTTCGCGTGAACGCGATCCCCATCTTTCAGGTCGGCGGGCGGACTGACGATGAGATCCTCGCCGCCAATTAGGCCTTGCAGGATCGCCACGCCGTGGGCCGTGGCCGAACCCGCCTTCACCGGACGCCGCACCGCCCGGCCGCCGAGCACGACAAACACGGAGTCATTCCGCACTGCGGAGGCTGGCACGACGATTGCATGGCTCGCAGCGCTTCCTCCCGCGGCGGGCTTCTCCTCTGCGATGAACGCTACGCTGGCATTCATCTCCGGACGGAGAAACTCGTCAGGCTTGAGGATTTTCACTTTCACCTGCACGGTGGCTTTCTGGCGGTTGGCCTCCGGCGAGATTTCAAAAATCACGCCCTCATACTTGCGGTCGGGAAAGGCATCGGTGGTGACGATGCCTTTCTGATGGGGCTGGAGCTTGGCAAAATCGTTCTGGGCAATGTCCAGCTCCACCTGCAGGTCATTCAGGTCGGCCAGAGAAACAACGTAGCCTTTGGCGCCGCGGTCGCCGACAAAGCTGGTGGTGACGAACTCCCCCTTCTCCACCGCGCGTTCGAGAATCGTTCCGGTCACCGGCGCGCGAATCACGGTGTTGGCGAGCTGCGTCTCCGCGAAGGCCACGGCGCCCCTGGCCTGCTCCACCTGTCCGCGGACCGAATCGATTTCTTCCTGCCGCGGCCCGATGCGCGCCAAGTCGTGGGTCTTCTGGAGCGAGGCGACGCGGGCCACCTGGCCGTCGTACCGCGCTTGCGCGTCGTCGAGAGCTTGCTGCGCCAGAACGCCCTCGGTCACCAGTTTTTTCACGCGCTCGAGATTGACGCGCGCGTTTTCCATGTCCGCCTGGGCCACGCCGAGATTGGCCTTGGTGACTTCGATTTCTTCCGGCCGCGAGCCGTGCTCGAGCTGAAGCAGTCTCGCCTGCAGATTGGCGAGTTGGCCTTGGGCCTGCTGAACCTGGGCGCGGTACTCATCGTCTTCGAGGCGCACCAGCACCTGGCCCTGCCGGACCCGGTCTGCCTTTTCCACGCCGATCCAGGCCACCTTGCCGATTACCTTGGCGGCGACTTCGATCTTGTGGTGGGCCACGATGTAGCCGGTGGCGTTGAGCACCAGGGCGGCGCTTGCGCCGGGTCCGGCAGTGCTGGCCCTCACGCGCAAAGTTTCCACTTCCGGGGCGGCGCTGAGCACGTTGTAGCCCAGGCGGGCAGTGCCCAGCAGCAGGAAGAGTGCCACACCGCCGATGATCCAGCGCCGCGCCCACTTCGAGTGCTCCGGCGCGCGCCGCGGCGTGCGGTCAATTTTCAAACTCTTCAGTTCCGTGTCCATGAGTCCCGGGATCGCTTAGAGCTCGCGCAGCGCGATCAGAATCTCCTTCTTCGCGGCCATGCGCGCGGGGAACAGGCCGCCAAAGGCGCCGAGCAGCATCGCAAACGCCACTCCGTACACCATGATCAGCGGCGTGACGCGGAGATTGAAGGATGTCTCGCTGAAGGTCACAAAGTTCCCGATGCCAGTGGTCACACCGTTCAACGGCAGCACGAGCAGGCAGCCGATCAGTCCGCCGAGTGCCGAGAGCAGCACCGATTCCAGAAAAAAGCTGAGCAGGATGCTGCCGCGCGAAAAACCGAGCACGCGCAGCGTTCCAATCTCCTGCGAGCGGCGGGCCACGGCGGCATACATCGTGTTCATGGCCGCAAAGCCGCTCCCCACGGCCATGATCACGGAGACAAAGATCCCTAGGAACTGAATCGGCAGCGCCGAAATCGTCTGCCGGGCGTAATATTCTTTCTCCGAGAGCGCGGAGACGTTGAGCCGCTGGTCGCTGCTCAGGTCCTTGATCAGCGCGTCAGCGGCGACGACGTCGGTGGCGCGCAAGAGCGCCGAACTCAGCACCTCGCTGCGCTGGAAGTCCGAGCTGACCTGGTTCAGGTCGGCGAAGATTTCGCTGTTGACGGCGCTCTGTCCAGCCGACATCACTCCGACGATGTCCCAATCGCCGCGTCCGAAACGCAATTTACTGCCCAGCTGTGCCCCGGGGAAGCGCTTCACAATCGATTGGCCCACAACCACTTCGCGTCTGCCGGTCTCAAACCAGCGGCCCGCGACGAGTTTCAGCTGCTCGCGAAGCTCGACCCCCTCCGGCGTCAGCCCGCGCAACGTGACGTTAATCCCATCCGGCGCGTCCACGCTGGTAAGATTGATGACGGTCACTATTTCGAGCGAGGCCAGCGGTTCGCCGGACTTGCTCTGGGCGATGCCGAGTTTAAACTTGATAACTTGGAACGCGCCCCGCTCCATATTGCTGGTTAGCTCCGCTTCGGAGCCCTTCCGCAGGACCAGGACGTGCCGCGGATCCCCCGTGGCCGAAAGCGCTGTGCGCAGGCCATTGACCAAAGCCAGAATGGCCAGCAAGACCGCGACCGTGAGCGCGATGCCCAGCGCGGTCATGATCGTGGTGGTCTTCCGCACGACAAGGTTCCGAAAGTTGTAAGCCAGAGGGATAGCCATGGGTCGCTAGTCCGCCTTACGCAGGGCTTCCATGATGGAGATTCGCGACGCCTGGAAGGCCGGCACGAAGGCGCTCACCAGGCCGATCAGCGCGGCCACCAACAGGCAGAGCGCCGCGACCGGGAGCCCGATGGTCAACATCCTCAATTGCAGGATGAACGCCGGGGCGTGGCGAACCACGCCAGCTAGCACCGTCGCCAGCCCGACTCCGAGAACGCCTCCCACCAGGGAGATGGTGACCGCCTCGCCGAGGATGATGCCCAGGATCGCGCCCCGCGTATAGCCCAGCGTTTTCAGCACGCCCACCTCGCGCACGCGTTCCCGCACCGACATGGCAATGGTGTTGGCCGAGACCAGCACAATCGTAAACGTCACCGCCGCGCACACGCTCAACAGGAACGCCTTGATGTTGCCGAGAAAGGCCACAAAGCTCAGCGAAAATGCGCTCTCCGTTTCGGTCTTGGTCTGCACGGGCGAGTTGCTGAATTGCTCGTCCACGGCCTTCTCAATCCGCGGAACATCCTCGGTCGAGCGGGCCAGGATATTAAATGTTCCTGCGTTGCCCCGGCGCCCCAGCGGCAAACTCTCCTCGAGATACTCGCGGCTGAAATACAAGACCTCGGGATTATCGGCGTGGTCAAAGACGCCCCGCAAAGTCAGCTCCAGCGTGACCGGAAAGATGTCTCCCTGCAGTGTGATGCGTTCGCCCAGATGCCAGTTATATTTCTCTGCGAGTAGCCGGCCGGCGATGCAAGCGGTGCGTTCCTGTTGGAAGGCCTTCTTCTGGTCTTCGGGAATGGTCATCTCGCCGTGGATGGTGAAAATTTTGTCCGGCTCCACTGCGAAGCGCGCAAACATATGCTCCGGCCGGCGGTCGATATATACGCCTCCGAACCATTGCGAGATGCCGACTTCCTGCACGCCGGGGATCTGCCGAATTTTTTCCCGATACGACTGCGGCATGGGAAAGGCGAGGGAAACTTTGTTGCGCGTCACCAGGCGCAAGGCCTGGGAGGCGTTGGGCTCGCTGAAATAGAAAGCATGATAGATGGCCATCAGGATGCCCAGGAGGCAGAGCGACACGCCCACACTCAAGATGGTGAGCAGCGTGCGCCGCCGGTTGCGCCAACTGTTCTTCAGTATCAATGGCAGGTGTCGAAGCACGCCTTCACCCTCCTCCTATCCTTACGCCGGACGCGCCCGAAAAATATCATCAGCAGAACTAGAGTAGGGATGGCGATGGAATTAAGTTTCACTGGCCCCCATCTAATCTCTTGTGACGGGGAAGCCAGCTTCGGTCCAGCCGCCCCAACCGCCATCCATGGAGACCACTTTGGTGTAGCCCATCTTCTGAAGATTGTCGGCGGCGAGGGCGGAGCGGAAGCCGCCGCCGCAATACAGCACCACGGGCGCCGAGCGGTCGGGGATGCGCTGCTCGATATCACGCTCGATGATGCCCTTCCCGAGGTGAATGGCCCCGGGCAGGTGACCGCGTGCCCATTCGCTTTCCTCGCGCACGTCCACCACGATCATTTTTTCGCCGGCGTCGAGGCGCTTCTTCACTTCGTGAATATTGGTCTCGCGGATGCGCGTCTTCGCGTCTTGCACCAATTTCAGGAAGCCGGGAGAGTGTTGCATGGCGAATCCTCCGAAAAAGTCGAAGCGTTTGAGAGTCGCAGAAGCAGAGGGTAACACAAAAGAACAAGAGGAACAGGGCAAACGAAGACACACCACAGAGAACGCAGCGCGGCCTTTGGCCGCAACCAAAATAGAGACGCTCCATGACCGTTTCCGGCATGATGTTTTTGGCGCACCTCATACGGAGGACAGTCATGGAGCGTTTTCTGACACGGCACAGAGACCGCATCACGGGGAGCATAACAGGTTTTGATCGCATCCTGTTTCGTGGGAGCCTGCGGTCGATTTGTTACCGGGAGGGGATGGATATCTTTCTGTCTAGCCAGCGGGTGTTGTACAAGGACTTCCGGACGTTCGTGCAGAAGCTGTCGGCAGGCATCAAGGCGCGGGCCGAACAGTTGGCGCAGCAGGCTGGAAGACCCTTTGTGTATCTGAGTTCGGCGCAAGAGTCCAAAGAGGAGATCGCTCGCCGGATTCAGCGAAGAGACAGAGTTCCAGAAGGGCTGATTTGCGTGCTGTCCTGCGTCGAGCCCTGCCAGACATTCGGGATTCGCCGGGACCGGGAGAGGAAGGAATTGACGTTGGTAGGGCAGGAGCGCAAGTGTTTGCATTTCTACTTTTATTACCTCGACCGGGAATTTGGGTTGATGCACATCCGTCTGCAAAGCTGGTTGCCGATGAGCGTTCAAGTCTGCGTGAACGGGCGGGAGTGGCTGGCACGAGCGATGCATCGGGAGGGAATCACCTACGAGCAGAAGGACAACTGCTTCACCCGGATTGCGGATCTGCCGCGGGCCCAGGCGTTGCTGGACCAACTGGGGGAGCGGCGCTGGGAAAAACTGCTGACGGCCTGGGCGCAGCGGGTGAACCCGTGGGTGGCTCCTCGGGCGGGTTTGCATCTGCGGGGCTACTACTGGAGCTTTCGGCAAGCCGAGTACGCGACCGATGTCCTGTTTCAGACGGCGGAGAAGTTGGCCGCCATTTATCCGGCCTTGGTCCGTCAGGCCATCGAGCAATTCGGTGCGCCGCAAGTGATGCGGTTTTTGGGGCGACGAACGAATAGTCGTTTTTCCGGGGAAGCCTCCAGTCATCTGGAACGGCGCGTGGAGGGGACGTGCGTGAAACACTGGGTCGAAGAGAACTCGATCAAAATGTACGATAAGCAAGGAAGCGTGCTGAGGATCGAGACCACGATCAATAATCCGCGGCGGTTTCGCGTCCGCCGTCGAGCGACCCGTCAAGGCAAAGTCGTGCTGGGGTGGCTGCCCCTGCGCAAAGGCATTGCCGATACCCGTCGGCGCGTCGAGCTGAGTCGCGCGGCGAATGAGCGCTATTTGGAGGCGCTCGCGGTAGTGGGAGAACCAAAAGCTTCGCACCGCATCTTGGACCCGGTCAGTCGAGCGGTCGAAACCCCGAGGCGTTTTCGGGCTCTGCGTCCGATCAGCCCGGAAGACAGCCGCCTGTTCCAGATCATTTTGCGCGGAGAGTTTCACCTGCAAGGGGTTCGCAACCAGGATCTGCAACGACATCTCGAACCCGCCGCCCTCTCGGATTCGCACCAGCGCCGCCAACTCTCGGGCCGGATCACCCGCCAGTTGGCCCTTCTCCGCGCTCATGGTCTAATCTATCGAGTTCTCAGAACTCACTACTACCGGACCACCCGAAAAGGACAGGAAGTCATGACCACAGCTCTGAAATTCCGCAACACCGATGTCGCCATGCTGGCAGCATAAAACCTTGCTAAAAAAGCAAGAACTTACGGTCTTGCTTCGGAGAGGATACAGAGAGGAACAGAGGGCGCTCATGGTTTGGGCGGGGGCGCAGGTTCTTTTTTGGCGAGCGAGCGAACGTAATTAATCATGTTCCATTTCATTTCGGGTTTTGTGCGGTCCTCGTCGCCCGTCATTTGGCCCTTACCCTTGGTCAAGATGTAAAAGAGCTCGCCGTCGGTCAGGTCTTTGAGCGCCGCCGGATCGCGCCAGTCGCGCAGCTTGAGCTTTAACTCCTCGGCCAAGTCACCCTTGCCGTCGCCATCTTTTCCATGGCACATCGCGCAGTCGAAGGCGTACTGCTTTTTGCCCTGGGCGATAGACGCTGCCGTGGGCTTGACCGGATTTTCGCGCTTGGCTTCTTCCGGAGGAATCTTCGATTCGGCCGTCTGCTTCTCGGTTTCTTTCTTCTCCTGGGAAGGACCACCCAGGCCAACACACAGCAGGACTGCAGCGACCAGAGCATAGTTGGGCATGGCCACCTCCGTCATCCGGCTAGGCTACTCCATATCGCGCCAGTTCGGGCCGGCCTTCAGGTCCACGACCAGCGGCACCTTGAGAGCATGCACCTTCTCCATCGCCGGTTTCACCAGCGCGCGAACCCGCTCCAGCTCGTCGACCGGCACCTCGAAGAGCAGCTCGTCGTGCACCTGCAGGATCATTTTCGTTTGCAAGCCCTCGGCGGCGAGCTGGCGCTGGATCGCGATCATGGCCAGCTTGATCAGGTCGGCGGCGGTGCCCTGGAGAGGCGTGTTGAGCGCGGTGCGCTCGGCGAAGTTGCGCTGATTCACCTGCGGCGAGGTGATTTCCGGAATCGGCCGGATGCGCCCGAAGAGCGTCCGCGTGAAGCCGCTCTTGCGCACTTCGACGAGCGAACGATCGAGATATTCCTTCACGCCGCGATACCGCGCGAAATAGGCGGCGATAAACCGCGCGGCCTCTTTCTGGTCGATGCCCAACTGCTGCGCCAGGCCGAAGGGCGAAAGCCCGTAGATGATGCCAAAGTTGATGACCTTGGCCGCACGGCGGTGTTCAGCGTTTTGGCTGAGCGGCCCGACGCCGAACACCTCTTGCGCCGTGCGCGAGTGGATGTCCTCGCCCTTGCGAAACGCCTCGACCAGCACGGGGTCGTCCGAGAAGTGCGCCAGGATGCGCAACTCGATCTGCGAGTAGTCCGCAGAAAGCAGAGTCCAGCCGGGCTCGGCGACAAACGCCGCGCGGATCTGCCGGCCGAGTTCAGTGCGGATGGGGATGTTCTGCAGGTTGGGCTCCGAGGAGCTCAGCCGGCCGGTGGCTGTCCCGGCCTGGTTGAAGCTGGTGTGGAGCCGTCCGGTGCGCGGGTGGATCAGCTTTGGCAGCGCGTCCACATAAGTGGATTTCAGCTTGGCTACCTCGCGGTATTCGATCACTTTGCGCGGCAGGTCGTGCACGAGCGCCAACTCTTCGAGGATGCCAGCGGCGGTGGAGCGCACCTTGCCACGTCCGCGACGCGTGGGGGTTTGCAAGTTGAGCTTGTCGAAGAGGATTTCGGCGAGCTGCGGCGGCGAGTTGACGTTGAATTCCGTCCCCGCCAGCTCCCAGATCTGCCGTTCGAGCCCGCGGACTTCGCCTTCCATCGTCGCCGACATGGCCTCGAGCGCTTGCGGGTCGACGCGCACGCCGTGGCCTTCCATCGCCGCCAGCACCGGTGCAAGTGGCAGGTCAATCTGCTCGTAGACGGCAACCAGTTCGCGGGACTCGATTTCCCGGCGGAGCACCGGCACGAGCCTCTGGAGGTAGTCCGCGCGCTCGCCCGCGACGCCGGAGAGCGTGACGCTGAAGTGGCGCAGCACCACCTCGGCGTGATCGTGGTTGGCAGTGGTGGGCCGCAACAGGTAGGAGTAGAGCATTGTCGCGTGGCGAATTCCTGCTACCGGCCCCACCAGCAATTCGGCGAGCTTGGGGTCGTGGACAATCTTCGGCCGCTTGGGATCGGCGAGCCACGGGCGGAGCACCGCCAGAATTTCTCCAGCATCATCGAACCACGCTCTGCGCGCGACTCCGGGCCGGGGCGAGAGCTCAATCGCCGCCACGCGGCTGCCGTAGCCTTCTTCTTCTCTTTCTCCGGGGGCGAGGCTGAACCAGAGGGCAATTTCCTGTTCGCGCGGCACTTCGGCGAGAAACTCGCGCACGGCCGCCGGCGAATCCAGTTGCGCGTAATCCGTGGTGAGCGTGGGGGAGCCATCAGTAGCCGGGGAACCGGCCAGGGGGGCGAGTTCGCGCAGCAGGGAAGTAAAGCCGAGCTCAGCGTAGAGGCTTCGCAGCGCTTCGACGTCCGGCTCACGGCTGCGGAGGGCGTCGAGCGAGAGGGGCACAGGTACATCCAAATTTATGGTTGCGAGCTGCTTGCTTAAGAGAACGAAGTCACCGTACTTCTTCAGGGCTTCGCGATAGGTTGGGCGTTTCACCTCTGCAGCGCGCCTCAGGGCTTCTTCGGCGCTCCCGAATTGGCGGATCAACTCCCTCGCGCCGACTTCCCCGATTCCCGGGGTCCGCTTCTTGTCGGGATCCGGCTTTTCATTTGGGTCGCGCGCGCCGGGAATGTTGTCGATCGAATCGCCCATCAGCGCCATTACATCGGGGACTTTCGACGGCGGTACGCCCAACAGCTCTTCCACCTTGGCTTCATCCACCAGGAGGTCCTGTTTGGTGGGGATGAGTACGCGGACGCTGCCCGCTCCGCGCGGGCTGGTGCGCACCAGTTGCAGCATGTCTTTGTCGCTGGTGACGATGTAGACGTCCAATTTCTTTGCGGCGGCTTGGAGCGCCAGCGCGCCAATGACGTCGTCGGCCTCATAGCCTTCGTACTCCAGGATGGGCAGGCGCATGGCTTCGCACAATCGGCGCACGTATGGCATCTGCAGAGAGAGGTCTTCGGGCATCGGCGGGCGCTGGGCCTTATATTGGGCAAAGAGTTTATCGCGGAAGGTGGGTGCAGTCACGTCGAACACAACGGCCAGGTATTCGGGCTCCCAATCCTTCATCAGCCGCCGCAGCATGTTGGCAAACACATAGGGCACCTTGGTGGGGATGCCTTGCGGGCTGCGGAGCCGCTCCATTGGCGCGTGGTAGGCGCGAAAGATGTAGCCCATCGCGTCGATCAGAAAGATTTTCTTCGCGTCCTCTGCAATCATCCGCGGGAGTATAGCAAAGTAGGACAGGCATTCTTGCCTGTCTGCCTTCCGCTTGCGCGCGCGGACGCAAGGAAGCGGGGAAGAAGGCAAAAGGTAAAAAGCAAAGGGTAAAAGGCAGGGGGATCCCCCCCCATTTTCTGTAAGTGTTGATTTCAGGGAAGTTTAAGTCCAATGATTTTGCAAGAGCGGATTCTAAAGGATTTGCGGACCGATTTTTGGTATGTGCGCATTCTAAAGCGGTTGCGGGCGTAGACGTGGCGGAGAGCGTCGCGGTGTAGGGGCCAGTCGTTGAGACGAGAAAGAGCGTCACGATGTGCGAATCAGTCGTTTGCAAAGCGCTTGGCGAGCTTTGCAGTACATGTTACCGCGACGGTAATAGAAGTCAACGGGAAATTCATCGGTGGCGGGCCATTGGCTGAGAAAAATGTGCATTCGAAAGGGATGAGCAGCACTGGTCGCGTGATGAACAGGGATGTGCGGGCACATGCCGTGCCCCTAGCAGGTTGGAGAAGAAAGTTTCAATCTGTCATTCCGAGCCCCGCCAGGGGCGGGATAAACTCCGCGAGGAATCTCTCT
>QHYU01000007.1 GCA_003224235.1 Acidobacteriota bacterium
CGTTTCGTCTGCCAGCGGCTCGCATTTTTCGCGATCCACCCGCACAACCTGCTGATGCCGCGCAATGATTCGCGTCTTCACCGTGGTGGTGCGCCCGGCATCGGCCACGATGCCCTTCTCCCTGAGCCCCAGTGCGCCCAGGCAGCGACGCAATGCCCCCGCCGCCTCGTCTTCGCCGACCGCGCCAAACAGCAGCACACGCGCACCCAGCGCCGCCAGATTGGCGGCGACGTTGCCCGCGCCGCCCAAACATTCGCTCTGCTCCACAAAATCCACCACCGGAACCGCGGCCTCGGGCGAAAGTCGCGTCGCCATGCCCCACAGGTAGCGGTCCAGCATGAGATCGCCGACGACACCGATGCGCTGCCCCGGAAACCTGTGGACCAAGGCCTTGAAGTGTCGGGCAAGCTTTTGCGGGGGGGTTCTCATACGGGGCGGGAGGCATGGCCGCCAAACTCACGCGCAGGGCGCGCCAGCCGACGCCCGCCACGAATCGGCAGGGTCATTCGGCTTCGACGCTCGCCTCATCCGGCAACATCACCGGGATATCGTCTTTGATCGGGTAGATACGCCGGCAAGTGGAACATTTCAGGCCCTTGCTGTCGGGCGTAAGCCGGACGGGCGTCTTACACACGGGGCAGACAAGGATCTCGAGCAGCTCTTTGCTCACCGCCATGGAAACCTCCTCAGGGCCAACCGCCCGACTGTAGCAGACCCTAATTGCCGCAAGCAACTGCCCAGGCTCACCTCGCCCTTTGTAGCCCGGGTCTTCAGGCCCCGGGGTTCTTCCGCTAAGACCATTTACAAACCCCGCCTCCAAAGAGACAGGCTACAGGCCCCTGCCGCGAAGGAATTCGCGCACCACTTGCGGAACGTCCCTGCGCTGGCCGTCCACGGCATAGTTCAGCCGACGCATTTCGTCTTCGGAGACTTGGCCGGCAAGGGCATGCAGCGCGTCGCGGATCTCCGGATGGCGCTCCAGCGACTGGCGGCGCACAACAGGCACAGCCTCGTAAGGCGGGAAGTAGTGGCGGTCGTCCTCGAGCACCACCAGGTCGAGCGCTGCGATGACGCCGTCCGTGGAATTTCCGGCCACAATATCCACCTGCTTTTCCTTCAGCGCGCGATAAATCAGCCCCAGGTCCATAATCCGCGGCGTTTCGGCAAACCGAAGTTGATAGGTCTGCACCAAACCGCGGAACCCGTCGGGGCGTTCCATGAACTCGTAGCCGAATCCGGCGCGCCAGCGGGGCGCATAGGGCGCAATGTCGGAAATCGTGCGGAGCTTGAGATGCCGCGCATCTTCCCCGCGAACCACCATGGCGAAGGCATTGTTGAACCCCAGCGGCTCAGTCACCTCGAAGCCGAAGCGCTCGCGGTAGGCCTTCTTGACGCGTTCGTACACCGCTGCTCGGTCGCTTGAGGGCGATTCCCCGAGGACCGCGGTGAGCGCCGTGCCGGTGTATTCCACGTAGAGGTCGATCTCGCCCGCGCGCAAGGCCTGCTGGCAGATCAGCGTCCCGCCGAGGTTTAGGCGCCGCTCGACTTGGAGGCCCGTGCGCGCCGCGATGACTTGCGCGAGCAACTCCGCCAGAACGATCTGCTCGGTGAAATTCTTCGAGCCGATCACGACTCGCCGCTCGCGGCCTGAGCGGCAGCCGGGGAGCAGGAGCAACAAGCAGCTCAGCAAAATCGCCATCCAACCCGGCTGAGGAAGAATCTTCGCGCGCAGTTTCGCGCGTGGCGATGAACCCCGCAGAGAGATTCCTCGCCCGCCGCGGCGGGCTCGGATTGACAAGAGGCAGAGGCCAGGGTCAAAGCTGGGGTTCGCGGAGATCGGCTTCCGCGGAGTCAAAGTGATTTGCATACTACCTTGCGGTAAGGCGTCGCTCGGCCCAACCCAGGCTCACGTCCGCCAGCACCGCCAGAATCGCCGCCGGAATCGCGCCGGCTAGAATCACCTGGTTATTCACCATGGCCACGCCGCGGAAGATGTACATCCCCAGGCCGCCGGCGCCGATGGCCGCCGCGATCGTCGCCACGCCCACCGAAATCACAGTGGCCACGCGGATTCCCGCGAGGATGACCCCCAGCGCAAGCGGAATCTCCACCTGCCGGAGCACTTGCCCTTCGGTCATCCCCATACCGCGCGCCGCTTCTGCCACCGCGCGGTCGACGCCTGCAATGCCCGCGAAGGTGTTGCGAATGATGGGCAGCAGGGCGTAGAGCGTCAGCGCGACGATGGCCGTGCGGTCGCCGATTCCTCCGATCAATGGCACCGGAATCAGGAATCCAAACAGGGCCAGGCTGGGCACCGTCTGAATGACGTTTGCCGCGCCCAGAATCCACTGGCGCATTGCTTTGTGGCGCGTGAGAGCAATACCCAGCAGCACGCCGAGTGGAATCGCCAGCACCATGGCCCTGGCCACCAGCAGCAGATGCTCGAGTGTCAATTGCAGGACCTCGGCCCGATTGCGAATCAAGAAGTCAAAGGCGTTCACCAGGCACCTCGTATCCGTTCTCAGCTCGTAGTTCCTAGCTCTGTGTCGTCCGTTCTTCAGTTATGGGTTTTCAGTCTCCGGCCTTTGGATCCAAGGCCGCGTCTCCAGCACCCAAAGCGCGAACAAATTCTTTCACCTCAGCTTCTGGACCGCGCAGAAATTCTTTTGCCGGATGGACGCCCACCAGTTTGCCACCCGCCAACAGAGCGATGCGCGTCCCCAGCAGCAAGGCCTCCCGCACATCGTGCGTGACGAACACAATCGTCTTGCCCAGCCGCGCGGCAAGCTGGCGAAATTCCTGCTGCAGCTCCGCCCGCGTCACCGGGTCCAGCGCGCCGAATGGCTCGTCCATCAGCAGGATGGGCGGGTCCGCCGCCAGCGCCCGCGCCACGCCAACGCGCTGCCGCTGCCCGCCGGAGAGTTCATGTGGCCGACGCGGAGCAAACTGTTCGGGATCGAGTCCAACTAGCCGAAGCATTTCCTGCACCCGCGCTTGCACGCGCGGTGCCTCCCAACCTTCGAGCGATGGCACCAGCCCGACATTGCGCGCGATCGTGAAATGGGGGAAAAGCCCGACCTCCTGGATGACGTAACCGATCCGCCGGCGCAGACGAATGGGATCCCAGTCGGTGGTGCGCCGCCCTTCAACCAGAACTTCTCCGGAGGTGGGCTCGAGCAGCCGGTTGATCAGCTTCAGCGTAGTGGTCTTGCCCGAACCGCTGCGGCCCAAAAGAATCAGGGTCTCGCCGCGCTGAACTTGCAGGCTCAAGTCTGAGACCAGGGCGCGCCTCTGAGGCTGCGCTCGAGGCGGGCCGCCATCCGCGTGGTACCACACGCCGTGACATTCGATGACGCTGCCGTGTTCTGCCGCTGTTTCCATCCCGCTCTCCGCGATCTCCTTGGCCCCATCTCGAAGCCGATTCACAACCTCAATGCGGCGAACAATGGGCGGTCACGCCGCACTGCAAAATCGCCAACGGGACCCCCAACTGCACTGAAAGGATTGACTTTCCTCCCGGCTCCGGTCATCCTCAGCTCCCCACGAATTGGGCGGAGCAGGAGCTTCCCCTCCGTCCCGAGGCCGCGCCGGGGAGTACATGCCCGCGGTCGGATTTACATTTAATCAGAGGAGACCCATGGGAGCCGCAGCGATCCCGGTCCAAATCCGCCAGACGTTGATGTCGCGACTCGCTAAAGCGCGTGCCCGCACCGATGAGCTTTTCGCGATCGTGCGCCCCGAGGCGTTCTATGACAGACCGATTCCCGAACGGCGCCGCGTCATCTTCTACCTCGGACATTTGGAAACGTTCGATTGGAACTTGCTGGGTCGCGATGTGTTTGGGCTGGACCCTTTTCACCAAGAGTTCGATCGGCTGTTTGCCTTTGGGATTGATCCAGTCAGCGGCAAAATGCCCACTGACCAACCATCGGACTGGCCAGGGCGGCCGGAGATCGAGGCGTACAAGCACCGGCTGCGGCAGACGCTCGACGCATGCCTGCAGCTCGCTTCGCTCGACAACCCTGCCCAAGCGCTCCTGCAGAACGGCTTCCTCCTCCAGGTGGCCATCGAACACCGCCTGATGCATGCCGAAACCCTGGCCTATATGCTGCATCAGTTGCCGCTCGACCGCAAAGTCGAGCGTCCGATTGTACCAGCACCCGTGGCGCCTCCGGTGAAGCCCCGCATGGTGGAGATCCCTGCCGGCAGCGCCACACTCGGGCTACCACGTAACGCCAAGCCTCCTTTTGGATGGGCCTTTGGGTGGGACCCCTTCGGTTGGGACAACGAGTTTGAGGCGCATCGCGTGGACGTCCCCACCTTCGCCATCGACGCCTACAACGTGACCAACGCGGACTACCTGAACTTCGAGCGCGCCGGAGGATACGAGCATCGCTCCCTCTGGACCCACGCCGATTGGGAGTGGAAGCAGGCACGGGGAGTCAATCACCCGGTTTTTTGGAAGCGCGGCGGCGATGAGTGGTTTTACCAGACCATGTTTGCCGAGCTGCCGCTGCCGGTCGATTGGCCCGTGTACGTCAGCCACGCCGAGGCTTTGGCCTACGCCCGCTGGCAGGGCAAAGCGCTGCCCACCGAAGCCGAGTTGCATCGCGCCGCCTATGGCACACGGGACGGTTTGGAACGCCCTTACCCGTGGGGATACGAACCGCCAGACGAGCGCTTCGGGAACTTTGACTTCCAGCGCTGGGATCCGGTCCCCGTGGGGACGTATCCCGCCGGCACCAGTGCCTTCGGTGCGGCCGACCTGTTGGGCAATGGTTGGGAGTGGACGAGCACAATCTTCGGGCCCTTTACCGGGTTCCAACCATTTCCGTTTTATTCGGGCTACTCCGCCGACTTCTTTGACGGCAAGCATTACGTCGCAAAAGGCGGGTCTGCACGCACCGCTGCGTGCATGCTGCGCCGATCGTTCCGCAACTGGTTTCAGCCGCACTATCCGTACATTTACGCGGCTTTTCGGTGCGTCGAAAGATAAGCCGGCCACGCATCAAGGGCAGGAGAGATCATGCTGACGCAAAAGATTGCACAATTCTCGAAGGCCGACTTCGCAGCTGAGGTGCGCGCCGGACTGACCACAACCGGTCAGAAGGAGCTGCCCTCCAAGTATTTGTACGACGAAGTAGGCTCAGCGCTGTTTGAGGTGATCAGCGTGCTTCCCGAGTACGGGCTAACCCGCGCCGACGAGCGGCTGCTACGCCATCACGCCGAGTCGATTGTCCGGCGCGTACCCTCGCCCGCGCTGGTTGCGGAGCTCGGCAGTGGCAGCGGCAAGAAAACGGGCTGGATCCTCGAACCGCTTTCGCGCCGCCAGCGCACTACCTACTTCCCCATTGAAATCTCCCCGACTGCCTTGGCGCAATGCGAAAAAGAGCTGAGGCATCTCGATTGCGTGAGCATCGTCGGGTACGAAAGGCCATACTTGGATGGCCTGCTTGCCGTCGCCGCCCGACGCCGGCACGACGAGCACCTGCTGGTGCTGTTCCTGGGCAGCACGATCGGCAACTTCGACCGCCCGGCGGGTGAGGAGTTCCTCAAAGAAGTGCGACGAATCCTGTGCCCGGGCGACGCGCTGCTGCTGGGCACGGACCTCGTAAAGCCGGTGCCACAGTTGATCGTTGCCTACGACGATCCCACCGGGGTCACGGCTGCGTTCAATCTGAATCTGCTGGCGCGCATCAACCGCGAGCTCGATGCCGATTTTGACCTCTCTCGGTTTCGCCACACCGTGAGGTACGACGAGGTGGAGCGCCGCATCGAAATGCATCTCCGCTCGACTTGCGACCAGACCGTCCGCGTCCGCAAGGCCGGTTTCACCGTGAAACTCGCCAAAGATGAAACCATCTGGACCGAGAGCTCCCACAAATACTCCTCCGACGAGGTTATCCACATGGCTCGGCGTATCGGCTTCTGTTGTGACGCCCAATGGGTGGACCTGGAGTGGCCCTTCGCGCAGAGCTTGCTTATCGCGGGGTAAAAGATGCCCTTTTAAGCCCTGAAGCTTCAGGAGCTGAAGCTCCTACCCCCTGACTTCACTGTCTGTTGTTCTGGGACTTGCAACTCAGGAGACTAGCGCAAGGGCGCGACGTGCAGCACGACTCGCCCCTTCCAGACGGCCTGCGCTCCGAGCTCGGCCGACCAAACCACCAGGATCTGTGAGCCCTGGTAAACGCGCTCAAAGCCTTCCTCGGACTCGGAAACCGTTTCGATCGGCGCGATCCAGAACTGGTGCGCCTGCGGGGCCTCGAGCGTC